>JAYZKL010000001.1:0-30733 GCA_036163455.1 Pseudomonadota bacterium
AAGCTGCTGCCAAACCAAAAACCAAAGCTGCTGCCAAACCAAAAACCAAAGCTGCTGCCAAACCAAAAACCAAAGCTGCTGCCAAACCAAAAACCAAAGCTGCTGCCAAACCAAAAACCAAAGCCAAAACAAAAAAATAATCACACCCATTGATCTCTATTGATTCTGAAAGAAAGGGTTGTTATCCTTATTTTGTTATGATAATGTTATGGACAATATATAGACAAAATACTTATTTATTACAAAATTAGTAAACAATTCGGTATATATATATGTTTTGTTAAGTAAAAAATAGACAGAACCCGTAAAATTAATGGACAAATGGAGAAAATCTAAATGAGATTACTTAAAAACTATATGCTGGTAATAGAAATATTTATTAATAAGATAAAGTGGTCTATTGCAACCGAATGGTACATCCTTAAGCACAAATTAAAGAAATTAATTTAAAGCTAGTTTAACATTATATTCCTCTGCTGGTTACAACCCCCTCAGGGATTGAAGGGGTTGTTACCTAGAATATTTACTCTATTTTATGGTCAGGTGGTAAATCACCACGTGCTTTTAGTTTTGCCTGAATGTATTTTGGCATCCAATTATACGGATTATCTTTTCCAAGATGCATTGAACATTTTTTTCCATCAAAACCTTCCATTAGAATCGTAACATTCTCGCCAGGTGTAGACTCATAGTCTTTGTATTTTTTAAAAGTTGTATCAATTACTTTTACCTTTCCCCTATAGGTTTTTCCAGTAAGAAGTAATTGAATTTCACTTTTCACTCCCTCCCAATCACCATGTTTTATTTCATAAAAAACATTAGATAATTGATCAATAATGAAAGAAAATTGTTTTTTCATTGTTTTCCACCTCCAGTTTACAGTTATCACATTTATATTTAAGAGAGACCAAGCTAACTGATTTTGCCAGTATCAATTCAAAGAGATTATTATTGAGTTGAGAGTTTAATCTTATTTCAAAATAGTCTTTTTTCTTTGAAACATCGCACTGACCAATTTCAATTTTTATATTACAGAATATAGTCCTTAGTGCGTTCTTAATTTGTACTATGGGTATATCGGAAAAATTTTTAGAAAATTTCCTAAATAGTACCTTAGCAGTGTGATTTTCTGTTCTGCGAGATCGTTTAGATGATAAGCTATGCTCAGAAAACAATTCCACATTTCCAGAGTGGTGCAATATTTTTGCCATTTTTTTCTCCTCTTTAGTGTTTTAACCTGATCGGTTTGGCCACAAGCTGAAGATCAACTACCAAAAAAAAACCATCCTGCTAAAGCATAGATGGTTTACCGATCGCTTTAGCTATTTTACGCCGGCAAGCTGATGTTCAAATCGGCGTGAGTTAATTAAATCAAAATCTATAGTTTATGTCAACTCGTTTTGGTCCTTGATAAACGGTCTTTTTAAATTTTCAAAAAGACTCAATTCTAAATCTCTATTTTCTAAACCCATATAAGATCTATCGATATCATTAGAATCTCTATATGTAAAAAATAATCTATCCCATACAGTAAGAATTGAGGTGTAATTAGCGTTTCTCGTTGTATCTACAACAGTATGATGATTGGTATGAAATTTTGGGGTAACTATGAAATACATCAGCACATCATTAATTTTGTTGGGTAACTTTATATTTGAATGATGAAAATGACTGGACGAAGTCAGAATGATTTTATAAAAGATATATACTTCCAAAGGAGCGCCTATTAGTAAAATTAATAATACATCATAAATAAGCGATAATATCAGTTCACCAAAATGGAATCTTAGTGAAGTGGTTACATCTAAATGAGTATCTAAATGATGTATAGAGTGAAATCTCCATAGAAAGGGAATAGTGTGATTGAATCTATGCCACCAATAATATGCAAAATCAAAAAGTAAAATCCCTAACAAAACCTCTATAAAATAAAACTGATCTATTGTATTCAAAAAACCAAGATTCTTTTCCTCTGTGAATAATAGAATGGGAATCAGTAACAATAATCTTGGTATGTATAACATAATGGAATTTAGAACAGCGAAAATTACATGAAAGAACAATCTTTTAAATCTTGTGGTCTTCCAAACTCTATTTGCATTAAAGTATTCGATAACAAATAAAATTATGAAAACTAGAACAAAAAAAATAGTTTGAATATTAGGTAATGCCTCAATCATACCTCCATTATAATCTAAAGATAGATGAAAGGCAGTAGTCTGCCTCTCATCTGATTACCTGTATTACTATATTAGATTTAGAAATCTAGGATTAATGATCCCCAAATACTTCTACCTGCTTCATCTACACGTGCAGCAGTAGAATCAATTTGGTTAGCAACATTAAGATGAGTTGCATATCTTTTATCAGTTATATTACTCATCCCTATTGCCAATCTAACATCTGGCGTTGGTTCAAAACCAACATAAACATCATATACCGTATATCCAGGTGTTTTACCCACATCAATAACTCTGGTATCAACATTATCTTGAGTATCCGCAAACCTTACTCTCAATCCATAGTTGGTAGTAGTGGTTGTATAATCAAGGGTGAAATCTCCTGTCAACGGGGTTATTTGTGCTAACGGCCTATTTTGTGTTCTATCATCACCTCTAGTGTAATTAAGATTTAAAATAGCCGCAAAGTTGGGGCTTAGAGCTTTCTTCAGACTTAACTCATAGCCCCAAAGGCGCGCATTTATATTTTTATAAAGCCTAGTGTCATTAGTATCACTATCAAGCGTTTCATCAGAATTAGTTGAAACACGATAAGGAGTAATGTAATCACTTACGTTATTCATATAGACTGATCCATCTAAATCAATATTATAAATATTGCCCTTATAACCAAATTCAAAGGCATTATGCTTTTCTGTTTTGATAGTAGGGTTACCTATATGTCTTCTTTGATATTTAGCAGCCATCGCCATAGAGGTTTTTGTATTAAAGAGTTCTGTGGCATCAGGACTTCGAGCACTTCTGCTAAATGAATAATAATATCTAGAGTCATTGCCTAAAGATTTAGAATAACGAATAAATCCACTTAGATTATCAAAATCTCTTTTGCTTGCATTAACGCCATAATAGGTTGTGAATAAACTATTGGCTGTTACTTGTAAAGCATGATCGCTTCCAGGGTCATCAGCAGCCATAGTCGCGTCAGCTTCAATCATATCGTAACGCAAGCCATATGTAAGAATACCTGAAGGACTAATATTCTTATCTTTTTCCATAAATAATCCCAGTTTTTCAATTTCAACTCCAGGCCATAAATATGTTAGATGATAATTTGTTCCACTTATCATCATGTTTTGTTCAGCATCCCTTCTATTCTTTTCATAATCTATTCCAACTCTCATATCTTTACCTAAGGTACCTATAAGCCTTCCACCATAGGTGTCAGATGCTGCAGGAGTTTTCATTTTCATTTCGCTTCCACGTTCTGAAGTTGATCTTGCAGTGTAGTTATCCATTAGATGATCCATATCTGATTGGTAAAGCTCAAAGTTAAGTGTGTCTAAACCCAACATCGGAACAGCGCTATGATATTTAAAATTATAGATGTCCGTATAACTGTATACGATATCCATCAAGAGTCCTGCGTATTCAACATTTTCTTGAGAATTATTATCATAGACAAATTCAACTTTGCTATTGTTATCAGTTCGCCACCCATAAACAATCGCATAGTCATGAGTACGAAATCCTGTTTTTGGTTTTATGCCCGTACCAGTTTCATAATCATTTGCATCACTGTAAGAACCATTAAATCGAAGGAATGTTTTATCACCTAGACCAATTTGAACATCTCCTATAGTAGTCATAGCTTCTGAATTACTATCAAACGTTTGTCCAAATTTATATTTATTTGGTTGGTAAGTTCCACCACCTTTATTTTTTGTGACGAATGGTAAAGGTTCTGTCACTCTATCAAAGCTCACAACTCCACCTGAACCTCCAGCACCAAACATAACACTCTGTGCACCTTTGATTACAGTTATGGTGTCATAGTTTTCAATATTGACATAAGTACTTGCAGGATCCATCTTTGATGAACATGCTCCATAAACCATAGCGCCATCAAGTAGAGTAGTTAATCTTTGATCGCTTTGACCTCTGATTACAGCATCAAGCCCATGTCCACCTCTTCTAATGGTATTGACTCCATTTATATTCTGTAATAAATCTCCACCATCAATTGCATTTTTAGTATTTATTGATTCTATTGCTTCATTTTTAATGATCGCATTATCCATTACTGGAGTGGTTATTTTAATGTCTGTTAATTCCTCTGTATTTGCAACATTTATTACAAAGAGAAGAAAAAAAGACGATAATATTTTTATATACGTTTTCACGAGATACCTCCTGATAAAAAAATTGTGAAAAATTAAATAAACTTTTTTTATGAAAGTTTAGATGGTGGAGATCTAGATGAAATTAATGGTGTATATTTAATATAAGGTTGTATTAATTCTTGTCTTAGAGAGAAGACAATTATTTTTGATAGACCAATAGTATGATTATTGAAAACTACATCTTTATCATCAGAAAACAAATCACAAACATTACAATGGCTTAAATTTTCTCTTGAATCATCATCAAAGTTTAGTTTGCAAATTACAAATTGTTCTTTAGATAAAGAATCATTAATAAAAGATTTCTTCTGAAGCTCTGTATCTTGACTAATAGATAGTGCAAATACACTTATTGGCTGTGCAATTAAAGCTAAAACTATCAAAAATCTAAACATAATTCCCCCAAGCCAAATATAATATTATTATTTTTGAAAAAAGTCTATACTAAGCATATAGTCTATTTTGGAGAGAATAACTCCACTAAAATTTTAAGGTATATTTATGGAAAATAGGCATCGATTAAGCCTTATTATTGCTACGCTTGGACCGTCTACAGATGATCCTCAAGAGCTCAAAACGATGATTATTGCTGGGATTGCTAGACAATGGACTGACGGAGTTGATATTGCACGAATTCTCCATAGTGATGGTGAATCTATTGTAAAAGACAGAGCACATAAATTTAGAGAAGAGTCAGAAAAAAGAAAATGTAAAACATTCATCTATCTGGATACAGATGATAGGGATTCTAAGAATTTTACAAAATATTTAGATTTTGCCAAAGAGCTTCAACCAGAATACATTTCGATATTTAAGAAGATTGGTTTAGAAAAAATTAAAGAGGCAAAGTTAGCAGGATTGTCAGAATCAAAAATAGGCGTTAGATATGAACAAGATGATTCTACAGATGACATTGAAAGTTTTTTAAAAGAGGCTGACTTTATCATGCTTGAATTAGATTCAAAAAAAATAGCAGATGAAAAACTTGTTGGCAAGTCTAAAGAAAATAATTGTGAACCAATCTATTTAGCTAGGATGCCAACCTTAATGAAAGGTCAGGTTCAATCAAGAGATGAAAATTTTGAAATTGGTCATACATTAGAATTAGGGTTTGATATTGTAGCGCTATATCAAGAAACATCTCATGGACCTTATCCAGCAAGGTCTGTTAAATGTATAGATGAAATTGCAGTTGAATCAGAAAAATTGAGGATGAATCCAATTGGAGATTTTTTTGAAAAGATATTAAGTATTTTTAGAAAAAAATAAAATATTGGGAAATTAACAAGGAGTTGTAAATTAATCCACATCAACATAATAAGATTTTTTTACCAGAACTAACACCGAAAGAAATGCTCGAGGCAGGTATTTTTGGTGGACATTATTTTAAGGGTGATGTTTCAGAGTATCCAAAAAGTTGGTTTAGAAAAGCAAAAATTAATGATTTAGAATTTGATGTAAATCTTAATTATTTTAAGATTAAATCAGGCCTTACTATGCAGGAATGGAAAAAGAATGGATGGATTTTTAAAGAAGATCCTTTAGGTTGGTTCCAATGGTACTGTAGATATAAATTAGGTAGAAGATTACCTGAAATTGATAAAATTCAAATAATGAGATGGAAGGCATTTGGCGCTAGACACAAAGGCGCAATTCAGAAAAATTGTAAAAGAAATGATATGCAATGTAGGAGAAGACAAAGACAGGCATTATTACAATGGGCTTATAATCCTTTTTTTTGAATTTAAATTTGATTAGCCGGGAGGCCAGCCAAAAACTCTTCCAGCTAGAATATGTATGTGTATATGAAAGACAGTTTGACCTGCGTCACTTCCATTATTAATAACTAATCTATAATGTTCAATATTATTTTCCTCTGTAATTTTTTTAGCAACAAACAATAAATGGCCCAAAAGGTTTTGATCATCTTCATTTGAGTCACTAAGTTTTGCTATCGGCTTTTTAGGAATAACCAAGATATGAGTAGGAGCTTGAGGGCTTATATCATTAAAGGCTAATGACAAATCATCCTCATAAACTATCTCAGCTGGTATTTCTCTATTTATAATTTTTGAAAAAATAGTATCACTCATTTCTTACGCTCATAAGGTTGACTCATAAATTTAGTTTTTAACTTTTCAATTTCAGAATGAGGCATAGCATCACCATCTTTATAACTATGATTGATTTCTTGTTCAATAAGTTTTTTCAGCAATTCATTATTTTTCTTTTGTAGCTTAATAAACATTCTAAAGAATATAAGGCCATTTAGGAGCGTTACGAGAATCATTATAAAAAGAAATGTTTCAACTAAAGTCATTTTAACCAATCTCCTTAATTTTATTTATAACTTCAGTAACATGACCCTTTACTTTAACATTACGCCATTGAAATAAAATAATGCCTTTTTTATTAAGTAGAAAAGTGCTTCGATCAACACCCATATACTTTCTTCCATATAAGCTTTTTTCTTTTATCACATCAAATAGATTACAAACTTTTTCTGTTTCATCAGAAATTAAAGGGAATTTAAATTTGTGTTTATCAATAAATTTATCATGAGACTTTAATGAGTCTCTAGAAACTCCTACTAAATCATAATTTAATTTTTTTATTTTAGAAAGATTAGAATTAAAATCTATGCTTTCAGTTGTACAACCTGGCGTCATATCTCTTGGATAAAAATATATGACAAGGTTTTTTTTCAAGAAGTCTGATAATTTTTTCTTTTTTATATCAGTGCAGTCTATTTTGCAATCTTTAATTTTTTTTCCTATTTCAGCTTTTACCATGTACTTACTCTATTTCTTCCTCATTCAATTTTCTAGCTCTGTCTACTAACATTATAGGAATATCGTTCTCGATCGGGTAAGCTAGCATCGATTCATAACAGAACAGTTCGTTAGTAGTTTTATTGTAGACTAACTTCCCATGAGATTTAGGGCATATTAGAATATCAAGTAAAAATTTATTCATTTGAAAATTATATTACAAAAAACCAATTACAGGAAAAAATTTAATTAAAATAGTCTATTTACGTGATATTATGCACCTGATGAGAAAAATTTTTTTTTATAGTCTATTATTCTTAATTATTGTCCCAATTAATGGAGCATATTCTTTTATGAGTGGAGTTAGCCCCGAAAAGGATGGTGGCTTAGATTTGCATATAGTAGATGGCAAGATACTCCAAGGACCTCCAAACATTGTTATTAATGCTGGTTATGGAGTATTCAAAAATATGACCGATGAGGATATTAAGCTTATACGTTTAACAAGCCCTGTATTTGATGAAGTGCAATTACATGATATGGAATACTCTAGTGATGGAAAGGCAAAAATGGTAGAAATTAAAGAACCAATAATTCCTGCTAAGGGCGTGTTAGAACTCCAACATGGAGGCAAGCATCTTATGCTTATCAATCGAAGACGTGATCTAAATGCTGGTGAAATAATTAAAATTATGGTTGAGTCTAATAAAGAAAAACGTTACATGCTTGAACTTAAAGTTATAGATCCTCGTCATCAAAATACTGATAATTCTCATCATGGGCATCATGAAATGCATTCACATTAGAAAAAACACCCCTTGTAATTAATCAACTTGGACATATATTCAGTAATATGAATATTGAAAAATTCACTAAAAAACTAAGAGACATACTTGCTGCAGCTCAACAAACTGCATATAGCAAACAACAACAGTTTGTAGATATCCCGCACTTTTTGGATGCACTCATTAATAATGATTGTTTGGCTAAAAGAATTTTGTTAAGTCAGTCTGGTAACTTATTTGAATTGCAGCACCAATTTAGGACTATTATTTCTAATTTACCTATAGTAGAAGGCGATAATACTATGGTAGAAATTTCAAAGTCTGTTGCACAACTTTTACAAAAATCTGAAATTGTTATGAAAGACTTGGGAGATCAATATGTGGCTACAGATGCTGCACTCTTGTCATGTTTCGAGAATGATTTAGTCAGAGATGCATTTATTGCTTCTAAATATGATTTAGAAAAAATTACTTCAAATATCCATTCATCGCGAAAAAATGCAAAAGTTGATACTGAGGATTTTGAAGGAGAAAGCGAAGTATTAAAAAAATATACGATTGATTTAACACAATTAGCTGAAGAAGGAAAATTAGACCCAGTAATTGGTAGAGATTCAGAAATAAGAAGGGCCATTCAAGTATTACAAAGAAGAACTAAAAATAATCCTGTGTTAATTGGTGATCCGGGAGTAGGTAAGACAGCTATTGCTGAAGGTTTAGCTCAAAGGATTATTAATAATGAAATACCTGATGGTTTAAAAGACAAAAAACTACTCCAGTTGGATCTCAGTGCAATGGTGGCTGGATCAAAATTTAGAGGAGAATTTGAAGAAAGATTAAAAAATGTTTTAAAAGAAATAACCAAACATAAGGATGAATTTATAATATTTATTGATGAGTTACATACTATGGTTGGTGCCGGGAAAGCTGAAGGCTCTATGGATGCTGGGAATATGCTCAAACCAGCTCTTGCAAGAGGGGAACTACATTGCATAGGTGCCACAACCTTAGATGAATATCGACAATATGTTGAAAAAGACGCGGCATTAGAGAGAAGGTTTCAAAAAGTTCTAATCAACCAACCTAGTGTTGAAGACACAGTTGCGATACTCAGAGGATTAAAAGAAAGATATGAAATTCATCATGGAGTTACCGTTACTGATACAGCTTTAATCTCAGCTGCCAATCTATCTGCTCGGTATATAACAGACAGAAATTTACCTGATAAAGCAATAGATTTGATAGATGAGGCAGCTAGTTTAATACGTATGGAAATTGATTCAAAACCAGAAGAAATGGATAGATTAGATAGAAAAATTATACAGCTTAAAATTGAAATAGAGGCGCTAAAAAAAGATGCTGATAAAGAATCTGATAAAAGGAAAGAGGTCTTAGAAAAAAACCTTTCAGAATTATCAAAGGAATATGATTCTCTAGAAAAAATTTTGGTTGCAGAGAAAAACTTGGTATTAGGAGCTAAGAATCTAAAAACTAAACTTGAGAGCGCTAAACAGGACTTAGAGAATGCAAAAAGAAAAAATGATTTGGTAAAAATGTCAGAACTGCAATACGGATTAATACCTGAAATAGAGAATGAGATAAAATCCTCAGATAAAAGAGACGTAAGTGAATTGAAGTTACTTAGAAATAAAGTTACAGATGACATAGTTGCAGATATTGTATCCAGATGGACAGGGGTACCAGTGAATACAATTTTACAAAGCGAAAAAGAGAGACTGCTTAAAATAGAAGAATCTTTATCAAAATATGTTATAGGTCAGGATAAAGCAATTTCAGCTATCGCAAATGCAATAAGAAGGTCGAGAGCTGGAATTGCAGATCCAAGTAAACCAAATGGCGTTTTCTTATTTTTGGGACCAACAGGTGTAGGAAAAACAGAGTTATCAAAGCAACTATCAAATTTTCTATTCGATTCTGAAGATTCATTAATAAGAATAGATATGTCTGAATATACAGAGAAACATAATGCATCGAGATTGGTAGGAGCTCCTCCCGGCTATGTAGGTTATGAGCAAGGAGGTTGCTTAACTGAAGATGTCAGGAGAAAACCTTACTCAGTTATATTGCTGGATGAAATTGAAAAAGCTCATCCAGAAGTTCTAAATTTATTACTTCAACTTTTTGATGATGGAAGATTGACTGATGGGCAAGGTCGTATAGTTGATTTTAAAAATACAATTATCATTATGACATCCAATATAGGACATTTATCTTCTAATTATGATGAGAAATTTGAAGATATAAGAAAAAGTATTAAGGAAGAACTAGAAAATCATTTCAGGCCAGAATTTTTAAATCGCATTGATGATGTTGTAGCCTTTAAACCTCTCGATGAGAATGATATTGAGAAAATTACAGAGACTCAAATTAATTTATTGAAAGATAGAATACATGAAATGACTAATTTAAAAGTTAGTGTAGATAAAAAAGTAATCAAGCATATTGCAAAGAAAGGATACGATCCTATTTTTGGTGCTCGTCCAATCAAGAGAAAAATACAAACTTTAGTTGAGAATGAAATTTCAAAGAAGATGCTTAGTGATGAATTTAAAAATCAGAAATTTATTAACATTGGATTAAAAGGTGATGAAGTTACAATTACAAAGAGTAGTAAATTAAAAGAGGTTTCATAACCATCTTCTCACCTTACTTTTGTATATCAAATACTCTTCTTTAAATTTTTTTTCAAGATAAATTTCCTCTCTTCTGATAACAAAAAAATCAAAAATAACAAATGTCATCACGGCAAACAATGTTATATGAATAAATTTAAGAGATATTCCTAGCCCAATTTGAAAAATTAAAAGTCCCAAATACATAGGATTTCTGGTCAGTTGATATATATTTTTTTCAATAAGATTTTGTGATGAAGTTGTAGGCATTGGATCTTCGTTAATTTTATAAAATTGTTTTATAGCTAAATGAATTATAATAATTCCTAGAAATATTAAAGAAACTCCAAGCAAAGGTAATCTTAGAAAATCAAAATATATAGAAAATTCATAAATTTGATAGTGATAGCGGTTTATAGCCCCTATGAAAAAACCTAAATTAGCAGAAAACAACATTATTATTGGTGGAAACGAAATAACTTTTGCATGATCATTACTATTTTTTGGATAGAAAAAAATATGGGTTAAAATTATCATTAGAAATAATGGTAAGCTTGCACTCATTGCAAGCAGCAATGCTTGTTCCATTAGAATTTTTTCATCACTTAGATACCATGAAAAGAATTCAACAAAATAATATATTGAGATAATAAATAGTGTTAGGCAAAAAAATTTTTTCATAAAATATCTGCTATTTTTAAGAAGTCATAAACTGTTAAGTCTTCTGGCCTTAAATTAACGTCTATATCTAGTTTAATAAAATCTTTTTCACTAACGGAGTCCTTCAAACTGGATTTAATCATTTTTCTTCTACCAATAAAGGCTGCAGTTACAATTTCCTTGAATTTTTTTTCATGATTTTTGTTTTTAAAACTGTATTTCTTAGGTATCAGACGGACATATGAAGACATCACCTTTGGTTGGGGACGGAAAACTGTGGGTGGTATATCAAAAAGTTTTTTTATGTCAAAATAAACTTGAGTCATAATACTTAAACGCCCATATTCTTTAGTTCCTGATTTTGCAATCATTCGATTAACAACTTCTTTCTGTAGCATAAAATGTGAATCTTTTATTTTTTCAGCAGCTTCAATAATTCTAAAGATAATCTCTGTAGAAATATTATATGGTAAATTACCTACTAATCTTGTATTGGTAGATACATTTTTTTTAAAATTATACTTCAAGATATCTTCATTAATAATTTTTACAAGATGGCTATCTGTAAATATCTTTTTAAGATTAGGTATTAGTCTTTTGTCTTTTTCTACTATTTTTAAAGATTTTATTTTTTTTGATAATGGCAAAGTCAGGGCTCCATTCCCTGGCCCTATTTCTATAAAAGAATCATTAGATAATGGATTAATGTATCTAACAATTTTATTAATAATATTATTGTCTTTTAAAAAATGTTGTCCTAGTCTTTTCTTTAAAAAAATCATTAGGAAAATTTTTTAGCTACATTCAATGCTTCTATGAAACTTGAGGAGTCAATTTTTTTACTCCCAACAAGTTCGAGAGCAGTGCCATGATCAACTGACACTCTAACTATAGGTAAGCCCAAGGTAATATTGACAGTTTTTTTGAAATCTTTAAATTTAATAACTGGCAGTCCTTGGTCATGATACATTGTCAGAATTACATCATATTTTTCGATATTTTTTTTAAGAAAGGCTGTATCTGCAGGGCAAGGTCCATCTATTTTAAACTTTTTCTTTTGTAATTTCTTTATAAGAGGTGAAATGATAGTCTTTTCTTCTAATCCTAGATAACCATTTTCTCCAGCATGTGGATTCAATCCTGTTACCAATATACTAGGATCTTTGATACGAAATTTATTTATTAAATCATTGTGTATAATTTCAATTGTTTGTATTAAGCTTTTTTTTGTAATGTATTTATTTACATTCTTCAATGGTACATGTGTAGTATGTAGTGCAACTTTCATTTCTTCATTCATAAGCATCATAACAGATTTTGTTTTGCACATTTTCGCTAGGTATTCTGTATGTCCTGATATAGCATAACCTGCTTGATTGAGTACTGATTTACTTATTGGTCCAGTTACCATTGCAGAACATTTCTTTTTGAGGCATAGATTAGCTGCTGTCTCTATAGCACTTATTACAAATGGTGAGTTTTTGGGATTCATTTTTCCTGGGGTATTTTTAACATTTAATTTTATAGGTAAAATGTTAATCTTATTTTTGCTAGAAATGGTTTTAGAATTTATGTCATCTAAGATATTAACCGCTATATTTTTTTTTAATTTTTTTGCACTTGATAGAATTAGGTCAGGATCAGTTATAACAATAAAATTTTTGTCTAGAATACCTTTTTCTGCGAGCATCACTCCTATGTCTGGGCCTATTCCAGCAGGTTCACCAAGTGTTACAGCAATTTTTGTCATTAATTAAAAGTCCTTTATTTCTATGTAGGCTTGTTCCCTTAATTTTGCAACCCAATCTTCTCTTTCTCTTTGGGCTTTGATAATTCTGATTTGATGTGCAGCATTTTTTTTCATTCTTGCATCAGTGTCATCTATAGATCTAATATTTTCAAGATAGAGGATATGCCAGCCAAATCTGCTTTTAAATGGGTCACTTATTTTCTTAACTGGCGTTTTCATCATTACATCAGAAAACTCTTTTACAAGTGAATTAACTCTAACCCAACCTAAATCTCCACCTTTAACACCTGAAGCTTTATCTTCTGAATATCTTTTTGCAAAATTTATAAACTCATCTAAGCTTTTTATTTCATTTCTTAGTTCAAATAATTTTTCTTGAATTTCCTTTTCTGTTGTCATTACATCAGGCGTCAATAGAATGTGATAAACTTTGTACTCATTTATGAATACCTGCCCAGCACCTTCTTTATTATTTAGTTTTAATATGTGATAACCTATTCCGCTTTCTATAACTTTTGTATAAGAGTTGGTATTTATTCCTTTTAGTGCTTTTACAAAAATATCTGGAAGCCCACTTTCCTTAGTTTTTCCGTGATGCTTAATTTCTATATTAAAATTTTTATATTTATTTTTAGCTTCTTCAAACCCAAATGTATTTATATCACTAGAAAGTTTATCTATGTCGAACTTGTCTAAAGATTTTGATTCATCAAGAATAACTAATTCTGAAATATCATATTCAGATTCAGCAGTGCCTGGCAATTTTTCATTCTTTAAAAAATTTTCTATTTCATCATTTGAAACTCTAATTCTAGAATAAAATTGAGTTCTAAATAATTCATCTACTGCAATTTTTGTTCTTAGGTCTTCAACATATTGTTGATAGTTTTTTCCAGAATTAATTATATTTGTTCTTAATTGATTCAAAGAAACGTTTTCTTTTTCCGCTATTTGTTTTAGTGCATTTTCAACAGCAATATCAGAGATATTTATACCAAATCTTTTTGTTGCTTGTATTAACAAATTATCTAAAATCATTTTTTCCAGTATTTTATCTAAAATTTCTCTTTCAGTTAAATTAGCAAATTCTTTGACTAAAACACTTTGTTCGATTTTTTTTATTTCTTCATCAACATCTGACCGTAAAATTACTTGATCATTAACTACTGCAATAATTTCATCTTTTTTTACTTCAGAAGAGTGTGTAAATGTAGTGGTCATTATGATCATAAATACAAATAAAAGTAATTTTTGATAAATTCTTTTTTTCATATTAATAATCAAAAGAGTCTTGATACCCTAAAATACCTTGTCTTAATACTTCAGCGGTTTTATTAGTTGAGGTGGCAAGGCCTTTAGGAAGGAATTCAAAATAAAATGCATTATCAGTTTTAGTTCCATTCCAATAATCTCTAACAACAAATTTTAATCCATAGCAACAACTCTCATATTCAAAGCCAAACATTTTTTCTAAAGTTTCTTCTTTATTGCTTCTTCCATTATTGAAGGAATAATTCATTTTACCAACTAAAGATAATTGATTGTTTACTGGAAATACACCAGAAAGATCTATTTCTTCTTGTGAACCCCTTGCGAACCTATAACTTGAGTTAAAAATCTTTTGTTGTTTTCCATATGGCTGGATGAATGATAAGCGTATTTGATTTTTGTCACCGTATCCAGCGTGGGGATTAAATTCTGTATAGCCAGAGAGTCGCCAATAGTCAGCAAGTCTTGCATTAACAACACCTATTATATTAGAGCTATCAGAATGATTAGTAGTACTAGATGTTAAATGGACAGTTCTATCATCAAGATAGAATATTTGGCCAATTGTGCCAGTTAAAAGCTCATTTCCACTAGATGTATCTAATAATCGTGATGTAACTGCTAAAGTTAATTGCTTAGCATCGTTTAGACGATCTTCTCCATAAAATTTATTTTCCGAAAATAATGTATATTTAAAATCTGTTTCGCCACTATCAAATAATGGTATGTCGTCTTGATTGCCGACAGGGATATGCAAAAAATACATCTGTGGTTCTAGAGTTTGAAAAAAAGATTCTCCAGTTCTTTTCTCAAAAATCATTTTACCGTATAAACTCATAATAGAGGTACTTCTTGTTATACTAGTTTTTGCATTATTTGAAAGACTGTAACTTGTATATTTTGCTCCAATTTTTGGTATTATTTCCCATCCTGCTTGCCTAATAGGGTATTCAATTGAAGGATAAAGAGTATAGCGTGTACCTGTTGCTTTACTAGCTAGAGTATGATCAAATCTAACAATTTCCGCATCGAAATTATATGCTAAATCCTCATTTTTTCTTGGTGAATTATAAGAAAATTTAATTTGAGGAACACGTTTATATTGCTCATATAAACCATCTTTTGCAATTTGATAACCTTCAGTCATTATTCTTGTACTCATAGAACCAAAAGTACCGTAATCAGATCTTAAAAACTCTGCTCTGCGTAAAATATGTGAACGTCCTACTCGACTAACTGTGTTACCAAAATCATCAAAGTAGGTTTTATCAGATACACCACCTACATTGATATTTGTTTCCATTAAGGTCCCTACATATTCATTCTTTATTAATTCTAAATTATTTAATAGAGATCTATTATCTCTAATAAAAAAAGCATGTCTGCTTTTTCTTTTTACATTATCACTTGCAAGGTTTGCTAATTCTATTTCGGTAGTACTAAATTCTGATTTATGTCTCATTTCAAACTCTAGCATCTGGCCTCTACCTGAAAAATTTGTTGGAGTAAAAGTAAGATCATAATTTGGAGCTAGGTTTAAATAGTAAGGAGTGGCCAGAACCGTGCCACTTTCTCCAGAACTTCCTATCGTAGGATATAGAAACCCAGAATGCCTTTTTTGGCTTAATGGAAAACTTAAGAAAGGCGTGTAGAGTAAGGGTATATTTTTATATTTGAATAATAAATTATATGAGTGTCCACGATCATCGGCTCTATATAATTCAGTCTTTGAAGCATCTAATTCCCAATCAGGACTTAATAAAGAACATGTAGTATAAGTCGAAGGGGTAAGATGAACTACACCTTCCTCGTCAATAAATATGTCATTAGCTTTACCAGCTCCAGGGTGGTCTAGTGATGGAAAATTATATTTTGCCTGGTTAAAATTTACCGTTCCTGTTTGACTGTTATAACCACCTCCATTAGCAGTAACGCTCAAATTATCACGCAAATATTTCACATTGTTATATGCAGTTAGTACTCCAGTTTCTGAATTGAATTCTGCTGTATCTGATTTAATTAGATCTTCTGATCTTTCTATTTCCACGCTACCTGATGCATAGAAAACTCCGGCTTCATCTTGACTCTGTTCGTCTGAACGTATTTCAAGAGCATCTTCTTCAGCATTTACAAGCGTTCTTTCCTCTTGAAAGCTTTCAAATTCTGCATCATTGCCAATACAAATAGGTAATTTATTTTCACTTCTTGAATTCAAGAAATCTTCTCTTCTAGCTAAGACAATTTCTTGATAAGCAAGCTGTGCATCTTCTGGAATTTTTTCTATTATGGGTGCACCTTCAAATACCAGATTATTTTTTCTTCCTTGTTGCTTTACAAGTTTATGTTGGTCATAAACTTCTGAAACTTTTTCATTTTTAAAAAAAATAGTAACTCTTTTTGCCTTTTCAATGCCAGATTGTTTTCTATCAAAATACACATAATCCCATCTGTCAGAATGAAACGCATCAACAATTGTTGGAGTACCTAATAAAAACTTAACTTGTTCACGGGTTAGCCCAGGTTCTATACGATTAAAATTTTCTAGAGAATTTAAGGAGCCCTGATCAATTGGAATTTTATAGGGTTTTGGGAACCATTTAGGTCCTTCTTCAAGCATGTAGATAATATTTAAATCAGTCAATTCTACATCAGGCAGCTCAAAATCAGGCAGCTCAAAATCAGGCAGCTCAAAATCAGGCAATAAATCAGACTTAGCAGGAGAATATATTGTCATCAAAGCAAACAACATAATAGTTTTGCTAAAACTAGTTAAATTTTCGAATAACCTTCCCATAATTCAAATGATTATATCATCTAAAAAGATAGACGATAACTTATGTTTTTCAATAAATAATGAACAAATTAACTGGTAAGAATCTTCAGGATTTCTTCTGAAATTTGGGATGGCTCTTTTTGACCACCAATGGTATGTAAGATATTTTTCTTATCATAAAACTCTATTATTGGTGCAGTTTGTTCTTGATAGACATCAAGCCTTTTTTTGACAGTCTCCTCCTTATCATCTTCTCTTTGATATAGCTCGCCATTTTCACATTTGTCTCCAACTTTTTCGCCTTTATCCATATTGCCAATGTAATCACATGTTGTGCATAATAATCGACCTGTACATCTCTTAATAAGATTGTCAAAAGGAACATCAATTAGAAATACATATTCAAGTTTAATATTTTTTTCTAAAAATAATGAATCAAGGCTTTTTGCTTGTGAAATATTTCTCGGGTATCCATCTAAAATAAACCCTTTTTTACACTCATCTTGTATAATTTTTTTTGAGACTAGAGAGAGAACTAACTCATCACTAACAAATTTTCCAGACGACATTATGTCTTGGAGTTCTTTACCTAGGTTTGAACCAGCTTTAATTTCTTCTCTAAGTAAATCTCCAGTTGAAATTTGGGGAATCCCATGTTTTTCAATCAAGATTTTTGATTGAGTGCCTTTACCACATCCAGGAGCGCCTAAAAATAATATATTCACATTTGATCTCCTATAATAATGGTGCTATTACCAAACTAACTATGGCCATTACATTAATCAATATGTTCATAGATGGTCCAGATGTGTCCTTTAACGGATCTCCCACAGTATCGCCAACAACTGTTGCTTTATGTACTTCAGAACCTTTTCCGCCCAAATTACCTTTTTCTACAAATTTTTTTGCATTATCCCATGCACCACCAGCATTAGACATGGTTAGTGCTAATAAAACACAGCTAATTAAACCTCCACCTAATAATCCACCAAGCATTTCAGGCCCAAATGCAAATCCAATAATAACTGGTGTGAAGACTGCTAGTGACCCAGGCAACACCATTTTTCTTAATGCTGCAGTAGTGGCAATTTCTATACACTTATTATTATCTGGTTTACCAGTCCCTTCTAGTAAGCCTGGAATTTCTCTGAATTGTCTTCTAATTTCATTAATCATTTCATGAGCAGCATCTCCGACGGCTCTTATAGTTAAAGAACCAACTAAGAATGGAACCATCCCACCCAAAAATAAACCAACCAGAACATTAGTATCAGTTAGAAGAAGTTCAACGCTTTCTCTTCCCTGATTAAGGCGAGTATGATTAACTTCCTCAATAAAGGCTGTAATAATTGCAAGAGCTGCTAAAGCAGCTGCACCAATCGCAAATCCTTTTCCAATAGCTGCAGTAGTATTTCCAACCTCGTCAAGATTATCCGTTATTTTCCTTGTTTCTTCACCAAGGCCTGCCATTTCTGCTATACCACCAGCGTTATCAGCAACTGGGCCATATGCATCTATTGCCATTGTAATTCCAACAGTAGCAAGCATACCAACTGCGGCTATAGCAACTCCATAGAGACCAGAAAAATAATTTGAAACAAAAATAATTGTGACGATAGATATAATTGGAACTACAACAGATTCTAAACCTACGGCAAGGCCAGTTGTTATAACTGTTGCAGAACCAGTTTCACCTTGCTGTGCAATTTTATTTACAGGTGATCCACCTGTGTAAAATTCTGTAATTAACCCAATGATAATTCCTCCAATTGCTCCAGACAATACAGCAATCCAAAGATTCAGATTTAAGCCTAATGAGGATATGACAAAGAATGATAAAATGATGAAAGTTAGAGCTGCTGAAAAAGTTCCTGATCTTAACGCAGATCGTAGTTCTTTTTGAGAAAAAACTTTTACAATTAATATTCCAAAAATTGAACAAATGATACCGAGTGATGCAAGACCCAAAGGAAGAAACATTAATAAGCTCCTATCTCCTAAATTATTAATCATTTCAATACTTAATGTTGATGCAATAGCAATACTTGCAATAATTGAGCCACAATAGGATTCAAAAATATCTGACCCCATTCCAGCAACATCACCAACATTATCACCAACATTATCTGCTATAACACCCGGGTTTCTAGGATCATCTTCTGGTATTCCTGCTTCAACTTTACCAACCAAATCCGAACCAACATCAGCACATTTTGTATATATGCCACCTCCAACACGTGAAAAAAGAGCAACCGTTGATGCCCCCATACCAAACCCATGAATTACAGAGGCAGTTTCAGGGTCTCCACCAAAAAGAAGATACAGAAAACCCAAGCCTAATAATCCCATGGCTGCAACTGTTAAACCCATTATAGAGCCACCAAAAAAAGCAACCGTCAAACTCTCTGCTATTCCTTTTTCATGAGCAGCATTTGTTGCTCTAACGTTTGCCTTTGTTGATGTATACATCCCTATAAATCCAGTTATTGACGAGCAAAAAGCTCCTACTATGAACGCCAAAGTGCTGCCAAATCCTAAACCAATATATATACCTACGATTAGAATTAATGAAAAAGAGAACAGAATGGAATATTCCTTTTTAATAAATGACATTGCTCCCTTATGAATTTCATCTGAAATCTCAACTATTTTGCCTGAACCAGGAGAAAATCCCAAAATAAACTTATATAAAGCATATGCTACAATAAGCCCTATGAAACCAAGAAATATAGGAATTGTTTCTAAACTAAACATAATTAATCCTGTCTAACGTTTATTGACATCCTTATAATTAATGTCATCTATAATTAACAAATGAAAACAAAAGCTCGCATAGACTCTATCAGAAAGAGACAAAAAATTGAAGAAAAATATAGCTGGGATCGAGTTAGTGATTCAGAAGAAGAACGCGAGTCTCATAAAATTAGAGCTATAATAGCTGCAATATCAATCACAGCCATTTTTATTCTCTTTGTTTTTAAATTATATGAGTTACAAGTGACTAATCATGAATATTATCTAGTTAAAGCCGAAAATAATAGGATTAAAATTAGGCCAATTCAAGCTCCAAGAGGTCTTATATATGATAGAAATGGAAAAGAAATAGCGAAGAATTTTAATACTTTTGACTTAATAGCAAAAAAAGAGAGGGTAAAAAATAAGAAAGTTTTTTTTGATAATTTAGAAAAGGTTCTTTCTATAGATAAAAGAGAACGTGAAATTATTGAGGCCCAGTTTTCTGATAGAAAGCTTAAAGATATAACAATAAAGGAAAATATTTCTCTAGAGGAATTTTCTAAAATATCAGTAGATCAACATGTAATACCTGAGCTTGAGTTAATGCCTAAACTTAAGAGAAAATATCTTCATCCTCTAGAAACATCTCATGTTGTTGGTTATGTGTCTAAGGTCTCAGAAAATGATCTTGATTCAAAAGTTGTAAAAATTTATGAAGGGATGACTGATGTCGGAAAAATTGGCATAGAGCGTTTTTACCAAAACCTCTTAGTTGGTGAACCAGGATTTGAGAGGCTTGAAACTGATGTCCAGGGTGAAATCATAAGGACCTTAAAAACGAATAAACCTAAGAGAGGGCTTGATATTTATTTGACCATTGACTTAGATTTACAAATATATGCATATGAATTAATGAAAGAAAAGGAAGGAGCAATTGTTGTAATGAATCCAAAAAATGGGGATATTTTAACTTTTGTCAGTGCCCCTGGCTATGATACAAATCTTTTTACTAAATCTATTTCCACCAAGGATTATCAAGAATTGTTGACTAGAGAAGAGAGACCACTAATAAACCGTGTTATTGCAGGACAATATCCTCCAGGATCAACGTTAAAACCTTTTGTGGGCTTAATAGCACTTGATGAGGATATTATAGATGATAAAACTAGCTTCAATTGTTCTGGCTCTTATAAATTAAAGAATAATAAACGTCCTTTTGGCTGTTGGAAAAAAGAGGGGCATGGAGGGACAGATTTATCTTATGGTCTTACTCAATCTTGTGATGTCTTTTTTTATAGAGTCGCTGAATTAACGGGTATTGATATAATTAGTGATGAGATAGACAAATATGGGTTTGGTGAAAGAACATACATTGATTTATTAGGGGAAGCATCTGGCCTAATACCTGATAGAGCCTGGAAAAGAAGGGTAAAAGGTTTGCCATGGTATCCGGGAGAAACTCTGAATGTAGGAATAGGGCAAGGATTTTTTTTAGCTACTCCTATTCAACTTGCGCTAGCAACATCTATTATTGCAAATGACGGTCAAACTTTTACTCCACATCTATTGCTTGGCTATAAAGATATCAAAACGAATGAATATAAAAAATATGAGTATGAGCAAAACAAATATGAAGTTACGATTGAAGACGAAGAGCATCTTAAAATAGTACAACATGCTATGTGGAGAGTTGTAAATGATGCTAATGCGGGAACAGCAGCTGGTCTAAGAAAAATAAATAATATGGTAATCGCAGGCAAAACTGGAACAGCGCAAGTATATTCTTTGGATGCTGGTAAATCACAAAAGAAATCCCTCCAGGATCATGCTTTATTTATTAGTTATGCACCTTATAAAAATCCTGAGATAGTGGTAGTGGTGATAGTTGAACATGGAGGTGGAGGTTCAAGTACAGCAGCACCAATAGCACATAAGATTATAAAGAAATATGTATCAAATAAAGAAACGGTGGCACAAAAATGAGAGTAATAACTCCAGGTGAACAAAAACAAAGATTAATTTCAGGCTTTTCTGCTTTATTCCGCGTAGACACAAAACTCTTTGTTTTGGTTATGACTGTCACTGTCATAGGTTTGATTACCATCTACAGTAATACTGGTGGAGATTCTAATCTTGTAATAAAACAGATAGTCAGAATTTTGATTGGGTTAACTGCTATGGTTTTTCTGGCACAAATTAATCCGGATACCTTCAGATTATTTGCTCCAATTTTATATACTTTAACTCTTTTTCTTCTCATTCTAGTGATATTTTTTGGTGTTGGTAAGTCAGCAGGAAGATGGCTTGATTTATATTTTTTAAGATTTCAACCTTCCGAACTTATGAAGATTTTTGTTCCATTGATGTTGGCCTGGTATTATTCAGACAAACCTCTTCCACCAAGATTTATTTATTTGGTAATTGGCTCAATTTTTGTGGTTATACCAATGCTTCTAATAATTAAACAACCAGATTTAGGAACAGCACTTTTAATTGGTATGTCTGGTGCTGTTGCAATACTGCTTGTTGGTATGTCTTGGAGGTTTTTTATTGGTGCTACGATTAGTTTAGCAGCGTTGATACCATTGTTGTGGATAAATTTGCATGATTACCAAAAACAGAGAGTTTTAACCTTCTTCAGTCCTGAATCTGATCCACTTGGATCTGGGTATCACCTTATGCAGTCGAAAATTGCATTAGGATCCGGAGGTATTTTTGGTAAAGGTTTTTTAGGGGGAACTCAGTCTAAACTTGAATTTTTACCAGAACATTCAACAGACTTTATTTTTTCTGCGTTTGGTGAGGAGTTTGGTTTTTTAGGGACTCTCATACTTATGATTCTCTATCTTTTCATTGCATTGCGTGGTCTTGGTATTTCAATAAAAGCTACTGATAATTTTGGAAGGGTTCTTACAGGCACACTCAGTCTTACAATTTTTCTATATGTAATTGTTAATGTTGGTATGGTTATAGGACTATTGCCTGTAGTAGGAGCTCCACTACCATTTATGAGTTATGGTGGAACCTCTATGGTAACTTTATTTGCATCAATAGGAATTATAATGTCAATAAAGTCACATCAACGTATTTTGAGGAAATAAATGAGAAAAATATTAATATTCTGTTTTGTTTTATTTTTTACCAATTCTTTTGCAGACGATAATACTTACAACAATAAGGATGTAAAAGATTTTATAACTTTTATGAAAGAAACTCATAGCTATGATGAAAATAAATTAAGAAGGTTGTTTGATGAAATCACTCCAGAAAATAGATTAACTAAGTTTTTTAAAAAAGCTCCCGAAAGGACATTGACTTGGAATGGTTGCACAAAAAAAGAAAAAGGATGCATAAATTATAAAAACTTATTTGTTAATAAAAGTTTATCAAACGGTGGAGTTGTATTTTGGAATGAAAATGAAAGAATCTTGAGGAAGGCTTCAATTAGGTTTGGAGTTCCTCCTGAAATAATTGTAGCTATTATAGGAATTGAAAGTAAGTTTGGATTGAAAACAGGAACATTTAAGACGTTTGATACTTTAGCTTCTCTATCACTTGGCCCAAATAAGGGAAGAAGAGCTAAGTTTTATAAGACTGAACTTATAAACTTTCTTCTCATGTGTTCTGAAAATAATTTCAATCCATCTGAGATTAAAGGTTCCTATGCTGGAGCTCTAGGTAAACCTCAATTTATATCAAGCAGCTATAGAAATTTTGCAATAGATTTTAATGATGACAATATTATAAATTTATGGGAATCAAATGCAGATGTCATCGGAAGCGTGGCTAATTATTTAAATAAAAATGGTTGGCAACAGGATAAATTGGTTATGACAGATATAACCTATCCAGAGCAATCTTCTTCAATAGTATTTAACCAGTCAAAAAAATCATATAAACCTGTTACCCCATATCATTTTTTTGTAAGTAAGAACATAAAGTCGGTTTCAGATTTATCCAATGACGATCTTTTGTCTATTATTAGGTTTAAAGAAAAAGAAGGTATGGCTTATAAGTTTGGGCATAAAAACTTTTATGTGATCACCCGGTACAATAGAAGCAGATTGTATGCATTGGCAGTTTATTTTCTTGGAGAGAAAATTAAATTAGAAAAAACGGGGCGGTGATGAAATTTATAATATGTTATAATCTCTGATGTTTATGAGAAAACTTATCCATAGTATTATATTAACTGCATTTTTTTGTATAGGAATTGCTCAACATTCATTTGTTTTTGCGGCACCAATACCAAAGCCACCTAAACTCAATGTTGAATCATACGTTATTATGGATTTTAGTAGTGGAGCTATTATTGCATCTAAAAATGCGGATTTACCATTACCACCTGCTAGCATCACAAAAATTATGACCTCATATATTGCTTTTTTAGAATTAAGGGATGGTTCTATGAGACTGGATGATGAAGTTTTAATTAGTGAAAAAGCATGGAAGACGGGAGGCTCTAAGATGTTTATAGAGGTAGGTAAAAAAGTTAAAGTAACTGACCTACTTCAAGGAATTGTGACTAGTTCAGGGAATGATGCTAGCGTTGCAATGGCAGAACATATATCAGGTGATATTGATACATTTTCGATATATATGAATCAGTTAGCTGATAATCTAGGGCTTAAAAATACTAATTATACAAACCCAACAGGCTTGCCTCATAGAGATCTTTATACTTCTGCTAGGGATATTGCAGTTTTATCTAGAGCATTAATAAAAAAATTTCCCGAGTACTATCGATTGTATAGTCAAAAAGAATATGTTTTTAATGAGATAAAACAATATTCGAGAAATAAATTACTATTTATGGATGATAGAGTTGATGGAATTAAAACCGGTTTCACAAAAAGAGCTGGTTACTGCTTAGCAGCTTCATCAAAAAGAGGGAATAGGAGACTCATCACTGTGGTACTAGGGGCAAAAACACCTGACTATAGAATAGATTCAACTAAGGCTCTTTTAGAATATGGTTTTAGATTCTATGAGACACATAAACTTTATAAAAAACAAGAACTAGTGCATAACGCTAGAATTTATAATGGTGAAAAAAGAGAGATAAAGCTGGGAGTTGAAGAAGATTTTTATATTTCCATACCCCGAAGGCAGAAAAAGAATATCAAAATATCATTTGTTATAGATCAAAATATAGTAGCACCTATTTCAAAAAATACTGCGCTGGGATTCACTGTTATAAAACTTAATGGTGAAGTTGTTTCTAGAGCTAAATTAATAGCGTTAGAAGATATCAAGGAAGGAAGTTTCTATAGGAGGACTGTAGACTCTATACTTCATGTCTTTTAGAATTTATGCAAGAACAAATATATTTGAATGGAAGCTTCGTTACCAAAGAAGAAGCAAAAATTTCTGTGATGGACCGGGGTTTTTTATTTGGTGATGGTGTATACGAACTGATACCAGTATATAATGGAAAACCCTTTTTATTAGATAAGCATCTATCAAGACTAGATAATAGTCTTGCTATGATAGAAATAAAAAAATTTTCAAATGAATTTAGAATTAAAGAAATAATAGCTGAAATCATCAGTAAAAATAAATATCGTAACCATTTTATTTATATACAGATTACGCGTGGAATACATGCTGATCGTCAACATATTTATCAATCAAAAATTGATCCAAGTGTGCTTGTTATGGGTCAATTCTCTAAACCTTATACATTTGAAGAAATTAAAAATGGATTTAAGGCAATTATTCATGAGGATTATAGGTGGAGAAGAGCAAATATAAAAAGCACCTCTCTTCTTGGAAATGTTTTATTAAAAAATCATGCAGCAAAACAAGGAATGTATGAAACCATACTAATACACAATGATAAAGTAACAGAAGGATCTGCTAGTAATATCTTTTTTGTAAAAGATAATAAGGTATATACTCCGAGGCTAGGCAATGAATTATTATCAGGTGTTACAAGGAATCTTATATTAGAATTGCTCCAATCTAATAAATATCATGTTGAAGAGTCTGAGGTAACTAAAGGAGAAATTCAATCAGCCGATGAAATATGGTGTTCTAGCTCAACAAACCCAATCGCCCCTATTATTGAAGTTGACGGGGCATCAGTTAATAACGGCATAATTGGCAATGTGACACTGGCAACACATAAGCTAGTATCTGATTTTATAAGTAAATACTAATTAGAAATCAACCACTCAGATAATTCTGAGTGGTTGATAAATAATTTATTTTGCAGGAGATGCTGGATCACAAGAATATGCAGCTGCACCCATTTCTTGGGCTTTTGATGTGCACTCATCTCTTGATGAAAATGGACCATGCGTAGTAAAATCCTCGAAGTTACCTTCTGTAGGATATACCTTTGCAGTATAACTCGTTGGTGGTGTACCAACGCCACTACCACAAGAAGTTAAAACCACGGTCAGCATCAACATTGTAAATATTGTTAAATTTCTCATGCGCCCCCCTAGTTGAGTCGTATCCTCCATTATACAAAAAAATATATGTATTTCCTTATAAATTTGAGCTGATTTTAAATATTTCTCTAAAATTTCTATGAAACTTAAAAAATTTATAATAATCTAGATAGACAATATTTTGTTTAAGCGTTAGTTTTGAATAAAATATTAGTAATTACTAATATACAAAGGAGATCTGACATGTCAGAAAATACAAAGAGAAGTTTGCTTTCTAAAATCTCTGATTCGAGAAGAGAGTTTATGAAAGGACTTGCGACCGTTGCAGCTGCAACTCCAATTGTTGGGTCAATGTTTAAGTCAGAAGATGCCGAAGCGGCTAGTGGAGTACATAGCATGTATCTTAAAGGTACATATTTTGAGTCATGTACATGTGAAACAATATGCCCTTGTTTGTTATTGTTAGATCCAACCAAAGGTTATTGCACAGCATTACTTGGTTGGAATATTGAAAAAGGTCATGTTGGTGATGTAGATGTAAGCGGCTTAAAAGTTGCTATGTTTTTACATGCGCCTGAAAATCTGCTTAAGGGCGGTTTTAAAGTAGCGGTATACATCGATGACAATGCAAGTAGCTCACAACACCAAGCTTTGAAAGAAGCTTACCATGGTATACATGGAGGACATTTAGGTGTTGTTGCTAGTCTTGTTAAGGGGAAAGAGGGTGGACCTCGTGAGTTTTTACCGACAAGGTCGGCTGAAATTAGCTTTAAGGAACATTCACCTCACAGACATTTGATCGTTCATGGATATGGAGAAAACAAGATGGAGCAGTTAGGTGGAGCAGCAGGAAGACCTGTCATGGTGCATGATACACCATTGGCTGTAGCACCTCCGTTCCCTATTACTGTCAGCAGAGCGTCTAAGATGACTTATAACGACCACGGTATAAATCATTCTTTTGAAGGCGGCAATGGGTTAAGCTCGCCATTTGTTTATATGGATGGTGGAGCAAAACAAACTGCTGTTGAAGTAGGTTAATAAAACTAAATTTTCGACCCATGACCTAAAATCATGGGTCGTTTTTTTTACAGTATGAAAGATAAAGATGAAATTCTAGCTCAGGATATTCCACTCAAAGATAGAATGACTGTATATGTAGGAGTTATTGTTGTTCTATTAACGTCATGGTTCTACATACTTGGTATGGGATGGCATATGGGAACTTTACCTTTTTCCGATAACATGACTATGGAAATGCCAATGGATGGTTCTATGAAGATGGATAAAGACATGAGTTTGCTTTCATCGATGCTTACATGGATGCCGCCTATGGATAATGCCTGGCATGCAAAAGACTTCTTCCTACTTTTTTTAATGTGGTCCGTAATGATGGTTGCGATGATGACACCATCTATATTGCCAATGTTGATGTTATTTACAACATTAAATGTTAGGCAAAAACAGCAAGGACAAACAGCTTCATCGTCACTCATTCTTTTAATCGGGTATCTTATGAGCTGGATTATTTTTAGTTTAATAATAACGTTGCCTCAATATTTTATGCATATAAGTGGGATGTTAAATCCAATGATGGAGCCATTACATGCATATCTTGGCTCAGTTGTGTTAATCATTGCTGGCATCTATCAGTTCACTCCACTCAAAGATGCATGTTTAAATGTTTGTCAATCACCTTTGAGTTTTATGATGAATAATTGGAAAGAAGGTAATTTAGGAGCATTTATTATTGGCTATAAACATGGGTTTTACTGTGTCGGATGTTGTTGGGCTTTGATGTTAACCTTGTTTGCTCTCGGAGTCATGAATATTTTGTGGGTTATAATTTTAACCATTTTTGTCCTGTTTGAAAAATTAGCTTATAAGCAACCACTCCTATTTAGAAAAATTACAGGAACTTTGTTTATTTTATGGGGAATAGGAATTTCTCTGTAATTTGAAAAAACACCTAATTATTTCCGGAAAAGTTCAAGGAGTCGGTTTTCGTTACTGGTTACAGTCAGTTTCTACAAAACTAAATGTACAAGGCTGGGTCAGACATTTAAAAACTGGAGAAGTAGAAGCTTTAGTGGTAGGTGAAGATCAAACTATCGAAGAAATAATCAATCAGTGTAAAAGTGGCCCTGATAGCTCATTTGTTAAAAAGGTTCAGATATCAGATACTGATGAAGAATATAATAAAAACTATTTTGAAATATATCCTACAGAGTAATGGACTGTCTGGGGCTCGAACCCAGGACCTATCGCTTAAGAGGCGACTGCTCTACCAACTGAGCTAACAGTCCATCAATTATTCGAAAGGCTCTTTCTTACTTGGTCTAAGCGTTCAGGCGTTCCTACATCTTCCCACAACCCTTGGTATAATTCGCCAGTAATATTATTTTCAATCTTTAGAATCTCGCCTAACTCTTTATGATTATGTAATTCAAAAAGTTTGGGTTTATAGATACCTATACCAGAAAAAGTATAATCTTTTCCAGGTATGATTTTTTTTCCATTAAGAGAGAAATCTCCATCATGTTGCGGAGGGTTCTTAACTAAAATAATATGACCTAATGCTTCATCTGATAATTTTTTTTTCAAATCTATGAATAGATAATTCGTCCAAATATCTGCATTCACCACAATAAAGGGTTGTTTATCAAAAAATTCAATAATTTTTCTTATTCCATTACCTGTCCCAATAGGGTTATCACCTTCATTACTAACTGTGATTGAAATTCCAAATTTAGACCCATCCCCTATATGATCTATTATTTGATTACCCAAATAACCAACATTAACAATTATTTCTTTGATACCTGATTCAGACAAGCGTAGTATTTTATCTTCAATTAAAGTAATATCTCCAATCCTTAGCATAGGTTTAGGTATATCTTGAGTTAAAGGCATCATCCTTTTGCCTCGGCCAGAAGCTAAAATCATCGCTTTAGTAATCATAATTTTTTATTAATTTCTAAATCATTCAATAATGATTTAATATCATCCAATTCGCTATATTTCTCAATAGTTTTATTTATATATGAGTATGTTCTTGGTATATCTTCTATAAAATGTTTCTTCTGATCTCTATGTTTTAGTCTAGAAAATATGCCAATAGCTTTTAAGTGCCTTTGGAGTGCCGTTACATCAAACCAGAATTTAAATTCATCAAGATTCATGTTTGGGTAAGCTACTCTTATTCTCCTGTAATATGAATCAATCATCCTATCTACTAAAGCTTCATTCCATTTTATATAGCAATCATTTAAAAGTGATGCTAAATCATAAGTAATCGGTCCAATCAACGCATCTTGGTAATCTAGGACACCCGGATTTTCAACATCCAAAACCATAAGGTTTCTTGAATGGTAATCTCTATGCATGAAAGTTGTTGGAATTGTTAGAATTATTTTAATTACAGACTGAAAACATTCATTTATAAAATTTGCGCCTGAGTTTTTAAAATCAAGTTCCAATTCACGCTCTAGAAACCAATTCTTAAAGAGGTTCATTTCTAATAACATTTCTTCAGCATCAAATAATTTTAAATCCTTAGTATCTGTTCTAGATTGCATTTTCCTGATAGTATCCAGAGCATCGGTGTAGAGACAAAAAACAGTTTCATCATTTAGTTTATTTAGATATTGGTCTGTCCCAAAATCTGTCATTAGAATAAAGCCCTGATCTTCATTTACTTCAAAAATTTCAGGAACATTAACGTCAGCATCCTTTAATCTCTTGGTTATATCTAAAAAAGAATCAAGAGGTTCTTTTTTAGGTGGAGCATCCATGATGATTTTGCTTTTATTGTCAGAATAAATTCTGTAATAACTTCTAAAACTTGCATCTGATGAAGCTACTTCTATCTTATACTTTGAAGAATTTAAAGAAGATAACCAGCTATCGAGCAATATTTTTCTTTTTTTATCCATATTATAGATATTACTATAAAGATATAATTATTGGGTAATACTTAAAAAGATGAAAGAAAAGAATATATTTGATGAATCTATGATTCTCCAAATCCAAGCAAAAGAAATAGGTTTGGATTGGCTGGAGATAAAAGGAATTATAAATAAATTAAGAGAGGAAACTGCTGAAGTAGAAAAAGCAATAGATAATGATAATAGCCATCAGATAGAAGAAGAAATTGGGGATTTATTATTTACAGTAATCTGCCTTGCAAGACATCTAAAAATTAACCCAAATCAAATCTTAGAATCTGCTAACGAAAAATTTAGGAATAGATTTGAAAAAGTAACATTAATAATGAAGGAAAGAGGGAAGGAGTATGTTGGTCCGGAAGAAATGGAGGAGATTTGGAAGTTGGCTAAAAAGAATTAAGAAGGAGGCCATCTCCAAATAAGTTCTTTTTTACACTCCTTATCACCTATTTGATTTTCATAGTCTAGTGGGGCTAAGTTTATCAACCGGTTACAGTAAAAAATTACACCATCTTTTTCTGTGGTACACAAATGACATTTACCAATAAGCCCAAAGATATATAAGAAAAGAAGAACGGTAAATGTTGCTACCATAGAAGGCAAACCAATAAATCTATTTTTTCTATTTAGAGCAAGATATAAAAAAATTGC
>JAYZKL010000002.1:0-5652 GCA_036163455.1 Pseudomonadota bacterium
AATTCTTTAATTTAAAACTAATTGTACTAATTTAGAAAGTTCAAATATAACTAAAAAACTTCCAACAAGCATAATAAAAAAGAAAGTAGAGACTATTGGACCTATTAAGTGTGGTTGAGTCTTTGCGAATAAAGAAATAACGAGTTTCTCTAAAATTTTTTGTAACAAAAATAATATATTACCAAAGACATAACCTGAGACAATTGGTCCAACAATAAAAAAAACAAAGGGTTTCCAAGAATAAACGTCAGAAAAGCCATCATCTTGCGAATAAATAAAAAGACTGGTTCCTATCCACATTAAAGCAGCAATGATAAATGCATTTTTTTTAACCTTCATGTCTTGGATTTGCTGAGTTAGATTGGCTTTATTTTGATTTTTTTTGCTCATGAGTCTTTTATTCTAGAACTATATTCACCGCTCTTGGTATCTATCTTTATAGATTCACCTTCTTTGATAAAGGCTGGTACTTTCACTTCAGCGCCATTTTCAAGAATAGCTTCTTTTTGTGACGCTGACACTGTATCTCCTTTAGATGCAGTTTCTGTGGATTTGACTTTGAGAGTAACAAACTGTGGAAGTTGGACCTGTATAATTTTTCCATTCCACATAATTACCTCGCACTCATCTCCTTCGCACAACCAGATTGCTCTCTCTTCAAGAATTTCATTATTAACTTCAAGTTGTTCATAGGTTTCTAGATTCATAAAAAAGAGTTTTTTATTTTCTGCATACAAAAACTGCATATCTGTGTTCACTACATCAGCTTCACTCAATGATTCGCCAATTTTAATAGTTTTCTCGAGAACTTTATTATTTAAAAGATTTTTAACTTTAATGCGTGTAAATGCTTGCCCTTTTCCAGGGTTAACAAATTCTGTATTAATAATAATATAAGGTTGGTTTTCTATTAATACCTTGTTGCCATTTTTAAGAGATGATGCAGTTTCTGACATTAATTAGCCTGATGCTGACCTGGCAATGAAATTATTTCAGCATCTCTTAAGGCTTGTATTCTCTTTTCTAGTGGTGGGTGCGAAGAAAAAATCTTGCTTAGATAGCTTCTTTCTCCTTTATTAGATATTCCAAAAGCCATCATCTGATCTGGAAGTTTTGCTGCACTAAATCTTTGTAGCGCCTCTAATGCAGAAATCATATTTTCTTTACTTGTTAATTGTGCTCCTCCGAAGTCTGCCCTATATTCTCTCCGTCTTGAAAACCAAAATACAATTATACTGGCTAAAATACCCAAAACAATTTGAGCAAAAATTACAGTGAAAAAATATCCAATACCATACCCTCGATCATTCTTAAGTATAACTCTGTCAACAAAGTGTCCTATTACACGAGAAAAGAAAATAACAAATGCATTTATAATTCCTTGTATAAGGCTTAGAGTTACCATATCTCCATTGGCAACATGACTCATCTCATGACCAATAACGGCAGAGACTTCATTTCTATTCATTTTATTTACCAATCCAGTGCTTAAAGCAACAAGTGAACTATTTTTTGAAGCACCAGTAGCGAAAGCATTTGGTGCATCTGAATGGAAGATTCCTATTTCAGGAGTCTTAATGCCTAGAATCTTTGAATGTTCTTCAACTGTATTTAGATACCATTTTTCAAATTCATTTGATGGTTGTTTAATAATCTGGACTCCTGCCATTTTTTTAGCCATCCATTTTGACATGTATAAAGATATGAATGACCCGCCCATTCCAAAAACAAGCGAGAACAACATTAGGGAGTTGTAATCCAAGTCAATCCCATTTGACTGAAGGATTCCAGTAAAACCAATTAATGATAAAAATATACTGAGAACAACCAATATTGCTATGTTAGTCAGTAAAAATAAAAAAATTCTCTTCATCTCTATATCTTCTCGCTAAGTATTATTATAAATTAATTTATGTATTTTATTCAAAAGTTTTTTATCAATTTTTCTTCCTCTTCTAGTTCTATCCATTATGTATTCATTTGGGATTTCATTTAATTGGTCAGTTGTCAGAATATTGGCAAAAACTACGATCTCATTACTCTTTTTAGGAATATTAATTAGTTTTACCCCTTTTCCTCTTGGCAGAACTGGTGCGTTTGATAATTCATTTACTAGCATATAATTATCATCAGTTATCAAAATATAATATTTATGAGTTTCTGAATTAAAATTAATCATAGAGCAAGCATTAGTATCTCCTACCCTTATCAAACTCTTTCCTTTTTTTTGTTTCACTAAAATGTCTTCATGGCCACAAACAAAACCATAACCATTATCAGACAAGACAAGGATATTTTCTTTCTCCAAGATATTTCCAATGCCAATAATGCGCATTCCATCTTTAAATGTAAAAAACTTACTTAGCGGCTCTCCATGTCCTCTAGAGGATGGAATATTATGAACATCCATAGAATAAACATATCCATTTTGACCTAAGAATGAAACTTTTTTATCTGAATAAGTTTTTAAGTAACTAAATTTAGTATCACCAGTTTTGTAGGTTATCTGATCTAAATTAATATCGTGCCCTCTTATAGTTTTAATCCAACCATTTTTAGAAAGAACGATGGAGACTGGGTCGCTTGTCACAACAGGATTAATTTTAATTGCTTTTGAAATATCTGATTTAATAATTTTAGTTAATCGAGGCCTATTAAATTTTTCAGAAATAGTTGTTAGCTCATTTATAAGTAAATCATTTAATTTTTTTGGAGATTTTAGTATGGAAGATAATTTTTTTTCCTCTAGTTCAAGATCACTCAATTCTTTTTTTATTTCTTTTTCTTCTAATTTCGCCAGGTTTTTAATTTTAAGATTGATTACTGACTCATATTGTATTTCTGTAAACTTATAAAGTTTAATTAATTTTGGCTTTGGATTGTCATTATTTCTTATGATATCAATTATTTTATTTAAATTTTTGTAGACAATCATATATGCCTCTAGAATATGAATTCTTTTAACAGTTTTATCTAGTTGCCATGAAAGTTTATTTTTAAGAGTATTCTTACGAAATTCTATCCATTCTAATAATATATTTTTTAAATTTTTTACCTGCGGTTTTCCGTTTAATCCAATCATATTTAGATTTACTCGATAGCTTCTTTCTAAATCAGTTGTAAAAAATAGATGTGACATAATTGCTTCATGATCAAATGCTCTTCCTTTTGTTCTGATAATGATGCGTACTGGATGGTCTTGGTCTGACATATCTAAAACAGAATCTAAAAAACCTGTTTTCTTTGAATATATTTGTTCTTGTATCTGTTCAATAATCTTTGTTGTAGACGTTTGATATGGTATGGAATCTATAATGAGCTCTTTGCCTTTAAAAGATGCTGTTGCTCTAAGCTTGATATTTCCTTGGCCTGTTTCATAAATTTGGTCTAAATCAGATTCATTTACTATTAATTCACCTCCTGTTGGATAATCAGGACCTATCATTTTTTCTCTTAATTTTTTTATTGGTGTTTTGGGATCCTTAAGTAAACAAATAATTGAACTAATGGTTTCATGTAAATTATGTGAAGGTATGTCTGTTGACATTCCAACTGCTATTCCTGAACTTCCATTAATAAGGATATTTGGAATCTGTGACGGTAGTATCTTAGGTTCTTTAAGCGTTCCATCAAAATTTGTTACCCAATCAACTGTTCCTAAGTTTATTTCAGACAATAACAAATTAGAGAAATTAGTTAAGCGTGATTCTGTATATCGCATTGCTGCGAATGATTTTGGATCATCTTGTGTTCCCCAATTACCTTGTCCATCAACTAAGGTGTAGTTAAAAGAAAAGGGTTGAGCTAACATTACCATAGCTTCATAACAAGCAGTATCTCCATGCGGATGATATTTACCTAAGACATCACCAATGGTTCGAGCAGATTTTTTATATTTAGAAGATGAGCTTAATGATAATTCATTCATGGCGTAAATAATTCTACGTTGAACAGGTTTAAGACCATCAGAAATATTTGGTAAAGCACGGTCTAATATTACATACATTGAATAATTTAAATAAGCTTCTTCTGTGAACTCTCTAATAGGAACTTTGCTTGTTTTTCCTTGTGGAAAATCAAGTGTTTGTTGTTTTTCTTTACTCATAATAATCAATCAATTTGTGCAAGGTTTCCTTTCGACTCAATCCATTCTTTTCTTTCAACAGCCATTTTTTTAGACAATAGTTTATTAATGATAAATTTATCTTTATTATTTGATGCTGTTGTTAGCTGAATTAGCTTTCTTGTCTTCTTTGATAATGTTGTATCTTTAAGTTGTGAGGGGTTCATTTCTCCTAATCCTTTAAATCTTGTAATTGATAAAGACGGATTATCTTCATCAAGTTTCATTTTTTTCAAAAATTTATTTTTCTCTGCATCATCTGTCACATAATAGGTTTCTTTTTTTATATCTATTCTATATAAAGGCGGTTTAGCAATATAAATTTTTCCAGCTGAGACTAATTCTTTAAAATGTGCAAAGAAAAGTGCTGCAAGAAGTGTTGCTATATGCATCCCATCCGAATCTGCATCAGCTAAAATACATATTTTGCCATACCTTAATCCGTCCATATTAATTTTTCCCTCATTTGGTTCAACGCCTATTGCAAGACTAATGTCTTTAACTTCTTTTGATTCTAAAATCTTTGATGAACTAAGTTCCCATGTATTTAAAATTTTCCCTCTCAGTGGAAGGATTGCCTGATATGATTTGTCTCTCGCTTGTTTGGCAGAACCTCCTGCAGAATCACCTTCAACCAAAAATAACTCATTTTCTTTTGTGTCCTTACTAATGCAGTCGGCTAATCTGCTTGGCAATATAATATTTCTCGTTGTAGTTTTTTTATTAGACTGTTTATCAGACAATAATCTATTTTGTGCATTCTTAATGGCAATATCTGCTAATAATTCTCCAGTTTCAACATGCTGATTAAGCCATAATTCAAACTTATCCTTTACTTGGTTATTTAGATTTGAAAGAAGATGACTAGATTGTAGTTTATTTTTTGTTTGACCAGCAAACTGTGGGTTAGTCATTCTCAAAGAGACTACAAAAGAAGTATTTTTCCATATGTCTTCTGGAGTTAATTTTGTATTTTTTGGTAAAAGATTATGGCGTTCACAAAATTCTCTCATTGCATCAACTATGCCAGATCGAAATGCATTAACATGCGTTCCTCCTTGTGAAGTTGGAATTAAATTAACATAACTTTCTTGGAATGGCTCATTTAATTCAGTATCCCATGCAATCGTCCACTCCATGCTATAATTATCTAAATTTATTGAACTTGAGTATGTATCTTTTGGGTAATAATCAGAACCGTTAAGACTAGAAATTAAATAGTCCTTTAATTGCCCCTCATGATAAAACTCTTTTGTGCCTATTCCATATTTTTTATCTATCAAGATTAATTTTAGACCTGCTTGAAGAATAGATTTTGCTTTAACAAGATGTATTAGTTCTTTCGTATTGAGACTCAATGTTTCAAAGTATTTTTCATTTGGTAAAAAGTGGATGGTTGTGCCCTGTTTATTTTTTTGACAATTGCCACTAGATTTAAGTTTTTTATGCAGATTCCCATTCTTAAATGAGATTGAATATTGATTGGTATCACCTCGTCTAAATACAGTGACATTCAAAAAGTTAGATAA
>JAYZKL010000003.1:0-22396 GCA_036163455.1 Pseudomonadota bacterium
CGTGATTTCGCCAAAAGAAGATAAAAGAATAATAACCTATATTGAAAAAAATTTTCAAATTAAACCTCATCAAATTAAATCTACTAGATCATTAATGGGTGTAAAAAATGGTTACAAGCAACCAGCAAAACTTGGAGACGATCGATGGTGTACTATTGTTGGTTTATACAAACTGTATAACAAGCCACTCTTAATTGTTGATTGTGGTAGCGCAATAACACTTGACTGTGTTAATGATGGTGGAAAACATCTTGGTGGTTATATTTTTAGCGGCTCAGATGGTTATAAAGCGTCTTTTACAAATTTACATAATCTTAAAAATATAAAATTAAAAAATATAAATTCAATTAAGAACTTCAAACCATCAAAATCTACCAATGAAGCTATTTTAGAAGGTTACATTTTAATGGTTACATCAGCTATTGAAAAACTATACAAAGATTTTAGTATTCAACAAGTTAAAAAACCTCTATTAATTATTGGTGGAGGTTATGGTCAAATAATTTCAAAAAGTTTATCAGTTAAAAATAAATACGAACCTGATTTAGTTCTTAAGTGTTTAGGTTTAATTGCTGATCGAAGATAAATCTTTTTTAAGAAGCACCTAAAAGCTCATCTATTTTTTTGATGATTCTGTTGCTACCAGGTCCTGTAACAGTTGAGAAACTATCTATGACAGTTCCATCTTTATCAATGAGATATTTGTGGAAATTCCATTTTGGAGTGCTGCTAGTTTCTTCAGCAAGCAATTTGAAGAATGGGTGAGCATCTTTTCCTCTCACTTTTGTTTTAGTAAACATTGGGAATTGGACATCATAAGTAAGTTTGCAAAAATCTTTTATCTCTGTTTCTGTGGCAGGTTCTTGATAAAAATCATGTGATGGAAAACCTAAAACCACAAAACCCGAATCCTTTTTTTCTTTGTATAGTTTCTCCAATCCTTCATATTGCGGAGTGAACCCACATTTGCTGGCAGTATTAACAACCAGAATGACTTTACCTAAATAATTTTCACATAAGTTGACAGTTTTGTCTTCACCAAGCAATTTTATGTCAAAATCTAATGATTTAGGGCAACCAGCGTTTACACTATTTGCCATAGCTAAAAATACTCCTATTAAAATAAAATTCTTGTATTGTCTCATTCTTAAGATTATGAATTATGTATAAACCTTATTCAAGAAATGTCTATTGCAAACTTTTTCAAATAATCTAAATCAATTACTTCTAATGATTTCTGATTTGTGGATTTTAGTATTACGTATGGAGCCCTGTCATGCTGATATGCTTCTAGCCATCTATTTGCGCACAAGCACCATGTATCGCCTTCCTTTAGGCCCTTAAAACCAAGTTCAGGTTGAGGTGTACTTAAATCATTCCCCATATTTTTTGAAAACTCTAAAAAAGAATTTGTCATTTTTGCGCAGACTGTGTGTGATCCAACATCAGTATTATCCGTATTACAACTTCCATCACGAAAGTATCCCGTCATCGGACTCTGATTACATTTTTCTAATGGTAATCCAAGTACATTTTTTTGTTCTTCATTCATAATTTACTTCCTTAATTTCATATTCTATAGTTTTGTCCGGTAGTTTTAGTTCTATAACATCACCTTTTTCCTTGCCAATAATACTTCTAGCAAGTGGAGATTTGATAGAAATTTTTCCCTCTTTTAATTCTGCTTCATCCTCTCCAACAATTTTGTATTTAACCTTAGTATTATCATCTAAATTTATTAAAACAACTGTTGAAGCAAATACCGCTCTACCGGTTTTCGGCAACTTCGTAATATCAATAATCTCTGCATTAGAAAGTTTGAGTTCAATATCTTTTATTCTTCCTTCGGTAAAACTTTGTTGTTCTCTAGCTGCATGATATTCTGCATTTTCTTTAAGATCTCCTTTCTCTCTTGCTTCTTTAATAGCAGATATAATCTGAGGTCTAACATCAGTCTTTAATTTTTCTAACTCCTGTTTAAGCTTTTCTGCTCCTTCAGCTGTCATTGGTACTCTATTCATATCTAAAAATTCTATAAGCCACCTGTCAGATTCGAACTGACGACCTGAGGTTTACAAAACCCCTGCTCTGGCCAACTGAGCTAAGGTGGCAAGTATTTGTTTCTTAATGATTATATTGTTCCATAATAATATAATAAAACTGCATCATATAGAGTTTTTAGTTATGAATAAAGATTTACCAGAGCCTATTAAGAAAATTTTCAAAGACCCCGACCCTTTAATTTGGCAGGGGGTTTGGTTAGAAACACTCAAAAAATTATTGTCCCACAAAAAGATGATTTGGGTTTGGGAGATGATTATAAAATTAGTTCAAGATAGGTATGATGGAAGCATAAATATGCCATTAGAACAATTTCTTAAATGGGAGACAAAGGCATTTGTAGCTAGGACGATTAAATTAAGTAATGAGACAAATACTTTTAAGGATTTCCAGACCTGTTTTCAAATATATTTCTCAAATAAAAATATTGAGATTCCAGATAGGTTAATAGACATTGTATATGAAGTCGTAAACGACAAATAGAAGAGCTCGGTAAAAAGTATTTTATAACCGCTTTATATATTATAATAGAGGTTGAAATTTAATTATGTAGGAGAATGAATTATGGCAGTGCCACCGTTAGGAAAACCTCCAAGATTCTTAGGTTTAAAAATAACATCTAACAGAATTGAATCAGTTCTTGTTTTATTTGTTTTTATCTGTTTAAGTTTGATATTTTTAGCAAATAACATGATTAATTTCTCAAAAGTATTAATCTCTATTGGTGTTGTTTGGTCTTTATATCTTTGGATTATAAAAAAACCGGAAAGACCTTATTAGAAATTAGATTTTTTTCTTATTTAAATAATTAATTATGATATAAATACATAATTAATTTAGGAGGGGTACTCAAGCGGTCAACGAGGGCAGACTGTAAATCTGCTGGCCCTGCCTTCGCAGGTTCGAATCCTGCCCCCTCCACCAAAAATTGATGCGGGCGTAGTTCAATGGTAGAACCTCAGCCTTCCAAGCTGATGATGTGGGTTCGATCCCCATCGCCCGCTCAATCTTGTAAATTTTCAGAGTTTTCCCTATCATCATAGATGTGGCAAGAAAAAAAAATAAGAAACGTATCAAAAGGGCAAAGGCTCTTCGAGAGACTAAAATAGTTGATAAGCAAGCTGTTGGTGAAGATGAAGCGCTAAGCGCTCTTACTACAAAAGCAGAGCCATGGGAAAATTGGGAATCTCAACTTGTGCTCTACAGCATAGCGCTTGCTCTTGTTGGTCTTATAGTTCTAGGAGCGTTAATCAATTGGCTCATATTATAAAAAATAATCTAAAAGAAATTGAATTACTAGTTTTTCACGATGGTAGACAATGGCATGCTGAAAATAATTCTACACACTTTAAAGCTTCTGAATTAGTTGAACTTGAAAAAAAAATAGAAACAACATTTAGAAAATTTCTAAAAAAAAACAAAATAGAAGAGCTCAGGATTTTTCTAAGATTTGATTTCAATAATTTTCCTAAATGGCTGCATCAATATCACTCTCATTACTTTAATAGAGCTTTAACTTTTTCTTTATAAACTATGTCAAATTTGAATAGAAAATGGACAGATGGAATGCTTCGAACAGAAGATTGGTGGGCTGTTTGGCTAGGGCTTATAATGTTTTTTGCTGGTTTAATGACTATTTGGGGAATTGATCTAGTTGGATGGATGGCAAAAACAAAAACATGGGAATGGACTAACCTAACTACAGATTTTTCATGGGACAAACTTTTAAAATCATCAACGAAGAGCTATGCCGAAATAAGTCCATTGACTTCTCTTTTCTTAACCTATGCGGTCTTCACAACTTTAACATGTATCGGAGCATATTTTCAGGGACTTAATGTTAAGAAATTTTTTCTAGGCTTCACCATTATCTTCTTTATCACTTGGGTATGTTGGATAGCGGGGCATGAGGCGCACTTTAAATCTGTTGATGCTGTAGTTAAGGGGAAAAATTATTTTGAAGAATATGAATTGAATTGGGGGTTGCAATTAGGCGGAGGTTTCTCATACATGCTTGCGTTAGCAGTTGGCCTGATTATAGGAAACTTTTTTAAAAATCTTGCTGGATTCTTAAAGGAATCTGCAAAACCAGAATGGTTTATAAAAACAGCAATCGTTTATTTAGGTATAAAGTTGGGTCTGATGTCTATGAAAGCATCGAGTATGGCATTGGACTTAGCATTAACTGGAGCGGCAGCAGTATTTGTAGCTTACTTACTGTTTTGGCCTATCATGTATACGATTGCGAGAAAATTTTTTGACATTGGAAGAGATGCAGCGGCAGTTTTATCATCAGCAATTTCAATTTGTGGCGTATCAGCAGCTATTGCAACAGCAGGAGCTATAAGAGCTAAACCAATTTTACCTATTGCAGTCTCAGTCCTTGTTGTGATTTACGCGATGATTGAATTAATTATTTTGCCAACATTTTATGCAACCGTTGCACCAGGACAACCAATTGTAAATGGAGCGGCAATGGGATTAACAGTCAAAACAGATGGAGCTGATGCAGCAGCAGGAGCTATTTTAGATGAAATGATGGTTAGTCAGCACCTAAAAGCAACAGGCATAGTCTGGGAGTCTGACTGGATTTTAAGTGCGGCAATTTTAACAAAGATTTGGATAGATGTTTTTATAGGTGTTTGGGCTTTTTTGCTTGCTTTAATTTGGTTACATAAGGTAGAAAAAAGATCTGATCAGTCACATATACCAGTTTCTGAAATTTGGTTTAGGTTTCCAAAGTTTGTGATTGGATATTTTATAGCATGGTTTTTCTATGTAGGGATTATTCTTTGGTCTCCTGAAATTAAAGAAGCTGCATCAATAGGAGCGAATGTTGTTCAGAGCCCTATGAGAAAGATGATGTTCATGTTGACATTCGTAAGTATGGGAATCCTAACAGATTTTAGCAAACTCAAAGGGATGGGTAAGTTCGCATTATTTTATGCAATAGGATTATTCGTCATAATAGCTCCTATTGCATATGCGGTAGCTTATATTTTCCATCACGGAATGATGCCTCCTGTTGTTTCGCAATAAACAATTAATAGAAACCCCTTATCTTGTATAATCGATTGTATTTATCTATTATCATATTAAAATTTGCCCATATAGCTCAGTCGGTAGAGCACTTCCTTGGTAAGGAAGAGGTCACCGGTTCAAATCCGGTTATGGGCTAAAAAGAGTGTTTTAGGATAAATAGCCTTATTCTAATTGGTGGTGTTTCTTACATATTTTGCTGGATTTTAGTAAAATTTTAGTGTATTTGAGATTAAAAGTAGTTTATTATTATTCCACTTGTAAAACTGTAACTAAAACTGAGGCTTTTAAACATGTCAAAGGAAAAATTTGAAAGAAATAAACCGCATGTAAATGTGGGTACAATTGGCCATGTAGATCATGGCAAAACAACACTAACCGCTGCTTTAACAAAGGTTATGGGAGAGAAGCATGGCGGTGAATTTAAGGCGTATGACCAGATTGATAATGCTCCTGAGGAAAAGGCTCGTGGAATAACCATAGCAACTGCACATGTGGAGTATGAATCAGATGATCGCCACTATGCCCATGTAGATTGCCCGGGTCATGCTGATTACGTAAAAAACATGATTACAGGCGCAGCCCAAATGGATGGCGCTATACTAGTATGTTCAGCAGCAGATGGACCAATGCCTCAAACTAGAGAACATATATTATTGGCTAGGCAAGTAGGTGTTCCTCATGTAGTTGTTTATTTAAACAAAGCAGATCAAGTAGATGATAAAGAATTAACTGAGTTAGTAGAAATGGAAATCAGAGAATTGCTTACTAAATATGATTTTCCAGGAGACAAAGTTCCAATAGTTAGTGGTTCTGCACTAAAAGCGATTGAAGGTGATTCAAGTGATATTGGTATTCCATCAATTGAGAAGCTTATAGGAGAAATGGACAAATTTATCCCAGTGCCAGAAAGACCAATAGATGGAAAATTTTTGATGCCTATTGAAGATGTTTTCTCAATCTCTGGTAGAGGTACAGTAGTTACAGGAAGAATAGAGAGAGGAAAAGTTAACGTAGGTGATGAAATAGAAATAGTTGGAATTAGAGACACACAAAAAACTACATGCACAGGCGTTGAGATGTTCCGTAAATTACTCGATGAAGGTGTCGCTGGTGATAATGTTGGTGTCCTACTTAGAGGAACAAAAAGAGAAGAAGTTGAGCGCGGACAAGTTTTATGTATACCTGGTTCTGTTAAACCACATACTAAGTTTGAATGCGAAGTTTATGTATTATCAAAAGAAGAAGGCGGTAGACATACTGCTTTTTTTGGTAATTATAGACCACAATTTTATTTTAGAACAACAGATGTGACTGGTGCAATTGAGTTGCCAAAAGATGTTGAAATGGTGATGCCTGGTGACAATGTTAAGATGACTGTTGAACTTATTACACCGATTGCGATGGAGGAAAAGCTCAAATTTGCGATCCGTGAAGGTGGTAAAACAGTTGGTGCTGGAGTTGTCACTAAAATTATCGAGTAAAAGCCAATCATCTGATTTAATTAGATTGATAGGCTAGTAGCTCAATTGGTAGAGCGACGGTCTCCAAAACCGTAGGTTGGGGGTTCGAGTCCCTCCTGGCCTGACAGGATTCGATGGGAAGATGTGTTATGGTTGAGTCTGATAAGTTTAATAACAACATACCGCTTTTACTGTTATCAACAACCATTTTAATTGCTGGTATTATATCGTTTTATTATTTTTCTGAGATACGTTTATTTTATAGAGTATTAGCACTAATTTTTATAATGATTGTTGCAGGCTATATAACGTACCTTACTGAATTTGGTAAAACTGTTTATGGTTATGTGGTAGATTCCAAAGTTGAATTAAAAAAAGTAACCTGGCCAACTAAACAAGAGACTCTTCAAACTGCTTTAGGTGTTTTTGTAGTCGTCATATTAATAGGTATAATGCTTTGGTTATTTGATATGTTGTTAGGTTGGGGCGTTGGAACTTTATACGGAGTTGGGTAATGGCTATGAGATGGTATGTTTTACAATCCTTTTCGGGTTATGAAAACAAAGTAAAATTAGCATTAGAAGATAGAATCAAAAGAAGTGGACTCAAAGACTCTTTTGAAAAGGTTTATGTTCCTACAGAAGAAGTAGTTGAAATGAAAGAAGGGCAAAAGAGAAAGACAGAAAGAAAGTATTTTCCTGGATATGTAATGATTAAAATGGATCTTAACGACGAAACTTGGCACTTGGTAAGAAGTGCGCCTAAGGTAATGGGTTTTGTAGGGTCATCTGGTGAAAAACCATCTCCGTTAAATAAAGAAGAAGCTGAGAATCTTATTAGAGATATACAAAAAGGCGTTGATAAACCAAAACCAAAAGTTCTTTTTGAAACAGGAGAAGTCATAAGAATAACAGATGGACCATTTAATGATTTTAATGGAGTTGTAGAAACAGTAGATTTTGAAAAGAATAGGTTAACAGTATCTGTATTAGTTTTTGGAAAGCCAACACCTATTGAATTGTCGTTAACACAGGTTGAAAAAGGTTAAATAAATGGCAAAAGAACTCATAAACCAAGTCAAGTTACAAGTACCAGCAGGTAGTGCTAATCCAGCTCCACCAGTCGGCCCAGCCCTTGGTCAGCATGGTTTAAACATACAGGACTTTTGTAAACAGTTTAATGATAGAACCAAAGATGTAGAAAAAGGTTTAGCGTTACCAGTTGTAATTAATGTCTATAAAGACCGATCATTTGATTTCATTATTAAATCTACGCCAGCAGCAATCTTATTAAAAAAAGCAGCTGGAATACAAAAAGGGAGCCCAACACCTCAAAGTGACAAAGTTGGAAAGGTAACAATTAAACAAATTGAAGAGATTGTAAAACAAAAAGAGGGTGATTTAACCGGGGCTGACTTAGAAAAATCTGTAAGAATAATTGCCGGAACAGCTAGAAGTATGGGAATTGAGGTTGAGAACTAGTATGGGCTTAAGCAAGAGACGTAAAATAATAGATGAGAAAGTAGATGCGATGAAGTCATATCCTCTAAGCGATGCGATTGAAATATTAAGAAGCTTACCTAAGCTTAAATTTAGTGAGACTGTGGATATAAGTATAAATTTAGGTATTGATCCAGGTAAATCAGATCAAAGCGTTCGAGGCTCTTCAACTTTACCACATGGGATTGGCAAACCTTCTAAAGTAGTTGTTTTTGCAGAAGGACAGGATGCATCGGCAGCAAAAAAAGCTGGGGCAGATAAAGTTGGATTTGAGGATTTAATTGAAGAAGTAAAAAAAGAGAAAGATTTAGATGCAGATATAGTGATTGCTACACCCGAATGTATGAAATTGTTAGGGCAATTAGGGAGAGTTTTGGGGCCAAAAAATTTAATGCCAAACCCAAAAGAAGGGACTGTTACAAAAAACATCACTCAAGCCGTTGAAAAAGCAAAAAAAGGGCAAATTAGATATAAAATCGATAAAGCAGGGATAATACATACTACTGTTGGAAAAATAGAATTTGATACAAAACAACTAGTCGAGAATATCAAAACCTTAATAAATGACCTTATCAAAGCAAAACCTTCATCAACAAAGGGTAAATATATGAAAAATCTTACAATCTCCTCTACTATGGGGCCTGGAATTAAGGTAGACTTATCCACAATTGCTGAGGGAAACACCTAGGAATCGCGTCATGGCATTGAATCTAGAATTAAAAAAGAATTTGGTAAAAGAAGTTTCTGATGTTTTAAGTCAGGCAGAGACTGTTTTGACTGCAGATTATCGTGGCCTTACTTCAAATGAACTTAATGAGTTTAGAAAATTGTCTAGACAATCTGATATATATGTCAAAGTTGTAAAAAACAACATGTTGAAGATGGCTTTGAAGGATTCAGAGTTTTCAACTCTAGGTGAAAAAATAATTGGACCTCAGATTTTAGCAGTTTCAAAAAATGATTTAGGTGAATTTGCAAAACTTATTAAAAAATTTGTAGATGATCATGAAAATATTGCAATTAAATCATTATCTTATAAAGGAAACGAATTGGATGTTTCGGAAGTAAAAAAATTGGCTTCACTACCATCTTATGATGAAGCAATATCAATGTTGATGTCTGTGATGCAAGCACCAATACAAAAACTTCTTGCGACTATGAATGCAGTACCAACTAAAGTAGTCAGAACTTTTGAGGCAATAAAACAATCTAAGAATTAGTAATTTTTTGAATGGGAGTAATAAAATGGCAGTAACAAAAGACCAAATACTGGAAACAATATCAAATATGACTGTTATGGAAGTTGTTGATTTGGTTTCAGAGATGGAAGAAAAGTTCGGTGTTAAAGCAGCGGCAGCAGCACCTGCAGCAGCACCAGCCAGCGCTGATGCTGGAGGCGGTGAAGCAGCTGGTGAAGAGAAATCAGAATACACTATTTCTTTAACAGGCGTTGGTACCAACAAAGTTGCAATTATTAAAGCTGTAAGAGCAATTACTGGATTAGGTCTTGGAGAAGCAAAAGCAAAAGCAGAAAGCGCTCCATGTGACTTAAAAGAAGGTGTAAAAAAGGAAGAAGCAGAAGCATTTAAGAAACAACTTGAAGAAGCTGGCGGCACAGTTGAACTTAAATAAAAGAGTTGGAATTAAACTGGCTTTCTAAAGATCGCTATTAATGAAATACCTTTTTTAAAAGGTATTAAGGATTTATTTGTATATGAAATATAGCTATACGGCAAAAAAAAGAATAAGAAAAAATTTTGGGAAACTTAGTGATGTTTTACCAATACCAAATTTAATAGAATTACAAGTAACGTCATACAATCAATTTTTAGAGAGAGACAATTCAAAAAATCAACAATCAGGTTTACACAGAGTTTTTGAATCTGTATTTCCAATTTATGATTATTCAAATAATATTAAGCTATCCTACAACGGATATAAGCTTGGTAAAGAAGAATATTCAGAGGAAGAATGTAGAATTACTGGGAAAACATACTCTGTTCCTCTAAAAGTGAACCTAAAACTTGAAGTTGGTATTGACAAAAAATCAACAGTTAAATATGAGGCTGTTGAAAACCCTGAAGTATTTTTAGGCGAATTGCCTATTATGACCAAATTTGGAACGTTTATAATCAATGGAACCGAAAGAGTAGTTGTTTCTCAACTTCACCGTTCTCCAGGTGTCTTTTTTGATCATGATAAAGGTAAAACACATTCTTCAGGTAAACTACTATTTTCAGCAAGAATTATTCCTTATCGTGGGTCATGGTTAGATTTTGAGTTTGATCAAAATGATATAATTTTTGCCAGAATTGATCGTAGAAGAAAATTACCTGCGACAATAATACTCCGTGCATTAGGTTATAACACTAAAGAAATTATAGATTTATTTTATTCTGAAAATATCGTAACCATAGAAAAAGGTCAATTGCACATCAAGCAGTCGTTGGAAGATTTGAAAGGAGGTATAGCTCCTTTTGATATAAAACATGGTCAAAAATTAGTTGTTCAAAAAGGGAAAAGAATCAATATAAAAAATATTGAATTAGCAAAAAAATATAAAATGAAAGGATTTAATATACCTGCCGAATACCATAGCTGGATTATAGGGAAGAGAATATCTGAAGATATTATTGACAAGAAAACAGGTGAACTAATTCTTCAATGCAATCATGAAATAACTGAGGAAACTATAAAAAGTATTATTGATTCTAATTTAAAACAAATAAAAATTTTACATACGAATGAGTTAGATAGGGGGCAATTTATATGTAATACATTGGATAAGGATGAGACTCATGATCAAGAGACAGCCCTTATAGAAATCTATAGAATGATGAGGCCGGGTGAACCGCCAACCAAAGAAGCTGCATCACAACTTTTTAGCAACTTATTTCAATCTACAGAAAGATATGACTTGTCTGATGTTGGTAGAATGAAATTTGATTCTAGAGTTGGTAGAAAAAATATAGGTGATAGTAGCGTACTTTCTAATGAAGATATAATTGATGTTCTAAGGACTCTAATTAACATAAGAAATGGTTTTGATACTGTTGATGACATTGATCATCTTGGCAATAGAAGAGTTAAATGTGTTGGAGAAATGGTTGAGAATGTTTTCAGAGTTGGATTAGTTCGTGTGGAAAAGGCAGTTAAGGAAAGATTAAGTACGATGGAGTTGGCTGATAAGTTACAACCTAAAGATATTGTTAATTCAAAACCTATAACCGCTACTTTGAAAGAATTTTTTGGCACAAGTCAACTATCACAATTTATGGACCAAAATAATCCTTTGGCTGAAATAACGCATAAACGAAGAATTTCTGCGCTGGGTCCAGGTGGATTAACAAGGGAAAGAGCTGGATTTGAAGTGAGGGATGTGCACCCAACTCACTATGGAAGAGTGTGCCCTATTGAAACCCCAGAAGGGCCAAATATAGGTTTGATTAATTCACTAGCTACTTTTTCAAGAACAAATGAATATGGGTTTTTAGAAACGCCATATAGAAAAGTATTAAATGGAAAAGTAAAAAATGATATACAGTGGCTTTCAGCTATCGAAGAAAGTAAATATACAATAGCGCAAGCAAATACTACATTAGACAATAATAATAAAATTGTGGGTGATTTAATTTCCTGTAGATTTAATAATGAATTTGCAATTACATCTCCAGAAAAAGTTGAACTTATGGACATTTCTCCTAAACAGGTGGTGTCTGTTGCTGCTGCATTAATTCCTTTTTTAGAACATGATGATGCGAATAGAGCTTTAATGGGATCAAATATGCAAAGACAAGCTGTACCAATATTAAAACCTGAAAAACCACTTGTTGGAACAGGTATAGAAAAAGATGTTGCTATTGATTCAGGTGCATCCTTTGTTGTAAAAAGAGGTGGCGTTGTTGATTATGTTGATGCTTCTAGGATTATTGTTAATGTTAACGACGATGAGGTGAAAGGGGATGATGATACAGGCGTAGATATTTACCCACTAACAAAATATACGAGAACTAACCAGAATACCTGTATTAATCAAAGACCTCTTGTAAAAAGTGGCGATGTTATAGAAAAGGATGATGTTATAGCTGACGGACCATCCACTGATTTAGGCGAACTTGCTCTTGGACAAAATCTTTTAATTGCATTTATGCCATGGAATGGTTACAACTTTGAAGACTCTATATTAGTTTCAGAAAGAGTAGTTCAAGATGACCGCTTTACTTCTATACACATTGAAGAATTGGAATGTATTGCGAGAGATACTAAACTTGGTTCTGAAGAAATTACTGCTGATATTCCAAATGTAAGTGAGAATTTATTAAATAAATTAGATGAGTCTGGAATTGTTTATGTAGGGGCAGAAGTTAAATCTAATGATATATTAGTTGGCAAAGTTACACCTAAAGGTGAGAGTCAATTAACACCAGAAGAAAAACTTCTTAGGGCAATTTTTGGCGAAAAAGCATCAGATGTAAAAGATACTTCATTAAAAGTGCCATCAGGAATGGATGGGACAGTAATTGATGTCCGTGTCTTTACGCGTGAAGGTGTCGAAAAAGATAAGAGAGCGCTGGATATTGAGGAATCAGCAATAAAATTAGCAAGAAAAAACCTTGAAGATGAGCTAAGAATTAGTCAAGAAAATATTTATACTCGTATAAGAAAAATGCTCTTAAATAAATTAGTTGTTTCTAGTCCTAATAATATAAAAAAGGGATCAAAAATTACTGAAGCAGTACTAGAAAATATTTCTAATAAAGATCTACAACAATTTCAAGTGAAAACAGAAATAGTCAATAAAAACCTCTCAAAAATAAAAGAACAACTTTCTGCTTTGGAAGCAAAGTTTAATAGCGATCTAGAACATGCAACGCAGAAAATTTCCCAAGCAGATGATTTAGGGCCAGGTATTCAAAAGAAAGTTAAAGTCTATTTAGCAGTAAAAAGAACCTTACAACCAGGTGATAAGATGGCTGGAAGACATGGAAATAAAGGAGTTATTTCTCAAATAGTTCCAGTTGAAGATATGCCTCACACAGAAGAAGGCAGACCAGTTGATATAGTGTTAAATCCATTAGGAATTCCATCAAGGATGAATATAGGTCAGGTTTTAGAAACACACTTGGGTTGGGCGGCAAAAGGTATAGGATTCCAGATTGGAAAAATATTGGAAGGTAAAAAGGATATAAAAAAACTTAGAAATTATTTAAACAAAATTTATACTACATGCCCAGGTTATGAAAAACCTCAACTAAAATCATTTAGCGATGATGAAATTCTTACGCTTGCAGAAAATTTAGAAGGTGGTTTACCAATGGCTACACCGGTTTTTGATGGGGCATCGGAAGAAGCAATAAAATCTATGTTAGAGTTAGCTGAATTACCTACTTCAGGACAATCAACTTTATTTGATGGAAGAACAGGAGAGAAGTTTGAAAGACCTGTAACTATCGGCTACATGTACATGATTAAATTAAATCATCTTGTTGATGATAAAATGCATGCTCGTTCTACTGGCCCTTATAGCCTTGTGACCCAACAACCATTAGGTGGTAAAGCTCAATTTGGAGGACAAAGATTTGGCGAAATGGAAGTTTGGGCATTGCAAGCATATGGTGCTTCACACACATTACAAGAAATGTTAACAGTAAAATCTGATGATGTGTCTGGAAGAAACAGAGTTTATAAAAATATTGTAGATGGTGATTTTACTACTGAACCAAATGTTCCAGAGTCTTTTAATGTTTTATTAAAAGAAATTAGATCTCTTGGTATAAATATTGATCTAGGAACAGAAAATAAAAAAATCTAAGAGAGCAGTTTATGAAAGATATACTTAACTTATTTAAAAAACCTACTAACGATAATAGTTTTGACCATATAAAGATTTCTCTTGCATCACCAGATTTAATGAGATCATGGTCTTATGGTGAAGTTAAAAAACCTGAAACAATTAATTATAGAACATTCAAACCAGAAAGAGATGGGCTCTTTTGTGCAAAAATTTTTGGTCCAACAAAGGACTATGAATGTTTATGTGGAAAATATAAAAGACTAAAACATAGGGGTGTTATATGTGAGAAATGCGGAGTGGAAGTAACCTTATCTAAAGTTAGAAGGGACCGCATGGGACACATAGAGTTAGCCTCGCCTGTGGCTCATATTTGGTATTTAAGGTCACTGCCATCAAGAATAGGTCTTATTTTAGATATGACTTTAAGAGAAATAGAAAAAGTTCTTTATTTTGAGTCTTATATAGTTACTGACCCAGGAATGAGTACATATGAAAAAGGAGAATTACTAAGCGATGAGAAGTATCAAGAAGCAATTCAGGAGTTTGGAACTGACATAAAAGCATCTATGGGTGCCGAAGCTATAAGAGAGTTGTTAAGCGAAATCGATCTTAAAAAAACTTACGAAGATTTAAAAGAAGATAAAGAAAAAAATAAGTCTCAAGCTAAAGAAAAAAGAATTGTTAAGAGATTAAAGTTGGTAGAGTCTTTTATAAAATCTGGAAATAATCCAGAATGGATGATTCTAACTGTATTGCCAGTATTACCACCTGATTTAAGGCCACTTGTTCCATTAGAAGGAGGAAGGTTTGCTACCTCTGATTTAAATGATTTATATAGAAGAGTTATTAATAGAAATAATAGATTGAAAAGACTATTAGAATTGAAAGCTCCAGAAATTATTATTAGAAATGAAAAAAGAATGTTGCAGGAATCTGTAGATGCTCTATTAGATAATGGTAGAAGGGGGAGAGCAATAACTGGCAGCAACAAACGACCTCTAAAATCATTGGCTGATATGATAAAGGGAAAACAAGGAAGATTTAGACAGAATTTACTAGGTAAGAGGGTTGATTATTCTGGCAGATCTGTGATTGTTGTTGGCCCTACACTTAGATTGCATCAATGCGGTATCCCTAAGAAAATGGCGCTTGAATTATTTAAACCACACATATTTGGGAAATTGCATACTAGAGGAATTGCTACAACAATTAAGGCTGCAAAAAAAGTAGTTGAAAAAGAAGGTGAAGAAGTTTGGGATATTCTTGACGAAGTCATAAAGGAATACCCTGTTCTTCTTAATAGAGCTCCAACATTACATAGATTGGGCATACAAGCATTTGAACCTATTTTAATAGAAGGTAAAGCGATTCAGTTACATCCACTTGTTTGTGCAGCATTTAATGCGGATTTTGATGGAGATCAAATGGCTGTTCATGTACCCCTATCAATTGATGCGCAGGTTGAAGCGCGTGTATTAATGATGTCAACGAATAATATTCTTTCTCCTTCTAATGGAAGTCCAATCATTGTACCTTCTCAAGATATTGTGCTTGGCATATATTATTTGTCTCGTGAGAAACCTAATGCCTTAGGTGAAGGTATGATTTTTACTGATCTTGATGAGGTACACAGAGCTTATGAACAGAAACTTGTTGATATACAAGCATCAATAAAAGTTAGAATTGATGGTTATGCTGATGATGAAAAAGATTCAAGTCAGAAATCAAAAATTTTTAAAACTACTGTCGGAAGAGCTTTGCTGGCAGAAGCTCTACCTAAGACAATCCCATTCAAATATATTAATAAAGACTTGGATAAAAGAGCAATTTCGGAATTGTTTGATGCATCATATAGAATAGCTGGATTGAAAGATACAGTTTTACTAGCTGATCAAATCATGTATACAGGATTTAAGTATTCAACAATTGCAGGTGTATCTATTGGTGTAGATGATATGGTTATTCCTAAAGAAAAGGAAAAAATAACTACAAAGGCAGAAAAAGAAGTTAAAGATATTGATAAACAATATAATTCTGGATTATTAACTCGTGGAGAAAGATACAATAAAGTGGTAGATATTTGGTCACATGCGAATGATTCAGTTGCAGAAGCAATGATGAATCAGCTTGGAAATGAGAGCACAAAAATGAAAGATGGTAAGATAATAGACCACAAATCATTTAATTCCATTTTTATGATGGCTGATTCTGGAGCGAGAGGTTCAAAAGCACAAATAAGGCAATTGGCTGGCATGAGGGGTTTAATGGCTAAGCCAGATGGGACAATTATTGAGACACCAATCACCACAAACTTTAGGGAAGGATTAGATGTGATGCAATACTTTATTTCAACTCATGGTTCAAGAAAAGGGCTTGCAGATACCGCGCTAAAAACAGCAAATTCAGGTTATCTTACTCGAAGATTGGTTGATGTATCACAAGATTTAGTTGTAACCGAAGCTGATTGTGGCACTGAATCAGGTATCTTAATGAAACCGCTAATTGATGGTGGAAATATCGTTGAACCTTTAGATGAAAGGATATTAGGTAGAACTCTATCTAAAGAAGTTTTAAAACCAGGTACCAAAGAAGTTATTTTGGAAAAAGGTGTACTCATAGATGAAAGTAATGTTGTTATCCTTGAACAAAATGCTGTTGACGAAGTTTGGGTAAGATCTGCTATTACTTGTGAAACTAGACATGGCATTTGTGCTAAATGCTACGGAAGAGATTTAGCGAAAGGAAGACTTGTTTCTGCTGGCGAAGCAGTTGGTGTAATAGCTGCTCAGTCAATTGGTGAACCAGGAACACAATTAACAATGAGAACTTTCCATATTGGTGGTACAGCAAAAATGGACCTTGTAAAAGCACAGGTTGAAGTTGGAACAACTGGAACAATCAAATTTCATGATATGAAAGTGGTCAAAAACTCTAGTTCTCAAGATGTCGTTACTTCAAGGTCAGGTGAAGTGGGCGTACTAGATGTCAACGGAAGAGAAAGGGAAAAATATAGAGTCCCATATGGTGCTGTCATATCTGTTTCTGATGGTGATAAAGTTGAGATAGGACAAATAGTAGCTACCTGGGATAGCCAATCACGTCCACTAATAACTGAAACTGCTGGTATAGTGAAGTTTGTTGATTTTGTTGAAGGTTCAAGTTTTACGTACAAAACCGATGAAGAAACAGGATTGCAATCAATCAATATTATGGACCAGAGGCTTTCAAGTTTTGATAAGAATCTTAAACCAATGATTAAATTAGTTGATGAGAAAGGAAATGATATTAATTTAACAGGTTCTAATTTGCCAGCACACTTTATTCTACCTCTGCAGTATCATATACAGAAAGATATCAAGTCAGCTTTAGATTTCTTAGAAGATTATCCAGCGTGTATTGTTAATTTAGTAGATGGACAAAAAGTTTCTGTTGGTGATGTTCTCGCTAAAATACCTACGGGTATAACTGGTACTAAAGATATAACTGGTGGATTACCAAGAGTTGCTGATTTATTTGAAGCTAGAGAGCCGAAGGACAAAGCAGAGCTTGCAGAAACAACAGGCACAGTCTCTTTTGGTAAAGAAACAAAAGGTAAAAGAAGATTAATAATAACTCAAGAAGATGGTAGTCAACATGTGCAGATGGTCGGAAAAATCAAGCCTCTGAATATTTTTGAGAATGACACAATAAATAAAGGTGAAGTGATAGCGGCAGGAGAACTTAATCCACATGATATTCTTCGCTATAGAGGAGTGACTGAGCTGGCTGAATATTTAGTTAAAGAAGTTCAAGATGTTTTTAGGTTACAGGGTGTAACAATAAATGACAAACATATAGAAGTTATTTTAAGACAGATGCTTAGAAAAGTTGAAATAGTTGATTCTGGTGATAGTGATTTTATAGAAGGAGAACATATAGATAAAACTGTCGTTTTAGAAGCTATAGATGAAATCAAAAATAGCAATGAAGATAAAAAGTTACCTGAGTTTCTACCCGTGTTGCTAGGGATAACGAAAGCTTCTCTTGTAACAGACTCATTTATTTCTGCTGCTTCATTTCAAGAAACTACAAGAGTGCTAACAGATGCAGCAGTAAATGGAAAAAAAGACTTTTTAAGAGGTCTCAAAGAAAATGTAGTGGTTGGTAGACTTATACCATGTGGAAGCAGTCTATCTTCACAAAGAAATGATATAAGCATTGATAAAAAATCCTTAATTGAGGAAGAATTAGCTCAGGAAATGACTGTTCTAGATGCTGCAAATAATAAAACTGTAGAGGAAGATCAGCCAACAGATTCACCAACAGCACAATAATTAATCATATAGTGGGACTTTTTGTATTATCTACTTGACACCTTTAAGTACTACTAATAGAATTTTTGCAAATTGTAATAATAATTTAACTTATGGCTACTATTAATCAATTAGTTAGAAAACCAAGGAAAAGTAAGTTTGTAAAAACTGCGGTACCTGCCCTAAATGCTTGCCCACAAAAGCGAGGTGTATGTACTCGTGTTTATACTACTACTCCAAAAAAACCAAATTCAGCATTAAGAAAAGTTGCTAGGGTTAGATTAACTAATGGAGAAGAGGTGACATCATACATCGGCGGAGAAGGACATAACTTGCAAGAACACTCAGTTGTAGTAATTAGGGGTGGAAGAGTAAAAGACTTGCCAGGGGTTAGATACCATATTGTACGTGGAAGTTTAGATACACAAGGAGTTGAAAACAGAAAGCAAGGAAGATCAAAATACGGTGCAAAAAAACCTAAGGGATAAGTAAATGCCAAGAAAAAGAGATATTCAGAACAAAATAATTAAACCAGACTCACTATTTAATAATATTGCAGTTTCTAAATTGACTAACATGATAATGGTGGATGGAAAAAAAAGTGTTGCAGAAAAGATTGTTTACCAGGCCCTAGAAATTCTTTCAAAGAAAAATGACGGGGATGCTCTCTCATTAATGGATAAAGCTTTGCAAAATGTTAGCCCTTCTGTAGAAGTAAAATCAAGAAGAGTGGGTGGATCAAACTATCAAGTACCGGTAGAAGTTAATCAGAAAAGAAAACAATCGCTGGCTATGCGATGGATAATAGAGGCTGCAACAAAAAGGAGTGAAAAGTCTATGAAGGATAAATTAGCTTATGAATTAATAGATGCCTCGGAAAACAAAGGGTCTGCTGTCAAGAAACGTGAGGATGTTCATAAAATGGCAGAAGCAAATAAAGCTTTCGCTCATTATAGGTGGTAAGATGGCACGCAAAACTCAAATAGAAAATTATAGAAATATTGGCATTATGGCCCATATTGATGCTGGGAAGACCACAACAACTGAAAGAATTCTTTTTTATACAGGTCGTTCTCATAAAATTGGAGAAGTTCATGATGGCGCTGCCACAATGGATTGGATGGAACAAGAACAGGAAAGAGGTATAACTATTACATCAGCTGCCACTCATTGTATGTGGAATGGAAGCTCTCAACAATTCCCAGAACATAGGATTAATATAATTGATACTCCTGGTCATGTTGACTTTACTATTGAAGTTGAAAGATCATTAAGGGTATTAGATGGAGCTGTTGGAGTTTTTTGTGCTGTAGGTGGTGTAGAACCACAATCTGAAACTGTTTGGAGGCAAGCAAATAAGTATCAAGTTCCCAGAATGGCATTTGTCAATAAAATGGATAGAGCAGGTGCAGATTTTTTTAGAGTGGTAGAACAAATAAAAACCAGGTTAGGCTCAAATCCAGTCACAATACAAATACCCATTGGAGCAGAAGATAAATTTCAAGGAGTTGTTGATTTATTATCAATGAAAGCTATTGTATGGGACGATGAATCTAAAGGTATGAAATTTGAAATTAAAGATATACCGGCAGACTTAGAAGAAACATCATCTAAATATAGAGAAGAACTTTTGGAAACAGCAGCTGAAGCAGATGAAGAGCTTATGGACGAATATTTAAATAATAATGATTTGCCTGTAGAAAAAATAATTAAAGGTCTAAGAGCAAGAACTTTGGCTAACGAAATAGTTTTAGTTATGTGTGGTTCTGCTTTCAAAAATAAAGGAGTTCAGACAATGCTTGACTCAATTATTAATTTTATGCCTTCACCAGTTGATATTCCGCCAATTGCAGGGGTTTTAGATGATAAAGATGAAACAGCAGCTGTTAGAAAAGCATCTGATGATGAACCTTTTTCTTCATTGGCTTTTAAAATTGCAACTGATCCACATGTTGGGTCACTAACTTTTTTTAGAGTTTACTCTGGTGTTTTAAAATCTGGTGACACTGTCTATAATGCAATCACAACTAAAAAAGAACGCATAGGTAGAATCTTACAAATGCATTCTAATTCTAGAGAAGACATTTCAGAAGTTAGGGCAGGAGATATTGCAGCAGCAGTTGGATTAAAACAAATTACAACGGGCGATACATTATGTACCCCTGACTCAAAGATTACACTAGAGAGAATGGAGTTTCCTGAACCCGTTATATCTATTGCAGTTGAACCTAAAACGAAAGTTGACCAAGAGAAAATGGGATTAGCATTAGGTAAATTAGCGCAGGAAGACCCTTCTTTCAGAGTTACTACAGATGAAGAGTCTAATCAAACAATTATTTCAGGCATGGGTGAATTACATTTAGAAATTATTGTTGACCGGTTAAAAAGAGAGTTTAATGTAGAGGCTAATGTTGGTAAGCCTCAAGTGGCTTATAGAGAAACAATAAAAAGCATGGTAGAGCAAGAGGCTAAATATATTAAGCAGAGTGGAGGAAGAGGACAATATGGACATGTGTGGTTGAAACTTGAACCTCAAGAACCTGGTAAAGGTTATGAATTTATAAATAAAATTGTTGGAGGAACGATACCTAAAGAGTTTATCAATCCAATTGATAAAGGAATACAGGAGCAAATGGAAAATGGTGTTATAGGTGGTTACCCTGTTGTTGATGTAAAAGTTACTTTATATGATGGATCGTTTCATGATGTGGATTCCAGTGAAGTTGCATTTAAAGTTGCTGGTTCAATGGCATTTAAAGAAGGAGCACAAAAAGCCAAACCAATCTTGCTTGAACCAGTTATGAAAGTTGAGGCAGTTACACCTAAAGATTACCTAGGTGACGTTACTGGAGACTTAAATAGAAGACGTGGCATTGTACTAGGCATGGAAGAAAGTGTGTCAGGGAATATTGTAAGAGCAGAAGTACCATTGGCAGAGATGTTTGGTTATGCAACAGATTTACGTTCTATGACTCAAGGAAGAGCAACTTACACTATGGAATTTGAAAAATATTTAGAGATACCAAACAATATAGCTGAAGGCTTGATTCAAAAGGCATCATGATGGCAAAAAAGAAAAAAACTCAAACAATAAGGATACGTCTAAAAACTTTCGACCATAAATTAATTGATGTATCAGCGAAAGAAATTGTTGAAACAGCAAAAAGAACTGGAGCGAGAGTTCTTGGCCCTATCCCACTACCAACAAGAAAAGAGAGATATACGATTCTTATATCTCCGCATGTGGATAAAGATGCAAGAGATCAGTATGAAATTAGGACCCACAAAAGGTTAATGGATATAGTTGAACCTACAGATAAAACAGTTGATGCTCTGATGAAACTGGATTTAGCTGCTGGTGTAGATGTTCAAATTGAACTAAATTAAGCTTTTTCAACAAAAACCCTATATAGAGCCCTGAATATATGTTAAAATTCAGCGTTTTTTAGTTATTAACTTTGTCATTTTGAGGATAAAAAAATGAGTTTAGGTATGGTCGGAAAAAAAGCTGGTATGACTAGGATTTTTGACAATTCTGGCATATCTGTGCCTGTAACCGCAATAAATATTGTTCCCAATCAGGTATCCCAAATTAAAACTCTAGAGAATGATGGCTATAAAGCTATCCAAATTTCATATGGTGAAGCTAAAGAAAAAGCAATCAATAAGCCAATCAATGGGCATTATAAGAAAGCAAATTTGAAACCTGGTCTTGGTCTAATAGAATTTAGGATAGAGGATGAAGATAAGCAGGATTTAAAAATAGGGGATAGCATAAATCTTGATATTTTTAAAGAAGGGGAGCATGTTGATATAACAGCCACTACTCTTGGAAAAGGTTTTCAAGGAGGAGTAAAAAGACACCATTTCAAAATGCAAGATGCGACACATGGGAATTCTTTATCTCACCGAGCTTTAGGTTCTACAGGTCAATGTCAAGATCCAGGACGAGTTTTTAAAGGAAAAAAAATGCCTGGCCAGTTAGGAAATAATAAAGTTACAATACAAAACCTTACTATCGTCAAAATAATGGCGGAGGAAAATATACTTCTAGTAAAGGGCTCTATTCCAGGTTTTAAAGGAGCAAATGTAATTATCAAGCATACCAATAAAAAATACACGCCTAAACCAATCCTTAATCAAGAAGTAAAAGAAGAAGAGGTTAAACAAAAAACAAAAACAAAAGACCAAAAACAAGATTCAGAAAACAAAGAAACCAAACCTGCAGAAAACAAAGAAACCAAACCT
>JAYZKL010000004.1:0-6203 GCA_036163455.1 Pseudomonadota bacterium
TATAAATTTTCAACTTATGCAACATGGTGGATTAGACAGGCCATAACAAGATCTATTGCAGACCAAGCCCGAACCATAAGGATACCTGTTCATCTGATTGAAACTATAAATAAACTTAATCGTATTCAAAGAAAGCTACTTCAAGAAAACGGGAAAGAAGCTACTCCAGATGAATTAGCAGTTCATATGGATATGCCAGAAGACAAAGTTCGTAGAGTTCTAAAAATTGCAAAAGAACCCATATCAATGGAATCTCCAGTTGGGGATGATGAAGACTCACATCTTGGTGACTTTATAGAAGATGAAAATGCTGAACAACCTCTAGATAAAACTATTAATACTGGTTTAAATGAATCCACTAGAGACATTTTATCTGGTTTAACACCTAGGGAAGCTAAGGTATTGAGGATGAGGTTTGGTATTGATATGAATACCGACCATACCCTAGAAGAAGTAGGAAAACAGTTTGATGTAACAAGAGAAAGAATAAGACAAATTGAGGCAAAAGCTTTAAGAAAACTGCGTCATCCTTCTCGTGCACACAATTTAAAAAGTTTTCTAGATAATGACTAAAGAAATTGGTATCTTTGCTGCAGGTTGTTTTTGGGGAGTTGAAGAATCATTCTTGAGTACTCAAGGCGTTACTGAAACAGAAGTTGGCTATATAGGGGGAACAACCTCTAATCCTTCTTATGAAGATGTTTGTAGAGGAGATACAAATCATGCTGAAGCTGTTAGAGTTTTTTTTGATTCAGAAATAATTATGTATGAAGAATTGTTGGATGTTTTTTTTAAAATACATAATCCAACAACACTAAATAGGCAAGGTTATGATTTTGGGACACAATATAGATCAGCAATTTTCTATCAAAACGACTCTCAAAAAAAAATCAGTGAAGATAAAATTAAAGTATTGAACAATAAAACTTTTCAAAATAAGATTACAACAAAAATTGAAGAAGCTACAACATTCTGGATTGCAGAAGAATATCACCAGAAATATATTCGTAAAAAACAAGACAGAAATTATTTTGGAATTTAAAGATTTTTAGGGCCTGTAGCTCAGTTGGTTAGAGCAGTGGACTCATAATCCATTGGTCGGAGGTTCGAGTCCTCCCGGGCCCAATATTATTTTTGAATAACAATAAATTTGAGCATATATCTTCGCTCATTAAAATCTTGTCCTATCATTAGAATCTCTTCACCTTCTTTGAGATCTCTACGAAGACCTATCAGCATTAAATGAGTGTTGCCTGGTTTGAGTTCGACAGTGCTTTTTTCTGGAATCACTAATTGATCCATTTTTTTATGCTCAACATTGTGAATTTCAATAGAGTCCCATACAGGAGATGTGAACTGATAAAATACTATTTTTTTGTTCGATACATTCTTAAATTTTAGATATCCAGTATTCATCATTCATGATGACGCCATTGGTATATATGCCCCTATTATCTCTAATTCACCATGAGTATCCCTACTTTCATCGATACCAGCCATAAATGCATAAGTATTATACGTAAATAAAATCAACATTATTGTTAATATTCTGTTCATCTCTTAACCATAGCACTTTGAAATCTCTATTGTGGATAAATATGTCTACACAGAACTAATATAATTCAATAGAGGCAAGATCAATATTGGCTTTAAAATCTCTGCCAATGGCGACTATTCCAATTGTCTCAATATCTATCGAGGAAACAGAGGATGGCTGATAAAAATTTGATTTTTGGAATTGTTTAAATGGAATCTCTATAACTGTCCAATTATTTTTTGCTCTAAAAGTAGCTTCATAATATTGCCAAGGTAAGAATAAATATTTTGTACGAAGATGAATTGCATATTCTTCATTATTACCTCTCACCTTAATCTTTATTCCATTAAATAATTTATTTTTTGGATGATTTTGTATCTTAGTTCTAAACTGAATAAATCCTCCATTATTTTCAGTTGAGACATCTCCCTGCATATTGTAGTAGAAAAGGTTATTTTCTGATTTTAATTTGAAATCCCCTTCAGATACACCTCCCATAACCTTATCGGTAACAAAACACCATTTAGTTGTAGATTCTTCACAATAATCTTGTTCCTCAGAGATTGCATTTGATCTATTCATGTCATCAATAATCATAGGATTTGCCCCCGAGGCGTTAGTTAAAAATAGAAGTGTAATAGTTAAAAATACAAATTTATATTTATTTCTATTTGATTTAATGGCGATATTACTTAAGGATATCATCTAATCACAATGTTATCAAAACTTACAATAATTTGCATATATCACCATATTATAATATACTTATGTTATTACCTCCTCCGTAATTAAGAGGCTGACAAGGATAGTTGGCTTCCTAAATTAATCTTCAATAAATAAATGTGTTCCAACTTTAATTTCATATGAACTAACATTTTCAGTTGTATTTACACCAAAAAATACCGATATAGCACGTATTGTATTTCCATGAGATACAACTAAAATTTTGCCGGTTTTAGGCAATTCAAGAAGAAATGAGTCAACTCTATCATGAACATTTTTAAGACTCTCTCCATTTGGCGGGCTAAGCTCCCATCCTCTGCGAGCTAGAAAAAAAGTTTCTTCACCCACCTCATTTTTGATAGATTCTTTTCCTAGTCCTGACCAATCACCATAACTTCTTTCTTTAAGTCTCTCATCAATAATAAATTCATTGTTGGTAATTATGTTTGTTGTTTGTGTGGCTCTTTTTAGGGGAGAAGAATAAATATAATCAAAACTAGTATCAATAAATTCTGCCTTCAGCTCATGTGCTTTCTTTATTCCGTGCTCAGTGAGATTAGGATCATGCCAACCAGTGAATAGTTTTTTTTCATTATATTCTGATTGTGCATGTCTGACGAACCAGATCGATCTGCCTTTGGCCATAACTAATTATCATTCTTTTCATCATTCTTTTCAACAACAGATAAATCATCTACTAATTCATCTTCGTTTTCATCATATTGTTGAGGTTTAACAAACCTAGAAAAAAAGATACCAAGCTCATAAAGTATCCAAATCGGTATTGCTAAGAGAGTTTGTGAGATTACATCAGGTGGGGTTAATAACATTCCAATAGTAAAAGCCCCAACTATCACATAAGGTCTTTTTTTTATCAATCTCTCTTTCGTAGTAGCATTTGTATAAACAAGCATAATAGTGACTATAGGAACTTCAAATGCAAAACCAAATGCAAAAAATAGTGTAATTACAAAATCCAAATATCTTCCAATATCAGTCATTACGGCAATACCCTCAGGTGCAATGCTCACAAAGAATGCAAAGATTAGTGGGAAGACAATAAAATAGGCAAAAGCAGCACCCAAGTAAAATAAAATGCTACTCGACAAGATGATTGGGAAAACCAATTTTTTTTCATGATCATAAAGGCCTGGGGCAATAAATCTCCACAAATGGTAGAGGATAAAGGGGATGGTAATAAAAATTGATAATATTAGTACAAGTTTAAAAGGGATGAAAAATGGCGAAGCTACATCAATTGCAATCATATTACTTCCAGTTGGAAGGCTTGCAATTAATGGCGCTGCTAGTCGAGTATAAATTTCATCGGCAAAAGGAAAAAGAATAATAAAAACAATTAGAATAAAAAGAAGTACTTTTGATACTCTTGATTTTAATTCTTTTAAGTGAGGCAAATATGATTTAAAAGAATTGTCATTTTCTGTTTGTGAGTTCATGAAGAGCTATCTTTGTCATCTTTTATAGTTTTAATTTCATCATTGATTCGATTCATATGGCTTTGCTGATCTTTAATAATTTTATTTAAATCTGAAGACTCAGTTTCCTGATCAATGGAGTCTTTTATAGAAGAAAAATGTCTCTGTATTTTACCAAACCATTTACCCATATATCCAGCGACTACAGGCAGCCTTTCTGGTCCAATGACAAAAAGCATCAGCAATAGGATTAAAAAAAGTTCCCAAAAACCTATATCAAACATACTTACTTATTTTTTATCTTTTTTACCAGTTTCGTTTTCGATAACTTTGTCATCACCATCTTCATCTTTTGAAGATTTTTTGAAACTTTTTATTGCTGCACCCAGATCAGAACCTACATTTCTAAGCTTTTTTGTGCCAAATAATACAATCACTATGACAAGTATCAATAATATTGAACCTGGACCAATACCACTAAGCATCTTTATACCTCTTTTGTTTTCTCATTTCTTTCTCATCTAGGCCTGAAACCCCAAACCTTCTATCAAGTTCATCTAAAATCTCTTTCGATGATAATTGATTAAAAGATAAAGCTACTAAACTATGAAACCATAAATCTGCTGCTTCATGAATTATTTCTTTAGTATCTTTAGATTTAATTGCTTCTATGAATTCATTAGTTTCTTCTAACAATTTTTCAGACATATAATCGTTGCCCTTTGTAAAACATGTAGAAACATAAGATTTTTCAGAGGGTGTGTTTAATCTTTCAATCATAACGCTGTCCAATCTATCTAAAATATTTTTTTTATCTACTGCATTGTTCATATTAACAGACTACCATAAATTCTCAGAGACGTACTAAAACTCCATGTTTTTTAAGATATTCTTTTACCTCTTTGACTGAAAAAACTGAAAAGTGGAAAATACTAGCGGCTAGAATAGCATCAGAATGACCTTCTAAAACAGCATCACGAAGATGATCGAGTGTTCCTGCGCCCCCAGATGCAATAACGGGTATAGTGGTTACATCAGAAATTGAGCTCAATAGTTCAATATCAAAGCCCTCTTTTGTGCCATCCCTATCCATGCTAGTAAGTAAAATTTCACCAGCACCTCTTTTTTGTACTTCAATGGCCCATTCATATACATCTAAATCTGTCTCCTTTCTACCTCCATGCGTATATACTTTCCAACCACTACCTTTTGAATCTTTCTTAGCATCAATTGCAGCTACAATACATTGGCTGCCAATTTTACTACTTAATTCATTTATTATTTCTGGATTAGCTACAGCAGCACTGTTAATAGTTACCTTATCTGCTCCAGCGTTGAGGAGATTTTTCACATCTTCAAAGGTAGAAACTCCTCCGCCAACTGTTAATGGAATAAAAACTTCTTTAGCAACTTTTTCTACAACATCTAATATGGTTTTGCGTTTCTCATGTGTAGCAGTGATATCCAAAAAAGCAATTTCATCTGCTCCCTCTAAATCATAACGTTTAGCAACCTCAACTGGATTACCAGCATCTCTAATGTCTTTGAATTTTACGCCTTTGACAACTCTGCCATTATCTATGTCTAAACAAGGTATAATTCTTTTTGCAATACTCATTTCAAATCTTAAATAAATTAAGTGCTTCGTTTAGATTTATTTTATTTTCATAAAGTGCTTTGCCAATAATGACACCTGATAAACCAAAATTAGTTAATGTTTTTAGTTTTTTTATATCATCTATTGAACTAATACCTCCAGAAGCTATAACCGAAACATCAACAGCTCTAACAATTTTTTCTATAGCTGAAAAATTTATACCCGTCAACATGCCATCCTTACTAATATCTGTGAAAACAATTTCTGAAATATTATACTGATTTAAATTATTTATAAATTCCTTATAATCATTTTTAGTTGATTTTTCCCATCCTTCAGTAGCCAAATTTCCATCTTTGACTGCAATATCTACTATTATTTTATTCTTTATTTGATCATCCAATCTTGCTAAAAAATCTAAATCATCAACAATCTTGGTCCCCAATATCACCTTATCAATACCCATATTAAGATATAGATTGATATTATCGATAGTTCTTATACCTCCGCCAACCTGTATATATAAGTTCGGAAAGTGTTGTTTTATGTTAATAATATGTTTTGAATTAACAGGTTCGCCTGATTTAGCCCCATCTAAATCAATTATGTGTAGGTTGTTTGCTCCTTGATTAACCCATTTCTCTGCCATATACAACGGATTATCAGAATATTTTGTAACTTGATTATAATCACCTTTATTTAATCTGACACACTGTCCATTTTTTAAATCTATAGCAGGCAAAATTTTCATTTTTGATCTAGAAACTACCATCCCATTTTATAAAATTTTCTAAAAACTTTAATCCTGTTTTAGAGCTTTTTTCAGGATGAAATTGAACTGCTACTATATTGTTTTTATATACTGCTGATACAAACTCAAGCCCATAGGATGTAGTAGCTAAGACGATAT
>JAYZKL010000005.1:0-4457 GCA_036163455.1 Pseudomonadota bacterium
TCTGGAAAAATAAAAAGACACGTTGCGAAGTTGAAAGTCCAGTTAGTTTAATATTATCTGCATTCTCCGATATTAATGATGTAACTCAATATATATCACCTGAATTAAAAGGATCTGGAACTATATTCTTTATTGATTTATCTAATAATAATCAAAGATTGGGAGGATCAGCCCTGCATCAGTCCTATGAAATAATTGATAATGACACACCAAAGATTGATGATATTAATTTGTTGATAAAATTTTTTAATTTGTCGCAAGAGTTGATTAAAAAAAACCTCATCACTGCTTACCATGATAAATCTGATGGCGGGGCATTCACTACATTAGTTGAGATGGCATTTGCTGGAAACTGTTCTCTTGAAATTAATAAAATACATAATTTGATTAACAAAGAAGAAAAACTAATTAAATTTTTCTTTAATGAAGAATTAGGTGTTTTTGTAGAAGTCCCAAATACTAAAAAGCAGAAATTTATGAATGTTATTAATAAATATAGCTTCAACTCAAATACTATTGAAGTAGGCAGAAGTCATATAGAAAATAAACCTAAAATAGAAATAAAGGCATACAAGAAAATTACCTACTATTTGTATGAACTTAGAAAACAATGGAGTTCTTTATCCTATAAAATACAATCATTAAGAGATAATAAAGTTACAGCTAGAGAAGAATATATAAATAAAATTAATATACATAAGAACCGAAGGTTGTTTACCATTAAACCTAAAGCAACATTTCCCATTAATAGTAAAAAAATTAATATTAATAAAAAAAGTAAACCTAAAATTGCAATCCTCAGAGAACAGGGAGTAAATGGGCAAAGAGAAATGGCGCATGCATTTTTGAAGGTAGGGTTTGACTGTGATGATATACATGTTAATGATGTGAAAAATAAAAATGTTAATATTTTAAAATATAATGGGTTAGTAAGCTGTGGTGGTTTTTCATACGGGGATGTTCTTGGTGCGGGTAAAGGATGGGCAAATAAGATATTATATAATCCTTTTTTAGCAGAAGTTATGAGAAAATTCTTTTTTGATAAAACTAAGTTTGCTTTGGGTGTTTGCAATGGATGTCAAATGTTATCTCATTTGTCACCTATGATACCTGGAACAGATAATTGGCCAATTTTTGTTAGAAATAAATCTAATCAATTTGAGGCCAGACTAGTCTATGTCAAAATTAATAAAACAAAATCAATTTTTTTTAATGGTATGGATGGATCCATTTTGCCAGTGATTGTTTCTCATGGCGAAGGTAGAGTTTATTTCGAAAATAAAAAAATAAATAAAAATAGCGTTATTAGTTATGTTGATTATGAAAATAAAAAAACAAATAAATATCCTTACAATCCAAATGGTTCAATTGATGGTTCAACTGGGTTCACAAACTCTGATGGAAGGATAACTATTCTAATGCCGCATCCAGAAAGAGTTTTTTCTATTAATCAATTTTCATGGCGACCCGATGAATGGAGAGTTTCTCCTTGGCAAAAATTTTTTAAAAATGCTATAGATTGGTTACAATAGTAAGATGTCAAAATTTAACATAGATAAAGAATCAGACATAACGGATGAAAATTTCTTTAGAAATCGAAGGAAAATTATTGCGGCATCTTTTTCATTACCAATGTTTTTTGGATTTAAAAATTCTGAATCATCATCAAAACCCTTAATCTTTGCTAAAGATTTAGAATACAGCACTAATGAACAAACAAATACGATTAAACAAATAACCTCTTATAATAATTTTTATGAACTTGGTACTGGAAAAAGAGACCCGATGATTAATGCAAATAAACTTATTACAGCAGACTGGAAGTTAACAATTGATGGTGAAGTTGAAAAACCCACAACTTTTGATATGGATGATTTAATTAAAAAATTTCCATTAGAGGAAAGAATCTATCGCCTTAGATGCGTGGAAGCATGGTCAATGGTTGTTCCCTGGATTGGTTTTGAATTAAATAAGGTTATAAATTTTGTCAAACCTAAATCTACAGCAAAGTTTGTTGCATTTGAATCAATCTTAGATAGAGATAACTTGCCAGGACAAAAACGCGATATTCTAAATTGGCCTTACAGAGAAGGTTTGACAATTCATGAAGCTTATAACCCATTAACAATATTATCTGTAGGTTTATATGGAAAAATTTTGCCTAACCAAAATGGATCACCAATCAGACTTATTGTGCCATGGAAATATGGTTTTAAAAGCATTAAGTCAATTGTTAAAATTACTTTTACTAAAAAGATGCCAGTATGCACATGGAATGAACAAGCTCCTTCCGAATATGGTTTCTATTCTAATGTTAATCCAAATGTTCCTCATCCAAGATGGAGCCAAAAAAAAGAAAGGAGAATTGGTGAGTTTAGAAAGAGGGATACAAAAATTTTTAATGGGTATGCTAAATTTGTACATCATCTGTATAAAAATTTAGATTTAATTAAAAATTTTTAAATCAATAATGACCAAAAGCACAAGAACATACATTCTTTCATTCATACCTATTGTATATTTGTTTATTAATTTAGTTTTCAATGAAGATATTATCAATGGCTTTACATATCTTATTGCAGAAACTGGCAACATCACTATTTTATATTTATTAATAATCTTAAGCATGCCAATGTTTAAAAGGGCTCAAGAGATTATTTGTAGGAGATCGCTTGGAATTTCAACCTTTATTTATGCTTCTATACATTTTGGAATCTATATAATAGATAATAATTTAGAATTAGCTATTTTATTCAATGATTTATTAAACATAGAATATATACAGGTTGGTTACTTAGCTTTTATTTTATTTATCCCTCTGGTCTTAACATCTAACGAATATTCTAAAAAGATTCTTCAATCAGCATGGATGAGTATTCATAAATTAGTTTATTTAATTATATTTACATCTCTGCTGCATTATTACTTAACAATCAAAGCAGATTATTTGATTCTTTATATTTATACCCTTTTACTTTTTTTGATATTGGCTCTGAAATATATCTTTTTATATAGGGCCAAGTAGAATTAACCAATTTACCCATAAACATAGTTACAAAAATAATATTAAATGTTAGAATTTCAGAATAATAAATTTAACCATTAAATTAAGAGGGAATAATGTTTAGCGTTGATATGAAAATTGCAGGTTTTGATGATGAGTTAAGTGATGCTCTCAAGAAAGAAATTCTTAGACAGGAAGAGCATATAGAATTAATTGCATCTGAAAACTATGCTAGCCCTCGAGTACTTGAAGCTCAAGGGTCTTTGATGACTAATAAGTATGCCGAAGGATATCCTAGCAGAAGATATTATGGAGGTTGTGAGAATGTCGACGTTGCTGAGCAATTAGCAATAGATCGATTGAAAGAATTATATAAAGCAGATTATGCAAATGTACAGCCACATTCTGGGTCACAAGCAAATGCAGCTGTTTATCTTGCCTTATTGAATCCTGGAGATACTATTTTAGGAATGAGTCTTGATGCAGGTGGTCATTTAACACATGGAGCTAAAGTAAACTTCTCTGGAAAATTATTTAACGCAATACAATACGGCATAGATGATAATGGTTTATTGGATTATGAACAAATTGAAAAACTTGCTATTGATAATAAACCAAAAATGATAATAGGTGGTTTTTCAGCTTACTCTCAAGTTATAGATTGGGAAAGAATGGCTGATATAGCTAAAAAAGTAAATGCATTTTTGCATGTTGATATGGCACATGTTTCTGGTTTAGTTGCTGCAGACTTATATCCATCACCTATTCCATTTGCAGATGTTGTTACTTCGACAACCCACAAAACATTAAGAGGTCCACGTGGCGGTTTTATTATTTGTAAATCAAACCCTGATCTTGAAAAGAAATTCAATTCCCTTGTCTTTCCTGGAACACAAGGAGGTCCTTTAATGCATGTGATTGCAGCAAAAGCAGTTGCATTTAAAGAAGCTCTTCAGCCTGAATTTAAAGAGTATCAAAAGCAAGTTTTAACAAATGCAGAAATTCTTGCAGAAACAATTATGTCACGAGGATATGAAATTATTTCTGGTGGCACAAAGAACCATCTAATGTTAGTCAGCCTTGTGAAACAAGGATTAACTGGTAAGGATGCTGATGCTGCTTTACATCGTGCAAATATAACAGTTAATAAAAATTCAGTACCTAACGATCCACAAAAACCTTTTGTCACAAGTGGTATAAGAATAGGAACGCCTGCAATTACTACAAGAGGTTTTAAAGAAACAGAAACCAAGATACTTGGAAATATGATTTGCGATGTTTTAGATAATATAAATGATGAAGATGCTATAAAGAAAGTAAAAGAAAAAGCATTAAATTTATGTTCACAATTTCCTGTCTATTCATCAAACAAGCAAGCAGTAGCATAAGGAGAAGATATGCGCTGCCCATTTTGTGGAGAGCTTGATACGAAAGTTATAGACTCTAGACTGAG
>JAYZKL010000006.1:0-2570 GCA_036163455.1 Pseudomonadota bacterium
ATTCTGTGAAACGTTTTCAAAGGTTTTTAAATTAAACACTACTATTTTAAGGTTTAGTAATGCATATGGAAGATTTTCAACACATAAAACCAGTGTTATTGCTAAATTTATACAGAATATTCTTAATAATAAGAGCGTGATAATAAACGGTGATGGAGAACATACAAGAGACTTTATATTTGTCAATGATATTTGCTCAGCTATTTATAAATCATTAAAAAATAGTAAAAAACTACAGATATATAATGTTTCTACAGGAAAGGAAACTTCTATCAATAAACTTATTTCGTTAATAAAAAAAATAATATCTAAATATAATAAATATTCTATCAAGATTAAATATTCTAAAGAAAGAGTTGGCGATATGAAAAGAAGTTTTGCTAAATCAAATAAAATAAAAAAAGAACTTAATTGGAATTTAAAAACAGATCTAAAAAATGGTCTCATGAAAACATTTGAATGGTATGCGATTGAAAAAAAATAAATCAATAACATTGGTTTCTAATAATTATTGGACATTATATAAATTTAGATATGATGTTGTTAATTTATTTATTGAAAACGGATATATAGTAAACCTAGTAGGAAAAAAAGATGGTTTCCAAAAAAAATTTACTGATAAAAGAATAAATAAATACTATATTCCAATAAGTGAGCGCAGTATTAATATTTTTAATGAAATAAGTACATTTATAAGCCTCTATAAAATTTATAAAAAATTAAAAACTGGCTTAATCTTTCATTTTACTATAAAACCTAATATTTATGGTTCAATTATATCAAATCTATTTAATATTAAATCCATTGTCTTTGTAACAGGTTATGGTCATATATTTCTTAAGAAGAAATCTTTTGTTAAAAGATTAGTAATTTTAATGTATAAGTTTGCTCTAAAAAATAGTACAGAAATATGGTTTGCTAACGAGGATGATAGGGAAACATTCATCCAAAATAAAATCATAAATAAACAAAAAACTAGAATTGTTCCTGGAGCTGGAGTAATTATAACAAATAAAAATATTAAATATAATAATACTAAACACACAACTTTCTTAATGATATCTCGTATACAAAAAGCCAAAGGAATTATTGAGTTTTTAAATGTAGCAAAAGAGTATAAAGATAATAATCAAATTAGATTTATATTAATTGGTTCACATGATTCAAATGATCTAGATGCAGTAGAGTTTGATAAGATTCAATCTTTTGTAGATGATAAAGTAATTACATATCATGATTATCAGGATAATATTGAAACATATTTATCTTCTGCAACATGCTTAGTCCATCCTTCCTACAGAGAAGGGCTATCTACAATTTTAGTAGAAGCTGCATCATTTAAAAAACCAATTATTACCACAAGTGCACCTGGATGTATTGATGTAATTCCTGATGAAACATATGGAATTTTATGTAAGCCACAAAACGTCTCATCTTTAAAGGACGCAATTAAAAAATTTTTATCACTAACTGATCAACAAAAGGAAAAAATGGTTAATAAAACTTATAATTATGTTAAAAATAATTTTGATCGTAATAAAATTCTTACAATTTATAGATCTTCACTCGAATATATATAATGAAACCTAAAATTTTTTTAACTGGCTCAACAGGATTTTTAGGAAAGTATCTAAAAAAAACCTTAATCAAGAATGGTTATAATCTTGTTTGCCTCTGTAGAAATAATCTAGAAGATTCTAAGGATAAATCAACTATCATTACAGCTACAAATGAAGATTTCTTTTCCAAAAATTTCTTAAAAAAAGCTATAAACAAGTGTGATGCCATAATCCATCTTGCTGGAATAGCTGATAATAATTATATTAATAATCAATCAGATATAGATGAGTTATTTAAAATAAATGAAGATTTTACTATTAAGCTGTTCACTGCAGCACAGGAATCCAACATTAAAAAATTTATTTTTATGAGTACAATTAAAGTTTGTGGCGAATACACAGAAGACGAGCCTTTTACAGAAAATACACTTCAGACTATAAATCAAACGGTAGAATTAGATGATCGTTTAGCTGGAAACCCATATGTTAAATCAAAAATAAAGGCAGAAAATACTCTTATAAGAAACTATCGCGATTCAGGAGATTCTAATTATCAATTACTAAACATAATCAGATCTCCTATTATTTATGGAGAGGGGGTCAAAGGTAATATTAAAACTTTGATTAGGACTATACAAAAAGGCTTCCCACTTCCTACTTCAACACTTAATGAAAAAAGAAGTATGATTTCAATCTATAACTTAACTGACCTTATTGTAAATATATTGAAGTCAGAATTAACTGGAGTCATAAAATCATGTTGTAAAGATATAGATATCTCTACATGTGATCTTGTAAGAAAAATAGCTATATCTCTTGATAAATCAAGACCTGATTTTTATACACCGGCATGGTTGCTAAAAATTGGGGCATTAGTGTTTAATAAAACCGAGATGATGAATAAATTAACAAAACCTCTGCTTGTAAATGATAAAAAAACAAGAGAAAGGTTTAATTGGGAACCATCATTAAGTTTTGAGAAGGGAATGAAGAAAACAATAGATTCATTAA
>JAYZKL010000007.1:0-9829 GCA_036163455.1 Pseudomonadota bacterium
AAAACTTATGTGTTCCAAAAGACAGACATACGTTATCTAATTTTATAGGAAGTATATTGTATTTAAGCATCAGTACTGAAACTTTCTAAGTAAATATAATGTTCCATTGATTAAAATAGATATAGAAATTAAAATAATTCCTAATCCTAACGCAAGAGATAAATCACCTTTTGAAGTCTCCATTGCAATTGTAGTGGTCATTACTCTTGAGACATGAGCAATGTTACCACCTACAATAATTACCGCCCCTACTTCAGCTAATGCTCTACCGAGTCCAGCTAAAACCACTGTAAGTAAAGAAAATCTTGCATCCCAGATTAAGGTTTGAATTTTTTGTATCATTGTTGCCTTAAGAGATAGTAGCAGATCGCTATATTCAATAAATAAATCCTCAATAATTTGTTTTGTTAATCCAATAATAATTGGTGTTACTATAACAATCTGAGCAATAATCATAATTGTTGGAGAGTATAACAATTGATAATAACCAAATATGCCTGCAGATGAGAATATAAGATATAAAAATAAACCTACTACAACAGGCGGTAAACCCATAAAAGCATTTACTATTACAATAATAATTTCTCTTCCATAAAATCTTTTCATAGCAAGAAAGCTTCCAATTGGAAATGAAATTATACATGCAATAATAACTGCTGATAATGAAACAAATAATGATAAAGATATTATTTCAATTAAACTTGAATCTAGTGAAATAATTAGATTAGATGCTTCGTAAAATGAATTATTAATATCCATTTAAATTAGTAATTAATTAATTTAAGGTTTGTTTGTGTTATTTTTTAACACAATGTTTTTTTATAGATTTAACTATATGTTCAAGCTCTTCATTTTTTAGTGATGGATATATTGGTAATGACAAACAGCCCTTGAAGTATCTTTCTGTATTTGGAAAATCCTGATTGTCTAAATTATATGTATCCTTATAGTAAGTCATTTGATGAAGTGGTATATAGTGTAAAGATGTAGATATGCCATCTGACTCTAATAGGTCCATCAATTCATCTCTTGAGACATTTGATTTATCATTAACAACTATTAAATATAAATGCCATGAATGATCAGAAAAACTAACTTTTAACTTTGGTATTTCAATGCATTCAATTTCTGATAAATGTTTGGCATAATATTCAGCGCATCTCTGTCTCTCTAATCTCATTTTTTCTGCTTTTTCTAATTGAGCAAGGCCAATAGCTGCATTAATATCAGGCATATTATATTTGAAGCCTGGTGTAATCACATCATATTTCCATTTTGGCCCACCTGAGTTTTGCCTTTTCCATGGATCTTTATCTATTCCGTGCAATCTCATAACTTTAATCTTTTCAATTAATTTTTCATCATCGCTGACAATCATCCCTCCTTCTCCTGTTGTGATAGTTTTATTTGCATAAAAACTAAAACATGTAATCTTTCCAAAGTTACCGACATATGTGTTATTTAGTTTTGATGGGAATGCGTGAGCAGCATCTTCTATTACGGTTATGTTATTTTCTTTACAAATATCAAGTATCCCCTTTTGATTATCACTCGTCATCATTGCTGGGTGACCTGCAAAATGAACTGTAATCACTGCTTTAATATCAGCATGCTTATCAATTGCCTTCTGTATGATTTCAGGAGTTATTAAACATGTATCATAATCAATATCAACAAATATAGGATCAGCTTGAAAATAAGTAATAACTTCAGCTGAAGCTGTAAAAGTTAATGAAGGCACGATAACCTTGTCGCCTTTTTTTATTGATATAGCATTCAATGCAAGATGTAAAGCAGCTGTACACGAACTAACTGCTAAAGCGTGTTTAGCTCCAATAAATTTGCAGAAGTTATCCTCAAATTCTTTTGCTACACTACCTGTTGTCAACCACCCAGACTTGAGAACATTCTCAACATATTCAAATTCTTTAAGGTTAGTTTCAACCTTAGAAAAAGGTATTTTATATTTCATATATCTTTATTGGCTTGAGTAAATTGTAATTCTATATTAAAGCTAATGGGAAACCAAATAATTAAGAATGCTTTAGAAATTGGATTACAGCTGGACTGCCATCCTTAGAGAATGCCAAGAACTTATATTCTTTTGATCTAAAAGTTTCTTGAAATGCTTTATATTCACCAACTGACCAACCTGGATAATTATGGCAACCTCTCAGAAGTATAATGGCATTTTCATGTAAATGTGGCTTTATCAGTTTCAAGATAAATTTTGATGATTCATATGTATTTACATCCATATGTGCAAAAGCAATTTTTGTATCTGAGTTTTCTGTTAAAAATTTAGGTAAAGTATCCTGGATCAGTCCCTTTATAAGCATGCAATTATCATTAACTTTTGGCATTTTTTTGTTTGCACCATAAAAACCTTTTGCTTTATCTGTTCCAGCCCAATCTTCATTAATTCCTTCAAATGTATCAAAACCAAATATTTTATTATTTTTCAAATGGTTAGAAAATATATTTAAAGTTCTACCTTTCCAAACACCAAATTCTAAATAAAGGCCATCATTATTTTTAATAGCATGATGTATTGCATAATTTAGAAGATCATCTCCCGTGAGATGGACTGACGTAAGATAATGCTTTTTAAAATGTTCAAAACATTTTTTTAGCTCTTCCTTGTGATACAAGTCATAACAATTAATCCTATGTTTTTTTGTTCTTACGATATCAGTAGGTATGATGTGAATGTAAAGCTTCTTAATAACCCATCTGACAGAGTGAAGTAAGCTTAGTATAAAATTCTTGAGAATATTTTTCATTTTAAAATAAGATTGTTTAGATATTTATTTTTTAAGGTTTTTTAGCATGTTTTGTGAACCAGAGGCTAAAAGTCGTTCATCAGACGTTGCTGTAACCATCTGAAACCCCTTCTCTATCATAAGGGCTGTAATCTGTTCAGAAGTACTGTGAATGCCCGCTATTAAGCCATATTCTTTGGTTTTTTTAAGGATATGTTCAATAGCATCCATCGTTTCATCTGTTATCTCAAACTCATTTGCTCTTTGAGGGTTTTTTGTATCAATTTGTCTATTTGTACCTAATCCTAGCGCTAGATCATTTGGTCCAATATAAACCCCATCTACGTGTTCAACTGCTAAAATAGAATCTAAGTTTTCATATGCTGATTTAGATTCAATTTGTATAATTTTCAATACTTTATTGTGTGAATTTAAGATATAGTCTTTATCCTCTGTGTAATAAGCCCGTATTGGCCCAAAACTTCTTTTCCCTATTGGGGGAAAAACACATGCATCTACAAACTCTTGAGCTTGTGATGCATTATCTATCATTGGTGTGATGATGCCTTTTGCTCCCATGTCCAAACACTTGGTAATATCAGTTGAATTATTAGATGGGACTCTGATCAAAGGAATGGTATTAGTGGATGAAATAGCATGTAAAATGGCTAAAGCATCACTATGTGTAATCAAACCATGTTGCATATCAATCGTAATGCTATCCCAGCCTTGTTTAGCAATAATTTCTGCGCCAAAGGGTGATGGAATATGTAACCAAGCATTAAATATAATTTTATTATTATTTTTTAAATCATTGATATTCATAGATTTATTGAGGCAATACTCCGCAGTCAACATTAATATTTTGTCCAGTAATCGCTGAAGATGAATCTGATGCAAGATAAAAACATGCATCCGCACATTCACTTCCTGATGGCAGTCTTTGTAGCGCACTATTAGCTTTGCCCCATTGTTTTAAAAATTCTGATGGATCTAAATTACCAACTTCAGGGTGATCGCCAGAGAGGTTGGATAGTAATGAAGGTGTGTCAATATATACGGGACAAATACTATTCACTCTAATTCCGTAAACCCCTAATTCTTTAGCTAATGCCTGTGTAACTCCTACAACAGCAAATTTTGAAGCTACATAAATTGAATTATTTTTACTTCCACGTTTTCCAGCTAAACTTGCAATATTAATAATAATCCCCTTATTTTTCATTTGTTTAGCAGCAGATTTGCAACAAAATACTGTACCTTTTAGATTTGTATCTATTATATCGTAAAAGAAATTTTCATTCACATTCTCTAATTTTTTCCATATTGATATACCAGCATTATTTATTAGTACATCAATATTTCCAGCAGCTTTTGAAGCTGTTTGCATTAAATTTTCAATATCAGAAATTTTTTTAACATCTGTTTTAACGAATGTTGCATCGCTACATTCTTTTTTAAATGCTTTTGACTCAGACCTGCTTCCAACAAAAACATTGTTATTATTGATGAGAAATTTCTTTACAATTTCAAGACCTATTCCCTGTGTTCCACCAGTAATAACAACGGTTTTGTTTTTTAATTCACTCATATTTTATATTGTACATGAAGAAAAACCACCATCGATAGTTATCTCTGCTCCAGTTACAAAGGCAGATGCATCTGATGCAAGCCAAATAAAACCACCCACCAGCTCTGTTGGTTTTCCAAACCTTTTCATTGGCGTATGATTAAGAATAGCACTTTTTCTTTTTGGAGTTATGAAGTTCTGTAAATTCCATTTTGTTGGGAAAAAGCCTGGCTTAATGGAATTTACTCTGACATTCGATTGAGCCCATTCTCTAGCTAAATTCTGTGTCAAATTTTTGATTGCAGCTTTTGATACTGAATATGTAAAAGCTTTGGATAAAGGAGGGCCAGATGAAACGGATGAAATATTAATAATTGATCCTTTTTTCCTTTTACACATATATTTTCCAAATACCTGGCAACAGAACATAGTTCCCTTTATATTAACTGAAAGAATATCATCCCATTCTTTTTCTGAAATATTAAAAAATTTAGATGGAGAATTTATGCCACTTCCATTTATTAAAACATCAATTGTTCCAAATTTCTTTAATATTATTTTAGAACATTCAATGATTTGACTCTTTTCTGTTACATCACATTCCAATGTAAGATAATTCTTTGAAGGTATTTTTTTTAAAAAACTTTTCTTATCAATATTTTTTTTTCTTATGTCCAGCAAAGCTAATTTTGCTCCTGCTTTAGCAAAAGCTTCAGCAACAGCACCGCAGACATGACCTCCTGCGCCTGTTATAACAACAACACGGTTTTTTACACCAAATTCTTTCTCAATATAGCTCATATTCTTTTTTTCATCATTTTCTCTACTTTAACTATGTCCTCTTTATGATCTACGGTTTGATCGCCCCCTTTTATCTGAACGCAACCAATTTGTATGCCGTTTTCAATAAACCTTAGCATTTCAATCCCTTCTGATTTTTCTACTTCACCTTGTCTTAGTTTAGAGTATTTTAGAAGGCTATCTCTTGTAAATACATACATACCGACATGTGATTTGTATTTATAAGAAGCCATTTTATTCCCTTCTCCTGTGAATATATAAGGAATTGTGTGACGAGATATAGATAAAATAGTTCCATCGTTTTTCTGTATTAAATAAGCATGAGGTGATAAGTTTTTCAATGATTCTTTAAAACTGTTCTTATTTTCTAGTACATAAGAATTTGTTACTGAAATTCCTTTTTTAACAAAAATTCTATGAGCCTTTATCATTTTATCTATATCTTTTTTGTTAACTAATGGACTATCACCTTGGATATTGATATAGGATGCTGCATTAACTTTTTTTGCTACTTCTGCCACTCTATCTGTTCCGGTTTTACATTTTTCCGATGTCATTATGTAATTTAATGAATGTTGTTTACAGACATTAGCTATTCTCTTATCATCAGTAGCTATTATAACATCAGTTATTTCTTTTGAGCCTTTGGCTCTGTTATATACATGAACAATCATCGGCAACCCCATAATATTTGCGATTGGCTTGCCAGGAAATCTTTTTGATTTCCATCTAGCTGGAATAACAGCTAAGGTTTTCATTTTTTATTTATATATTTAACAAGAGTATGTAAATTTACCAATCCAATTAATTCTTTATCTTTAACAACTGGCAAATCCCAAATTTTCTTTTCATTAATCAAATTCAATGCTTCATGTATAGAGGAACTATTTTCGATTACAGTTGGTTTTTTTGTCATATATGTTGATGCATCATCATTAAATAAAGCAGGGAATGGTTTTTGATGCGCTAATAACAATCTTCGAAGATCTCCATCAGTAAGGACACCTAATAAGTTTTTTTTATCTACAATACAAGCAACACCAATGTTATATTTTGTCATTTCTTCTATAGCTTCTTTTAATAATGTCGTAGAAGTAATCACTGGAAAATTATCTGTGTCAAACATAGCTTCCGAAATTTGTATTTCTTTAATATCATTTAACATCATCTTCTCCAAGCTTGTTAAATAATTGAATTCTAATTTCATGAACTGATTTAGCCTGCACAAGTACATTTTCTAAATATTTAATATCTAACTGAGTATTAGCATCAGACATTGCATTATCAGGATCATCATGTACTTCCATAAATAACGCATGTATTCCAGCTCCCGCAGCCGCCCTTGTAAGGGTAGGAATAAACTCTCTTTGTCCTCCAGAAATATTTCCCATAGATGTTGGTAGTTGAATAGAATGAGTTGCATCAAAACAAACTGGGTAACTAGTTTCCATCATAATAGGAAAATTTCTATAATCATTGATTAGCATATTGTATCCAAAGAAAGTTCCTCTATCAGTTAATAAGATTTGTTTATTCCCATATGATTCAATTTTTCTCACAGAATTTTTCATATTCCATGGACTCATAAATTGACCTTTCTTTAAGTGTATTGGTCTTCCAGTTTCTGCAGCACCTTTTAAAATTGTGGTTTGTCTGCATAAATACGCTGGTACTTGGACCATATCACAAACCTCTCCAACAGGTTCAGCCCATGCAGGATTAGAAAAATCACTAACTACAGGACAACCAAACTCATCTCTTATATCGCCTAGAATTTTTAAACCATCCAGACCAAGACCATGATAACTATCTGGAGATGAACGACAGTCTTTATCAAAACAGGATTTGTAGATCCAAGGGATGGAGTGTTTAGAGCAAATTTTATTTATCAAATCTGCAACTTTAAATGCATGCTCTTTACTTTCTATTGCGCATGGTCCTCCAATAAACACAAGCGGTTCGGTATTACCAATCTTAACTGTATTTACATTTCCATATCCAACTGAAATTGTATTTGAATGCATGATTAATTCTTTATTTTTACAACTTTATTATTATCGGGTTTATATCCAGATACGGCATCATACAAAGTTTTTTGTATATCTTCTATAGGAGTTGATGGAGTAATCTGTTTGAATTTATGAATAAATTCATTAATCTTTTGTTCAGATAATTTTTCTTCATTTGCCGCCATAATATGCTTGTGTATTGTTGGATTAACATTATCACCAATGAGCAATTCTTCATAAAGTTTCTCTCCAGCTCTTAACCCTGTGAAAATAATCTCAATATTTCCAGATGGGTTTTGATCGTCCTTTACTTCATTTCCACTTAATCTAATCATTTCCTTTGCTAAGTCTAAAACACTGACTGGTTCACCCATTTCTAATAAAAAAACATCCCCTCCTTTGCTTAAAGTTCCAGTTTGTATAACTAGTTCTGTCGCTTCTTGTATAGTCATAAAATATCGAATGACGCGTGGGTCGGTAACAGTGATAGGTCCACCACTTGCAATTTGTTTTCTAAATAATGGAACAACTGACCCTGATGTATCTAATACATTGCCAAATCTAACCATACAGAACTTTGTTCTGCATTGATTTACAGGCAATTCATTAACCTTTTCTTGAAGTGATTGTAAAATTAATTCTGCAAATCTTTTTGTAGCACCCATAATATTTGTAGGCCTTACAGCTTTATCGCTTGATATTAAAACAAAATTCTCTACATTATTTTTATAAGAATGAGTTGCAAGTATATTGGTACCAAAAATATTTGTCTCAATTGCTGGTAAAGGATTAAATTCAACCAAAGGTACATGTTTATGTGCAGCAGCATGATAAACTGTATCAATTTTTTCTTTACTAAATATATATGAGATGAATTTATCATCAGCAACTGAACCAAGATAAGAATGAATTGCAATATCAGATTTATTTTTTATTTTAAAATCACTAAGTTCTTGATCAATTTGATATAAGAAAAACTCTGACTGCTCTAGGAGAATAATTTTTTTTGGTTTTAATGTAATTATTTGGCGTGATAATTCAGAACCAATTGACCCGCCACAACCGGTAATTAATACTGTTTTATTTTCAATACATGATTTTAAAAGATATGGATCAGGCTTAACTGCATCCCTGCCTAATAAATCTTCAATATCAATCTTTTTAAAGTCGCTAGTTTTTAGTTGCCCTCTAGCAATTTGATTTATATCTGGGAGTTTTCTTAGTTTTGTACGATATGGTTTTAAATCATTAACTATTTTTCTTAATTGGGCGCTTGATTTTTTTGAAAGAACAATCAGGATTTCGTCTATATTTCTTTTGTTTATAATTTTTCCAATATCCTTTTTTGAATAAACAGATAATTCAGCAATACTTGTTTTTTCTAGATCATCATCATCGCTAATAAAGCCAACTGGATTAATCTCAAGATCATTGCTTAAGATATTTGCCATTCTTCTAGATGAAGAGCCAGTTCCATAAATTAAAACATTTTTTCTCCCAAAGTAATTAGTTCTTGAAAGAAAAGCTGATGCTGTATAACGAGTAAAAATTAAAAAAGACAGAGACAAAATGGCATAAATTATATATACAGATCTAGGCACAGGATATTCAAGCTGATAAATAACAAATGTCCAAACAAATGAAGCAAAAATACAGGCCTTAGACATCTTCAGATATGTTTCGCTTGTAATATAACGCGTGATAGATCTATATAGTTTAGTTGAATAAAGTATTAATATTGTAATTAATGGAGCTAATAGGAAAACTATATATAGCTGTGATGCTGATATTGCAGTCAATGGATACCCATTCGAAGGCCAAAAAAACTGGTCTGTTCGCAATATAAATGCAAGCCAAACGGCGGTAATCAGGCTTATTGCATCAACAACAATAACTAAAGCCCTTTTCTTATTTCTTGGTAGACTTAGTAAAAAATCTCTCAATTTAATTCAACCCCCGCATCATTAATATAGCACCATATAATATAAGGAATAAAGCTTAAAGCCAAGCATAATAAAGCAAAGCTCTCAAACTTGATAGAAGCAATCGCTAAAGGCAAGCACCAAACAATGTTATATAGCATTAGAATTAAAACAACCTTTGCGTGACTATTTATTTTTTTTGTTAATTTCTGATAATTATGAGTGCAATGAGGTTCGGTCACATGTTTAAGGCTTACATAGATAGAGTTACTTAAATCATTTGTATTTTTATATGTATTAGACAGTTTCAAAAAGAATCTTCTAAAAATAACATAACTGGTATCTATTAATATAATTGTAAATAAAATACTATAAGTTAAGAAGCTAATATCCCAATAATATAAAAGTGTAATTATAATCATTGATAAATAAAGACCTAGGAAATAACTTCCTGAGTTACCAAGAAATAACTTTGAAGGAGATTTTCCAAAAAATAATAATGCAACTAATGCAGTTAAGATCAAATCAATGTGAAGATATTGAATCACTATAGAATTAGGGGCTAATAATAATACTGATAATAAGACAAAAATTGATTGAAATAATATTAATAAATCTATTCCATCCATAAAATTATATGCATTAATTGAATATACAATCATAAAGATGTACATAAATCCGATAAAACTAATTAAACTAGTGTCACCAAAAGAATATACAAATAAGCATGCCAAAATAATTTGTATAAGAAATCTGAATTCTTTT
>JAYZKL010000008.1:0-4800 GCA_036163455.1 Pseudomonadota bacterium
AAGTAAATAAAAATATTACTTCTAATGCTAAGTTAGCTATTCAAGATATAGAAACAAAAGATTGGGTTGTTCCATATGTCATAGAGCCATCCGCTGGTGTGGACAGAGGGGTATTAGCTATTTTGAATGAAGCTTATAAGCGTGAAAAGCTTGACGATGGCAAGGAGAGAATTGTTTTAACATTCAAGCCGCACTTAGCGCCAATCAAGGCCGCTGTAATTCCACTGAAGAAAAACAATGAATCATTAGTAAATGCAGCGATAGAACTAAAGAATAAATTGCAGGATCTTGGATTAGGAAGAGTTGTGATTGAGAATACTGGTAATATTGGTAAAAGCTATAGAAAGCATGATGAAGTCGGCACTCCTTTATGCCTGACTATTGATTTTGATAGTTTAGAAAAAGGAACAGTGACAATTAGAAATCGAGACACAATGAAACAAGAGACACAGTCTATTGATAAAGCTTCAGATTATTTTAAAGAATTTTTCAAAAAGTGAGTACAAACAAATATATTATTTTGGATAGAGATGGAGTAATTAATAAAGACTCACCAAATCATATAAAATCAGCTGATGAGTGGATACCTATACCTGGAAGTTTAGAAGCGATAAAACTTCTTACAGAAAATAATTATCATGTGGCTGTTATATCTAATCAATCTGGTATTAATCGAGACATTATTCCTTACGCTAGTTTTGTACAAATCATTAATAAAATGAATAAAGAAATAAATGATTCTGGTGGCAGAATAGATTTATTTTATTATTGTCCTGATATACCAACAAGTAAATCTAAGGATAGGAAGCCAAACCCAGGAATGTTTTTAGATTTATCTCACAGATTAGGTATATCTCTAGATGAATGTTATTCAATTGGAGATTCTCCAAGAGATATAGTTGCATCACAAAAAGCTGGCTGTATACCTATTGCTGTGAGAACTGGTAATGGTAAAAAAATAGAAGAGGATGAAGCTTTAGTGGTGCCTATATTTGATAACTTGTTACAAGCAGTTAAATATATACTGGCTAATGAGAAATAATTTTAATCTTTTTTTTAAAGGTATAGTTTTTTGGTTTATTTTTCTGACCTCAACCATCTCCCTTACTCCAATATTAATTCTTTTTAGAGTTTTTGGTTATAACTCAGCATTAAAAATTGCTAAGTTGTGGGCATATATAACAATTAAGAGTCTCAAACATATATGCAAAATCAAATATGTTGTTCATGGAGATATAAAAGACAAAAGTGGAATTATTTTTTCAAAACATCAATCTACTTGGGAAACAATCTTTTTTTTATTGATTATAGATAATCCGATATATATCGTAAAAAAAGAACTATTATATATACCTTTTTTTGGATGGTGTTTGTATTTACTTAATAACATTAGCATTGATCGTACGGCAGGTAGGTCTACTGTTAGAAAAATGGTGGAACAAACCCAAGAATCTAATAGCAAAGGGTACACAGTAATTCTTTTCCCTGAAGGAACTAGAGTTGCTGCAAACGATAAAACAAAACTTAAACAAGGAGGTTTATTGATGATCGAATCTCTAAACTTACCAGTTATTCCAATTACACATAATGCTGGAAAGTTTTGGCCAAGACATAGTTTTATAAAATTCCCAGGAACTATAGAAGTTTTTATTGGAGATTCAATGAAACTAGAAGATAAATCTCTAAATGATTTTAGAAAAGAAATTGAACTATGGATGGATAATCCTAGAAAATCCTAAAATTTATGGAGCAGGATTAGGTATTGCTTCATGTATTTTTTCTACCTCTTCCAATATTTCATCTGTAAGTTTGATATCAACACTTTGAATATTTTCACGTAGTTGTTCTAGTGTGGTAGCTCCTATTATATTACTTGTTAAAAATGTTCTTGTATTAACAAATGCAAGAGCTAAGTGAGTAGGAGAGATGTTAAATTTTTTTGCAATTCTAATATACTCTGAGGTTGCTTTTTTACACATCTCATTACTATATCTTGTGAACCAATCACCATATAAGCCAAGACGTGAATTTGCAGGCGCTGAATTCTCATATTTACCTGTTAACACCCCAAAGCCAAGTGGTGAATAAGCTAATAAACCAACATCTTCTCTATGTGACATTTCTGCTAATCCAACTTCAAAAATTCTATTAAGTAAGCTATATGGGTTTTGTATGCTTACTATTCGAGGCTGATTCTTTTCATTAGCTATTTTTAGATATTCCATTACACCCCATGGCGTCTCATTACTAATTCCAATATGCCTGATTTTACCTGCCTTAACAGCATTGTTAAGCGCATCTAAAGTTTCCTCAATAGTTACACCATCATCTTCATCTGAGAATGTATAACCTAATCTTCCAAAAAAATTAGATTTTCTTTCTGGCCAATGAACTTGATATAAATCAATATAATCTGTTTGAAGTTTTTTTAGGGAATAATTGATAGCTTCCTCAACATGTTTTTTACTTAATTTAGAACCACCTCTTACATAATCCATTCCTGGACCTGCAACTTTAGTTGCAATTATATATTTATCACGTTGTTGTTTTTTTCTAATCCAAGTACCAATATATTTTTCTGTTAAACCACAAGTTTCTTCTTTAGGTGGTATGGCATACATTTCTGCTGTATCAATAAAATTTATACCAGCATCAATTGCACAATCCAATTGTTCATGAGCTTCTTTTTCTGTATTTTGTTCTCCAAACGACATGGTGCCAAGACATAAAATGCTAACTTTTAGATCTGTTCTTCCAAGTTTTTTAAATTTCAATGTACTATCCTCCCCTAAAGCTATTAAGCAGAAAATATGCTATAATAAATTATTATAGTAAATTCAAACAAAAAAATAATAATTGATTACAAAAAAATAGCATGATAGCAATGTTATTTAATTCCCGTAATTGGTTACCAGAGGTTTTTTCTAATAAAAACTTTCTCAATAGGGACGTTATTGCGGGCATCACACTTGCAACCATACTAATACCGCAATCAATGGCGTATGCGATGTTGGCTGGTGTAGAGCCAAAATATGGTTTGTATGCATCATTTATTCCGGTGGCAATAGCTGCTTTTTTTGGGTCATCTCGTTATCTGGCAACTGGCCCAGTAGCAATGGTAAGTCTTTTAACAGCCGTTGCTGCAGGATCTTTATCACAAGGACAAAGTAATTTATATATTTTTTATGCCGTTCTTCTTGCATTTTCTGTTGGCATTTTTCAAATAATTTTATCTTTAACCAAGGCTGGAAAATTTTTTGATAAGATTCCAAAACATGTAATCATTGGGTTTACCTCTGCAGCTGCCTTAATTATTGGAGCTTCTCAGTTTCATAAAACTATTGGTTTCCCAACAATTGACCTTAGCAATCTAACAAGCTTAATGAATACAGAAGTCAGTTGGATGAATGGTTTTGCAGTTTTAATTTCTTTTATCGCTGTCTTAATTATTTACTTTATGAAAAATAAATCAGACAATCCTTTTATAAATAATTTTGCAGTATTAACAGCAGTTATAGTTTCCATATTTGGTTCAATATTCTTTTCTTATCAAGGCCCAATAGTTGGTCACATACCAGATGGTTTACCGAGCCTCGGACTACCGTCCTTAGATACTGCAAGCATATCTATTCCGATGTTTATAATACATACAGTTATAATTACCTTTGTTGGATTTATGGAAGCACTTGCAATTGCACAAACTCTTTCAATAAAGATGGCAGTTAGGGAAACTCAAGAGCTAGCATCAAAAAGTGCATCAAGATTTGATGTTAATCAAGAATTATTTGGACAGGGACTAGCAAATATCAGTTCAGGGTTTTCTGGTAGTTATCCAGTCTCAGGGTCTTTTTCTAGATCATCTGTTTGTGTTGTTGCGAACGGGTTTAGTGGCCTTACTTCTATAATTACAGCATTTGTAGTTGGTTTAACTTTATTATTTTTAACAGGCACATTATTTTATTTACCACATGCCACATTAGGAATAATAATTATTCTAGCAGTTATTCCTTTGATTGAGATTAAAAAAATGATCGAAATCTTTAAAGAGAATGTAAAAGATGGAATTATTGTTTGGGGGACCTTTTTTAGCACTTTGATATTTCCTTTGCTACAAATAGAAATCTATGAAGGTGTAACAACTCACATTTGGACAGGGATTATTTTTGGTTTTATTTTATCTTTCGTTTTAGAAAGATTGATAAGAAATTAATTATTAACTATTAAATCAAAAATAATGCTCTTTTTTAATAATGCTTTTTCTTCGTATTTGGTAATTGGCCTATGGCCTCTATTATCACTAAAGAGAATATTTTGTTTTGAATGAAAATAATCATTTAAAAGTAAACGAGCATCATAAGCATATCGGATGTTATCAGTAGCAAAATGAAAAACCCCTTTTTTTATAAGTTTCTCAAATAGCAGTTCAACACTATATTTATTTAATATCCTTCTTTTTTTATGTTTACTTTTAGGCCACGGATCAGGAAAAAAAATAAATATTTTGCTGATGGTACAATCATCAAATATCTTTTCAATTATTTCTATAGCATCTCCATATAATAAAATGATATTGCTCAATCTTTCTTTTTGTATCTTTTCAAATAAATTAGCAAAGCCTTTTGAATATGATTCGATACAAAAAAAATTTTTTTCTGGGTTTTCTTTCGCCATATTAAGAACAGATCTTCCATCTCCAAATCCTATCTCTAAACAATTTTCTTTATTTTCTTTTAATGCTTCTTTAGCTTTTAAGAAAAATTCTTCATGACTAAATAAATTTTTTTTTAAACTACTTCTAGT
>JAYZKL010000009.1:0-4372 GCA_036163455.1 Pseudomonadota bacterium
ATCAATAACGTAAGGAGAAAATTATGAATAGAGTCTTGTTATTTTTGACCATCTTTTCTTTTGGGTATGTATTTAACGATATCTTAAAAGAATACAATTTAAACATAATTGATAAGGTAAAAGCAGATGTTGCTGGTATGGATTATAGAGAATTAAGAAGAGACAGAGATTTCAAGAGAGCAGTTAGGCATGTTATTAGTGGAAATTGTTATGTAGATGGTAGTTATGTTTATTGCTAACATTTAACTTACAATTAAAAATGTTTCAAACTGGTTTCAAACTTTTAAAAAACTAAATATTTACAAGAGTTTACAAGGTTTGGATTATTGAGTGGGAGTAAATACAGAATGTCTAACATAACTATATATCATAATCCAAAATGTAGTAAATCCAGAGAGACACTAGAATTGATAACAAATAAAAACTTGAATCCAAAAATAATACTTTATTTAGAAAAAAAACTATCTAAGCAAGAATTGAGAAATCTTGTTTCAAAATTAGGTATATCACCAAGAGAACTTTTACGAAAAGGAGAAAGCGAGTATAAAGAAAATGTTTTAAGTAACCCTGATCTTGGAAATGAAGAATTAATTGATTTAATGATACGCTTTCCACAAATGATAGAGAGACCTATTGTGGTTAAGGATAATAAAGCAATTATTGGGCGTCCTCCAAAAAATGTTTTAAAACTAATATAGAATAGGAGTGATTCTATAAATATATGCATAAAAAATATTTAGCAATAATTTGTCTGTTTCTTGGCTCCTGTTCTGTTAAAATTCATCATGATATATTGGCAACCAATATAAATGGTCTTGATGCTTATCAGATACAATGTCCATACTCTACTGGCCTCCATGATAAAAAATTTGATTTACCTCAAGAAAAGACATGTATGGCAAACATTGAAGATTTTTGTAGCTCTGGATTTAAAATTCATGAAAGGCACCAAGGTATAAGTAAAATGAAGAGTAGTGTTATTTTTGTAACATTCACATGCGATAATAAGCCTGCAGTGCTTGACACTGACAAGGAAGCAGATAAAGAAACAACTAAAAGCTGGCTTAAATATATACCGTTTTTAAACTAAGTCTTATATATTATTTATCATTTGAAAGATAGGTCTTGTGCTGATAAAAATTTTTATGTAAATTGGTAAGGCTGGTAGCAAGATCAAACCCTAATACTATATAAAATTAGAGTAAAAATTAAAATATTACTCTAAAGTGGACTGGATATATCAAAATGACTGAATTTTCAACATCATGTTGGTCTAGAATTATTATGCATGTAGATATGAATGCATTTTTTGCATCTATTGAGCAGAATGATTTTATAGATCTTAGAAATAAACCTATTGCAGTAACTAACGGGATTAAAGGATCATGCGTAATTACATGTTCTTATGAGGCACGTGCTTTTGGTGTTAGAACTGGCATGAAATTTAAAGATGCAAAGCTATTATGTCCTAAATTAATACGTAGAACTTCTAGACCAAAAAGATATATAGAAATTTCAAAAGGTATTATGAAAATTCTAGGTAATATTTCTCCAGATCTAGAAATATTTTCTGTAGATGAAGCATTCTTGGATTTAACATATTGTCAAAAAATCTATCCCTCTCCAATATTTGTGGCTAAGCTAGTTAAAAAAAACATATCTAATAAATTTAATTTATCATGTTCAATTGGAATATCAGATAACAAAGCAATAGCAAAATTTGCAGCTAAACTTAATAAGCCTGATGGGTTAACAATTATTAATCCATGGGAAGCTGAAAAAACTTTATCAAATTATTCAGTAACTGAATTATGTGGAGTGTCATATGGAATTCAAAAATTTTTAAATCTCCATGGTGTTTTTTTATGCGGTGATATGAAGAAAATACCAATAAGCATTTTAGGTGATAGATTTGGTAATATTGGCAGAAAGATTTGGTTGATGGCTCAAGGAAAAGATATTGATAAGGTAAATTCAAAAATAAATCAACCAAAATCATTTGGTCATGGAAAAGTTACTAAACCCAACACATATGATAGAGATGAGATTAAGAAAATCTTTCATTATATGAGCGAGAAAGTTGCACGAAGGATGAGATTATATAAATACGAAAGCAATCTATTTTTTGTTGGACTAAAAACAACCAAAGGTTGGTTTGGAAATAAAATTAGAATTGAGCATTATTTAAGTCATGGAAAAGATATTTTTAATATTTGTATGAAGCTGATTAGGGAGTTTAATTTTAGGCATGGAATATTTCAGGTTCAAGTAACAGCATTAAAGCCAAGACCAATAAATATGCAACAAGATCTTTTTTTTGGATCTTCCAATAGAAATAAAGCTCTGGACTTAGCAATGGATAAAATAAATGAAAGATTTGGTGAATTTACTATTGCCCGTGCTCGGATTATTAATAAATTAGAAAACCCAGATGTTATTTCTCCTTCATGGAGACCAGAGGGACACAGAAAGTCTATATAAAAAAAAGGCCGAAAGGGGGTAAGAATCGGCCTTTATTATAAAGGGGTGGAGATACGACAGTATGTGTCTATATCATGTCTGTTACAATAGTATGTATTAGCACTTCTTGTCAAGAAAAAAATGTACAAAATATGAACAAAATACAGATAAATGATGACTGTTCGCAACATTTGAGACAAAAACTTGACAAAACTAACAAAAAACATAAAAATATGTACAAATATATTTGACACTAATAACTATGATAAAAATAGATGCAGAATTAGCGAAAAAACCTAGGCACTTAATACAGGTCGTGCACAGACGCACAGGTATAAGTTCTGACGTTATTAGAGCTTGGGAAAGACGTTACAATGCCGTTATTTCGCATCGTACAAGTACTAATCGAAGATTATACTCTGATTCAGATATTGAAAAACTATCTCTTTTGAAGCGGGCAGTTAATTCAGGCAGAAGAATTGGTGATATAGCAAGTTTATCTTATGATGATCTGTTTGAACTAGTCATGGGGGATGAATCAAATAAATCTGCTACGTATACAAGACCAAGCACTGGAACAATTATGGAACTATTTGATGAAGCAATTACAAATATAAAAGAAATGAATGCTCTTCAACTTGATATCACGCTTTCAAATGCAGTAGCAATGTTAAACACAACAGACTTTTTATTAGAATTTTTAAAACCATTACATAATCATGTGAATGATGAATGCAAAAGAGGAACTCTGCGTTATGTTCAAGAAAAAATAGCAAAAGTTTCGATTCGTAGTTGTTTAAATAACTTGTATTCAAAGTACAGATCCCCCAAGGATCGTGGCCCTAAACTAGTCATAGGGTCTTTAATTGCAGAATATGAAAACCTAGATACTTTAATGCATATCATAGTTGCACAGAATATTGGTTGGGATGTGACATACGTTGGAAACAATCTTCCTCATGATGAAATTATTTATGTAGCAAAAGAAATTTCCGCACAAGTTTTAGTTTTAGCTTTAAATAATCCACGAGATATAGCAAGAAAAAGCTATGAGATTAAAACTATTAAAAACAATGCTGATAAAGAAGAGAATATTGTCTTGATTGGACATGAGGCCCTTGAATACCGTTCACTAGCTGATGATGTTCAAGCAATTATTTCTCAAGATATGAGTTCGTTTCGCCTTACATTAGAAAGATTTTATAGTTTAATCAGATAAATACTTCATTAATTCATTAATAGAAATAATTTCTTTTTGTATATTATCTTTTTTATCTAAATTCTCCTTAATGATTGAAGAAGGTGCTTTTTCAATAAAGTCTTTATTATTAATTTTTTGATTGACTTTATCTAACAGACTTTCTAATAGCGATAGGTTTTTCTTTAATCTAGAAAGCTCTTGATCAACATCAATTATCTTTTTTATTGGAATTAGAGCTTTTAAATCTTTTAATGTAATTGTTATACAATCTTTAATATTATATGATTTTTCGTTCCAAAAGATTTTATTCACTTTTGCTAAATTTTGGATTATAAAATCATTTTCTTTTATTATAGATTCATAATTAGGTTGGTTTGATAAGAAATATACATCTATTTCCATTTTAGGGTGTATATTTAAATCACTTCTAGTTTTACGTATGGAATTAATAATATCCATAACTGTATTTACGTTCATTGAAACAGCATTATCTAGAAATAGTTTTTGTTGTAACGGAAATTTTGAATTAATTAGAAGTTCATCAGGTGTATAATTTCGTTTATGCATTTCCTCCCAAATTTCTTCAGTTATATAAGGAATTATAGGGTGACATAATTTGAGTATTAATTGTAAACTATTAATTAATGTATCTTTTGTAGAGTCAACACCGCGAGCAATCATGATTTTTGCTATTTCTAAATACCAATCACA
>JAYZKL010000010.1:0-3505 GCA_036163455.1 Pseudomonadota bacterium
GGATTCGAACCTCCGACCTCATCGTTCGTAGCGATGCACTCTAATCCAACTGAGCTACAGGCGCAAATTTCGGGGTGATAGGATTCGAACCTACGACCTACTGGTCCCAAACCAGCCGCGCTACCAAACTGCGCTACACCCCGCAACATTAGCCTATTATACCTATCATAACTAAATTTGAAATTATAAGTTACTTAATCTTCCAAACAGTCTTGTCTTTCAAGTCCTCTATTTCTATATTCATTTTATTAAGCTTCTTTCTAATCTCATCAGCTTTAGAGAACTCCTTATTTTTTCTAGCTAGATTTCTTTCATTAATTAATTTTGTCACTAAATCTTCATCAATTTTTTTAGTTACTTTAGATTCAATAAAATTTAGACCCAAGAAATTGCATGCTGAAATAAAACTTCTCTTATCAACTTCATTAATCTTTGCTTTTTTAGAAAGAGAAGACAAATATGTTATTGCTTCAGGAGTATTCAAATCATCAGAGAGAATAGACAATAATTCATCATTATTTGCTTCTATACTTTTTAAATTACTCTGGCTGAAAATTTTTTGGAATTTTTTTACTAAATTTGAAGAATCAGCAATTGTATTGTCTGTCCAATTTAAAGGTTGCCTATAATGAGCAGACATTAGAGCAAGTCTTATCGTCATTGGAGATTCCTTCTTAAGTATTTCCTTAACAAGGATAACATTCCCAAGCGATTTAGACATTTTCTTTTTGTCAACAAGCACAATTCCATTATGGAACCAATAATTACAATATTTCACATGGTTCATACAAAATCCTTGTGCAATTTCATTTTCATGATGTGGAAAAATTAAATCATTTCCGCCTCCATGTATATCTAAAGTAGCATCCATCCCAATGATTTTTTTTATCATGCTTGTGCATTCAATATGCCATCCTGGACGCCCAAAACCCCATGGGCTATCCCATCCTGGCTGATCATCAATTGAAGGTTTCCACAAAACAAAGTCTCGTGGTGATTTTTTATATGATGCAATTTCAATTCTAACTCCATCAATCATTTCGTCTAAAGTACGATTAGAAAGTTTGCCATAATCAGAAAATTTTTCAGTGTTGAATAAGACATGATTTTCAGCTACATATGTATATCCGCTAGCAATAATTTCCTTAATCACTTCAATAATAGAAGAAATATGATCAGTAACTCTTGGTTCATATGTAGGATTTAATATTCCTAATGCTTGCATATTTTTCTGATAAATCTTTGTAAATTTATCACTGATTTCAGAAACTGTTTTTTTCCTTCTTTTGGCTGAATCTATTATTTTATCATCCACATCAGTTATATTACGAATATAATTAACCTCGTTATACTGACTTTTTAATAAACGGAATAATATATCAGGTATTAGGGCTGCACGAGCATTACCTATGTGAGGTTCACTATAAACCGTTGGTCCACATACATACATGTTTACGCATTCTTCATTGACAGGCTTAAATATTTCTTTTTTTCTAGTTAATGTGTTAAATATTTTTATCTTCATGCTATGATAATTATGTTTAGTAAAGTTATGAAATCTAAATCCTTTTTTTTAACATTATCATATTTTTTGCTTCTATTTTCTGTTGTTTCCTGTAATAGTATACAGGAATCAAGAAAAAACGAGGATATAAAATTGATTAAACTAGAAACAAATAAAGGAGAAATTACTCTTAAACTTTTTGCTAATGAAGCGCCAGAAACAGTAAAAAATTTTTTATACTATGCAGAAAATGGTCATTATGAAGGCACCATTTTTCACAGAGTTATTAAAGGTTTTATGATACAAGGTGGTGGTCATCTTCCAGATATGTCTTCAATTAACTCAAAAGAACCAGTTGTAAATGAATCCAACAATAATCTAAAAAATAAAAAAGGTACCATTGCTATGGCAAGAACTATGGAGCCGCATTCTGCTACGTCCCAATTTTTCATAAATTTAGTCACAAATGAATTTCTAGATAAAGATAATGCTCAAGACGGTTATGGCTATTGTGTTTTTGGTGAGGTTATTAATGGGATGGAAATTGTTGAAAGTATCGGTGCAGTCGATACTGCTAATAAGGCTGGTCATTCTGATGTCCCAATTGAAAACATAATAATAAATAAAGTTGAAGTGATGAATTAATAACTATGTCGACTCTTTTTATTTCAGATTTACATTTAGATAGAAGTAGACCTGAAATAATAAACTATTTTGTTAATACGATTTTAAATCTTGAAAAAAGTATATCTTCAATATACATATTAGGTGATTTGGTTGAATACTGGGTTGGAGATGATGATCCAGGAAATGGTCTTGAAATGGCATTTGATGCAATTCAAAAGAAATCTTCTACAACTCATATTTATTTTATGCATGGGAATAGAGATTTTCTAATTAGTGAAAAGTTTTGTAAAAAATATGGCATGAAATTAATTGACGATCCAACTGTTATAGAACTGTATGGAAAAAAGATCTTATTAATGCATGGAGATACTTTATGTACTGATGATATAGAATACCAAAATTATAGAAAATTAGTCAGATCAAAAGAGTGGCAAACTGAAATGCTCAAAAAAACACTTAAAGAAAGATTAGCTATTGCAGAAGATTTAAGGAAAAAAAGCCAAGAAGAAATTAAAAATAAAGATGATGATATTATGGATGTTAATAATCAGGCAGTTGAAGAAATTATTAAACAATATGAGGCTGATATATTGATTCATGGTCATACGCATAGACCAAATATTCATGACTTAGAAATTGATAATAAAACTATTAAAAGATTCGTGTTAGGCGACTGGTATAAAAATGCTTATCTATTGAAGTATGAAAATCAAAAAATTACTATAGATAAAAAGAATCTAACTACTCAAAAAGATCATAGCTAATAATTTTTTTTGACCCTAGTAATCTTTGGAAAATGGAACGTATAATTAATCTTATATTTTTTATTTTATTTATGCCATCGACCCTTTTATTTATTAATAATTTTAAGTCTTCTCCAGTAATTGAAAGATCTAAATCAAGTTTATTTCTAACTTCCTCAAAACCGCTATTATGCAGATAGTAATAATGTTTATTATTATTTATTTCCTCTCCATCATTGGCCACTGTTATTTCATAGCCAATTTCTTTTAAAAAAAGAAGTTCAAATTTTAGAAGCCTTTCATCTATTTCTATTTTACTATCAGTCATTTTAGATAGTTGGTCTTTATATAATTTATATAAATTAATGCAAGGTTCTCTCTGGGGAATAAATTTATAGATAAGTTCATTCATATAGATACCACATAATAGAAGATTATTTTTACCTACATCAAAATTTTGAATCATTTCGTACTTAGATAATATTGGTAAATTTTTTTTAGGTGAAAATGTGAATTTCATTTCTTTGAAGGGTTGCAATAATGAAAAATCTTTTCGTTTCTTTATACCCTTCCCCAAGAAAGAATATATTCCCATATTCTCTGTAATTACATCAAATATAATGCTTGTTTC
>JAYZKL010000011.1:0-7178 GCA_036163455.1 Pseudomonadota bacterium
CACAAAGCAAGATTCTTTTGAACAATTTTCTTTCTTTTATGGTTTGTTTTATAAATAAAAAAACCTAAAAAAGTACCTATGCTATCCCTAAATATTTTAGGTAAATACGTCAGAATGAATGACAATATAATTATTATCCATCCTAACCAATATTGCGGAAAAAAATATTTATAGGAAAAACCTTCACCTTTATATGTCTCCATATTTAAAGGATTATTTTCTGATAAAAAAGGTTTAGCTTTATCTGTCATTTGTCTTAATATTTCCAAAAATATGGAGTGATGATGATTAATAATGTAAATATTTCAAGTCTTCCAAGAAGCATGGTAAATGAGAGCAAATATTTAGCAAAATCATTAATTGTTGAATAATTTCCGTATGCACTTCCAAGAGCAGGTCCTAGATTATTAATACATGACGCTACGGATGAAAAAGCTGTTGTTGAATCCAACCCAGTTGCTAATAAAACCAATGAAATAACAAAGAAAGAAATTAGGTAGAGTATAAAAAAATTCCAAGCTGTCGATGAGATATCTTCCGAGATTAATCTATCATTCATTTTTATAGGTATTTCTGCAGAAGGATGAAGTAATTTTAGCAGCTCTCTTCTGATTAATTTAAATAATAATATTATCCTAATAACTTTCATGCCTCCACCTGTAGATCCTGCACATGCCCCTATGAAACTAGCTGTTATCAATGTTGATAAGATAAATGTAGGCCATAAATTATAAGTAGTACTAGTAAAGCCAGATGTTGTAATAAATGATATTGTCTGAAAAAGAATATGTCTTATGTTTGTAAAATCAGTATCAAATAGTCCATAGGAAACGATAGTTAATATAAAAAACACCATAATAATCATATAAGTTCTTAACTCTGAATCTTGAAAATAAACTTGGAAGCTTTTATTTTTTAGGGATAAAAAATGTAAAATAAAATTCATAGCTGACAAAATCATAAACACCATACAAATAAGTTCAATTGAAGGGTTGTTAAAAAACCCGATGCTTTCGTTATGTGTAGAAAATCCACCAATAGCAATAGTTGAGAAACTGTGGCTGACTGCATCAAATAAATTCATCCCTGCTAAAAAATATGAAATAGCACAAAAAAAAGTTAAACCTAAATAAACTGACCATAAATTTTGTGCTGTTTCAGCAATTCTTGGAGATATTTTTGTATCTTTAATTGGCCCTGTTGATTCAGCTTTGTATAACTGCATGCCTCCAACACCAAGCATCGGCAATATTGCAAGCGCTAAAATAACTATTCCCATACCACCAAGCCACTGAAGCATTTGTCTATAGATTAATATTGATGGTGTTAAGGTATCAATATTAACTAGAATTGTTGCTCCAGTTGTTGTCCAACCAGAAACAGATTCAAATAAGGCATCAGCAAAAGATAAAGATAATTGTTTGTCGAGCATGAATGGTATAGAGCCAAATATACTTAACACAACCCAAAACAAAACAACTATGAGAAAACCATCTTTTGTTCTTATATCATTTTTTTCCATTCTATTTGGAAAATAAAATATCAAACCTATCAGAAAGAAAGTTATGAAAGAAGTTATAAAAATATCAAGGTTTTGATCTTCATATAGAAAGGATGTAATTATTGGTATAATTAAAGAAAAACCAAATAATATTAGCATTAGGCCGAGTATTCTTTGAATGAGGGCATAATTCATAGTTTTAGAAAAAACCTACTTCTACCTGAAATAATTTTTCAATTATTGCTATATCTTTTTTATTTAGAGTGAATATTATTACGTGATCCTCTTCTTCAATTTGTATATCTTCATTAGCCAGAATAACTTTATTATTTCTTACTACCGCTCCAATATTAATTGTTTCTGGTAATGCAAGTTCAGAAATCTTCTTCCCAACTAATTTCGATGTCTTTTTATCTCCATGAGCAATAACTTCTATCACCTCTGCCCCACTTTTACCTAGAGAATTAACTTTTACTATATCACTTGTTCTCACAGATGCTAAAAGCGAACTAATTGTTACATCTGCAGGAGAGACTACTATATCTAACTCTTTTGATACAAGGCTTCTATAAGAAGATTTATTAATAATAGCAATAGTTTTTTTTGCACCTAAATCTCTAGAAAGTTTAGAAGATAAAATATTCATTTGATCATCATTTGTCACAGCGCAAAAATAATCTACATCATTTATCCCCTCATCCTTTAGAAAGTTTTCATCAGAAATATCATCATTTAGAACAACCGTAGAAGTAAGCTTCTCAGCAACTTTCTTAGATTTCGTTTTATCTTTTTCAATTAATTTTACACTGTAGTTAGATTCTAAATTTTTAGCTAAAACAGAACCTACGTTCCCGCCACCTGCAATCATTACGTTATGCGCCTGGCCTTCTACTTTTCTTAACTCACTCATAAACCTCATATTTTCTTCTGTAGCTATAAAATAAACTTCATCATCAACTTCTACAACAGTATCTCCAGTAGGGTAGATAGGTTTATCGTCTTTAAAAATGATACCAACACGTACATCTACTTTTGGTAAATGTATCCGAAAGTCTGACAATTTTTTGCCTGCTAATGGGCCATCAGCTAAAACCTTGACAGCAACTACTTGTACTAATCCACCCGAGAATTGGAAAAATTGGAAGCATCCTGGGTGAGTCATGATATTTTGTAAATATTCTGTTAATAAAACGCTTGGGCTAATAACTTCATCAATTGAAAAAAGATCTTTTTTAAATCCTTCTTCTGCGGTTAAATATTCATTTGGTCTTAATCTCGCAACAGTTCTTGGCACATTAAATACTTGCTTTGCAATTTGACAAGCAACCATATTTACTTCATCGCTTGCTGTGACAGCAATAATCATATCGCAATCTTTAACACCTGCTAATTTTTGAATAGCAGGATATGCAGCATTTCCGCATAAAGTTTTAATATCAATTTTTTCTTGGAGATCATCTAGTACTGATTCTTCTGTATCAATGACAGTGATATCATTACCATCATCAGAAAGTATTTTTGCTAAAGATGAGCCGACGGAGCCGCCGCCAAAGACTGTAATTTTTTTCATTTGCTGAAATGATTCATTTTTAAGACCCCATTCTACACCAAATAGTGCGAATGAAAATATATTATTTAGACCATTTTATGTTTAATTTTATCCTTTATTTTAGTTGCAAAACCACTATTAGAATTACATAAATCTCTAGCAGTTATTATCTTTTTACCTGGGAACTGGAGTTTTTTTATACACAAGATTCCTTTGCTTGTGGAAACTGACAGGCCATTTTTATCTAAATTCACAATTTTACCTGCCGCGCATTCATCTTCTACCTCAACGGCTTCAGCCGACCAAATTTTTATTGATTCACCCAATATTTTGGCTTCTACAACTGGCCAGCCACTAAAAGCTTTTATTTTTAAAACTATATTATCTGCAGAGTCAGTCCATTCAATTTTAGATTCATTTTTTAAGATTTTTTTTGCATAACTACTTTCTGATTCATTTTGCTTTATAAAGTTAGCGTTAGTAACAATCTTTTTTAGAGAATCTTCTAGATAATCAGAAGCTAGTTTTGATAGTTTTGATTGTAAAGTCAGATTATCATCATCATCTAATATTTCTAATTCGTGACTGGCAATAATATCTCCTTTATCTAACTCTTCATCTATTTTAAAAAAAGTTATGCCTGTTTTTTTATCTCTATTAAGTATACAACGTTGAATTGGGGCAGCGCCTCTCCATTTTGGTAGCAGAGAAGCATGTATATTTAAACATCCATGTTTTGGAATATTTATCAATTCAAGAGGCAAAATTTTTCCATATGCAAAAATTATAAATAAATCTGGATTTTGTTGCTTAATATCTGTAATAAATTTCTTGTCATTTATTTTCTCTGGCGTAAAAAACTTTATTAGGTTTTCTTTAGCATAAATTTCAACTGGTGTTTTTTGAATCTTTCCTCTTTTTCCTTTTTTCTCATTTTGGGTAACAATAGCTAATAGCTCATTTTTCGAACTTTTGATTTGATCGATGATGCGAATCGTATATATTGGACTCCCAAAAAAAATTATTTTCAATACGACTCCTGAATTATCTATATGGAATAAGGGATGTTTTTACGTTCTGCTTTTATGCCTTGGGCTTCCATCTTCTGTATTTTTTTTTCAATATTCTCTCTTTTTGTTAAAGATAAATAATCTACAAAAAGTTTACCATTGAGGTGGTCGAGTTCATGTTGTATACAAACTGCAAGTAACCCTTCAGCTTTCCCGCTATATTTTTGCCCTTCCTTATCCTGAGCTTCATATTCAATCAACTCATATCTGTCTACTTTCTCATAAAAACCTGGCACAGAAAGACAACCCTCCTCAAATTTTATTTTGTTTTCTTTCTTTGTAATTACTGGATTGATTAATATTAGTGGCTCATTTCTTTTTTCACTAACATCTATTACTATGATATTTTTTATTATATTAACCTGTATTGCAGCTAGACCAATCCCTTTTTCTTGATACATTGTCTCTAGCATATCTTTAACAATTATTCGTAGAGATTCATCAAAAATCTCAACATCTTCGCCCTTTTGTCTTAGTCTATTGTCTGGATAATGTAGTATCTCTAGTATAGCCATTACAGTATTCCTGAAAAAAGTATTTGTAAAACATAGTATTTTAATAGTATAAAGTAAAAAAATGATTTTTTATAAGAGATTCAATAAAGGAAATGAAAAATTTACTGATTGTAGAATCGCCAACTAAGGTAAAATCTATACAAAAGTTTTTGGGTAATGACTTTAAGGTTATAGCGTCTGTTGGCCATGTGAGAGATTTAGTTCCAACTGGTAGAAAAGGCATAGATGTTAAAAATGGCTATCAGCCTATTTGGAAAGTAACTAAAGAAAAGAAAGATATCTTGGCTGATATTAAAAAATTCTCTGAAAATGCCGAGAATGTTTATTTTGCAACTGATCCTGATAGAGAAGGTGAAGCAATTTCAAAACACATATACGATATACTTAACGAATCTGATTTATTAAAAAATAAAGCCATCCATCGTGTTGCATTCAATGAAATTACCAAAAATGCTGTTCTTGATGCTATGAAAAATCCACGTGAAATATCTATGGATTTGTGGAATGCATATTTAGCAAGACGGACTCTTGATTATTTAATGGGATATGATATTTCAGAATTTTTATGGAAAAAAGTAAGTAGAGATGCAAGAGGTGGTAGAGTACAAAGTCCTGCTTTACGGTTAATTGTAGAAAGAGAGAAATTGATTTCTGATTTTAAGCCAATAGAGTTTTGGATTACCACAATGAATGCTTGTAATGGTGATGATTGTATTGATACAGAATTAGTGTCAATTAATGGCGAAAAAATTAAAAAAAATAATATAACAATTATTGGTAGTCAAAAAGAAGCAGAAAAAATTAAAAAAGAGATTTCTAAATATGAGGAATTAGAAGTTAAATCAATAAAAACTTCAGAAAGAAAAATGAAGCCAAAAGCACCTTTCACAACAGCTTCGCTTCAGCAAACAGCATACACAATGCTTGGTTTTTCTGTGAAACAAACCTCAAGTATAGCGCAAAGACTTTATCAGGGAGTTGACCTTGGAGAAGGAGAAACAGTGGGTTTAATTACTTATATGAGAACTGATTCAACAAACTTATCAGCTGAATCACTAACTGAATTAAAAAGCTACTTGACGGATAAACATCCGAAATTTTGTTCACAAGAAGTTAGAAAATATAAAAATAAAGTTAAAAATGCTCAAGAAGCACATGAGGCGATTCGTCCTACTTCTGTACATAATGAACCAGAAAAGATTAAAGGATTTCTTGATGAATCCGAATATAAACTATATTCATTAATCTGGAAAAGAACTGTTGCTTCACAAATGACAGATGCTATTTATCAACAGGTTAACTTAGAGCTGTTTTTGGATAATAAATTTGAATTTAAGTATTCTGGATCATTCATAAAAGAAAATGGTTTTAAAGAAATATATGACATGTCTGAAGGCGAAGAAAAAGTAAAACTAAATAGAAATTTACTAGAAAAATTAAAGGCTGGTGATAAATTATCAATTAAAAATATTGAAATCGAGCAAAAATTTACACAACCGCCACCAAGATATAACCAAGCTAGTTTAATACAAGCCTTGGAAGAACTTGGTATTGGAAGACCTTCTACATATGTGACGATTATATCGAAAATTATGGAAAGTAATTATATTGATCCAGACAAAAGTAATTTTCAACCTACAGCTTTAGCACGTGTTGTTTGTGAAACTTTACTAGAACATTTCAGCAATGACCTTGTTGATTATGAATTCACCGCGAGATTAGAAGAAAGTCTAGATAAAATATCACTTGGGGAACAAGATGCTGAATCATGTATTAAAAAGACATATGAACCCTTTAAAACTAATTTAGATCATAAGCAAGAAACAGTAGACATATCAGAACAGCGTTTACTTAAAGATCTAGGCACTCATCCAGAGACAAAAAGACCTGTATCAGTTCGCCTAACAAAATATGGTCCGACAATCCAAATGGGTACTAAAGATGATGAAGAAAAACCAAAATGGGCAGCTTTAACACCTGAACAAAAAAAGAATATTGATGCAATAACTATGGATGATGCGCTTAGACTATTTAAACTACCAGAAAAAATTGGCATCTATCAAGATGAAGATGTTCTAATTAACATTGGTCCATTTGGTCCGTATGTAAAATGTGGAAAAACAAATGTCTCTGCTAGAAACGTAGATATTTTCACGCTTAAAGAAGATGAGGCTGTTATTTTAATTAAAGAAAAAAGAGAGTTAGATGCTAATAAAGAAATTAAAGTGTTTGAAGATAAGGGCATAAAAATTCTTAATGGTATTTATGGTCCGTATGTAACAAATGGCAAGGTCAATGTTAAAGTACCTAAAGATATTGAACCTAAATCCCTTGAAGAAGAAGCTTGTATTGAAATGATAAACAATGCTCCAAAAAGAAAAAGAAGGGGAAGAAGGTTTTTCTCTAAAAAAACATGAAAAAAGGTACTCCAGCTGGGGCAGTTGAATACCTTAAGGATGGAAAAATTATTGCTTATCCAACTGAAACTGTATTTGGTATAGGATGTGACCCATATCAAGAGCAGGCAGTACAAAGAATCTTTC
>JAYZKL010000012.1:0-4141 GCA_036163455.1 Pseudomonadota bacterium
TTTTTAAAAAACTTTTTTGCTTTTTCAAACATAAGTGTTTTCTGTTTACGATTAACTTTTGCGACCGATGAAAGTAAATCTGGCTTATAATTATTAGTGATTGCTGTATTGATAAGTGCATCCACATCTTTTGGCAAACATGATCCACCATATCCACAACCTGGATATAAAAAATCATAGCCTATTCTCTTATCTGCGCCTATTCCTTTCCTCACTAAATCAATATCGGCGCCAACTCTTTCTGCAATATTAGATAATTCATTTATAAAACTTATTTTGGTTGCTAGCATTGAGTTTGCTGCGTACTTAGTTAATTCTGCAGATCTTACATCCATAAAATGAATTTTTTCATGTTTACGATTGAATGGTCTATATAAATCCCGAAAGACCTTTTTTAGTGATTGATCATCAATACCTATGATAATTCTATCTGGCTTAGTGAAATCATCGATTGCTGTCCCTTCTTTTAGAAATTCAGGATTAGAAACAACATGAAATTTTAATCGCTTTTTTAATTTGGCTAAATTCTTTTTAATTATTTCTGATATATACATTGATGTGCCAACAGGTACTGTTGACTTTTCAACTATTATAGTTCCATTTGTTATATATTTAGATAATTCAATACAAACCTTTTTAATAGAGCTTAAATCAGCTTCACCATTTTTCTTTGGAGGTGTATCAACTGCTACAAAAATTAGTTTTGATGATTTTAAAGCATCTTTGTATGATGTTGTGAATGACAATCTTTTCTCTGTGTAGTTATTTTTTACTAGAGTTTGTAATTTTCTCTCATAAATAGGCATACTGCCTTTTTTTAGATTATCGATTTTTAGCTTATTATTATCTAAGCATGTCACCATATGTCCAGCATCAGCAAAGCACGCGCCTGTAACTAAACCAACATATCCTGTCCCAATAATAGTTATTTTCATTTAATCTTCCTGTTTCTCTAAATTAATTATAGAAGAAAAGAATAATATTAATACCATTAACATAAAAATTGTTGAGTGGTGATGAGAAAAAACTACGTGCGTCATCATATGTCCTGCATACATAATAATTGTTGTCATGCCAAAAAGTGCGATGCTTTGTTTTTTTGATGCAGTTGATTGAAGTCTAGAATGGAAGAATACTAAGTTAATTAGAATAAAAAAAACTAATGTGAGAAAAGCAAAAATACCCATCTTGGCAAAAATATCCAAATATTGATTATGTGCATGATTCAATCCTGCAGTAGGGTTTTTAAAATCTTTTCTTATCATAGGTATTTTTTTCTCTTGAATTTGTTGTAATAAACTTTCATTAAATTTATCAAGCCCCACTCCTAAAATATAGTTGTCCTTCATTATATTGTAAGAGCCTTTCCAAATAATTAATCTCGGCATAATACTATCAGGATTTTTCCAATTTGTCTCTTCACCATGAACAATATAGTTATATCCACTATTATAGCCTTCAACAAACCGATTAAAATTATTCGTTTGCGAAATTACTATTCCAAAAAATAAAATGCTAGTTACTATAACTTTGAAACTAGGAATAAAGATATTATTTCTATACTGCTTACTAAAAAATAATAATAAAACAATGATCAATCCTAGTAATGAACCACGAGTACCAGTTAATGACCATGCAATAAAAGCAAAAAATATACCTAAAATTGGTAATAAAAGTGGCTTTGTCAAATCTCTAAGAGGTTTGAGCGTGAGATATGAAAAAACCATGAATAATAAACTAATATTTCCAAATATTATAGCGCTGCTACTGTAAACAGACACTCTACTTTCACCAATGACGAAGAAATAATATAGTGCAACTAACCCAATAATAATTGAACTTATATTTATAATGAAATATAACGCTATAACATTAATTTTTATATCTCTAAGAAGGAGATAGATAGGGATAAATAATAAAAACCTCGAATAATTGTCAATTTCTTTAAGAGATGAACCGTGATATATGGAAGAAAATATTGAAATGAAAAACATGAGTGACATAGTTGATAAAAGCATAATTTCAATATTAGAATAATTATCAGAAAAAGTGTTTTTCATAAGTAAAATATAAACAGTTGAAATTAGAAACAATAAAATAAATATTAAATTTGAGCCATTGTTTGTGATTAAATTAAGTAATAAAAATAAAAAAATAAGATAATTAATTATTTTAATTGAAGAGCTAGATAGTTTTAGATTTCTCTTTAGCGGTATTCGTAAAGATGAATACATAATATAAAATGAGAAGATAAATAGAGATATACGCAATGGTGTGTTTGGGACTCTAAAATATGAATCTGTTTCTTCTGCTAGTAAATGAAATTTTGTGAAATCTAAATTTAGTAATGACTGTTTAAAGGCAGCTCCTTCAGGGCCAAAACAAGCTAATGCTATTAGTGCTAAGGAAAGAGTAAAAAAAATTATTCTATTTTCAAGAAGATATGACACTGTAGAAACAAAAAATTAGAACAAGCCTACAATATTTCCATCGGCATCCAAATCAATTTTTTCAGCAGCTGGAACTTTGGGTAATCCTGGCATAGTCATAATATCTCCACAAACCATAACTATAAATTCTGCTCCTGCTGCTAAACGTACTTCCCTTATTGGTATGATATGTCCAGTAGGTGCCCCTCTAAGTGTTGGGTCGGTTGAAAATGAATATTGTGTCTTTGCAACACAAACTGGATAGTTTCCATATCCATCATTCTGTAAGTCTTCAATTTGTTTCTTTATGTTGCTTGGAGCACTAATACCATCGGCGCCGTATATTTTTTTCGCTATAGTCTCCATCTTAGACCAAAGGTCCAGGCTATCTTCATATAAGTATTTAAATTTGTTCTCAGCATTTTCAATAGTTTCTACTACAACTTCTGCAAGATCCTTTGCTCCTTTTCCTCCATCAGCCCAATGAGTAGAGGAAACAATTGGTACTTCTAATTCCTTAGATTTTTGTTGCAAGACCTCTCTCTCTTTATCTGTATCAAAAGTAAATCCATTTATACCAACTACTACTGGTAGGCCATAATGATTTTTTAAATTATTAACATGACGCTCTAAATTAACAATTCCTTTTTTTAGATATTCTACCCCTTCATTATTTAAATCATCTAAAGAACAACCGCCATGATATTTTAATGCTCTAATTGTTGCTACCAAAACTACCACAGATGGCTTAAGGTTAGCCTTTCTACATTTAATATCCAAGAACTTCTCAGCTCCTAAATCAGCACCAAAACCTGCTTCTGTAACGACATAATCAGCTAATTTAAGAGATGCCTGCGTTGCGATTACAGTATTGCAACCATGCGCTATATTAGCAAATGGACCTCCATGTATCATTGCTGGATTATTTTCAAGAGTTTGAACAAGATTAGGTTTTATTGCGTCTTTCAATAAAACAGTCATTGCTCCATGAGCATTGATCTGTTTAGCAAGAATAGGCTCTTTTTTTCGCGTATAAGCAACAACTATATTACCTAACCTTTCTTTTAAGTCCTTAAGAGAAGTAGATAAACAAAAAATTGCCATTATTTCTGAAGCAACAACAATATCAAAACCATCTTCTCTAGGGAATCCATTACCGATAGACCCTAATGAACAAACGGTCTTTCTTAATGCTCTGTCATTCATATCTAAAACTCTTTTCCAAGTTACCCTTCTAACATCTATATTTAATTGATTACCATGATGGATATGATTATCTAACATTGCTGCAAGTAAATTATTTGCTAACTGAATTGCATTAAAGTCACCAGTGAAGTGCAAATTAATATCTTCCATTGGTATCACTTGAGCCATACCTCCTCCAGCAGCTCCACCCTTCATTCCAAATACTGGTCCAAGTGAAGGCTCTCGAATTGTGACTAAAGCTTTTTTTCCTATGTGATTAAGTGCATCACCAAGACCAACAGAGGTTGTAGTTTTTCCTTCGCCTGCAGGAGTTGGGCTTATTGCTGTAACGAGTATTAATTTTCCATCTTTCTTATTATTTAAGCTATTTATAAAATCAAATGATATTTTAGCTTTGTCATGACCATGTAACTCTAAAGCATCTTCTGGTATATCTAGTTTTTTAGCAACATCGACGATTTTTTCTGCTTTTGCTGCTTGAGCTATTTCAATATCACTTTTCATTA
>JAYZKL010000013.1:0-6910 GCA_036163455.1 Pseudomonadota bacterium
ATGTCACCGACATTTGTAGAAGATGATAGAGGAATTTTGGTTATAGGAACGCCTGGAGGATCTAGAATAATAAGCATGGTAGTTTTAGGGATGCTTGAATATTTAAAAGAAGGACAACCCAATTTAAAAAAAATAGTTTCCAAACCAAGACTACATCATCAGTACTTACCTGATAAAGTCTTCGTAGAGCCTGATGGATTTAATGATAAATGGATTAGAATAATGAAATCAAAAGGACATAATGTGGTCATAAGTAAAAAGACATGGGGTAATATGCAAATAGTATTTTTTAATAAAATAACTAAAGCCTATGAAATAGCAAATGACCCAAGGGGTTTGGAGTAACCCTTTAAATACTGTGCTAAAATGTCAGAGAATTGAAAATATTTATAATCTGGTTAATAGGGATTATTTTATGGAATTATGGACTACCGCTTGCATCACCACTTGAAGATGTTATTGCCTCAGTGTTACTCTTTTTTATGGCTATATATTTAAAAAAATACATACATGAATAATTATGAATGAACAACAACCACAAATTATTATTAAAGAGTCAACGCAAGTTTACGGACTACTAAGTGTAATTTTTGGATTTGTTGGAATATTTATCCTTTCTTTTTTATTAAGTCCTTTAGCATTTATATTAGGAATTATTTCTTTTTCAAAAAAGGAATATCTGCCAGGAATGATTGGAATTATTTTTGCAATTCTTGGCGCATTAACATCTCCGGTACTGATGGCACTTTTTGGGATGACAACGGTTACTTACTTCGGTGATGTGATTGTTTTATAGTAGAAAAATTTAAAAAAAAAATATACTCAGAAGTTTATCTGATTATTTTTTTTGCTTGAAAACCCCCGTTTATCGTTTGATCGTATTAAGTAATAGATTTGTGTTTAGTATCTCATTCCAAACATAATCATTACTAATACTAAAACGATTGTGAGGGTATTCACTGCTCCAATGATTGTAAGTACCAACATTAAATCTGCCATAGTTCTTAAACTTTACAATAAGAAACCCTTTAAATCAATGGTTTGAAAGAGTAATTTTGGCAATTTTCTGATAAGTATGATTTAAATGATTAAAAGATAGTTTATAATCAAGTTTTTATTGAAAGATTGGCTATTATGTTAGTTAGAAAAATTAAGACAGCAATTTTTAATTGGATCAAATCAAGAAAAGAAATTTTTCCAAAGATACTTACTATAGAGTTTACAAGCGCATGTAATGCAAAGTGCATTATGTGTCCACAACCTGCAATGGATAGAAAGAAAGAAAATATGCCAAATGAGATTTTAGAAAAAATTATAGATGATTGTAAAGGAAAGCCCTTAAAAAAAATTAATTTATTTTGGATGGGCGATTCAACAGTAGATAAACATTTAATTGAAAAAATGAGACTTGTCAGAGCAGGACTCCCAAATGTTAAACTTTATCTATCTACAAATGCCCAATTATTGTCAAAAGAAAGATCAAGAAAAATAATTGATGAAAACCTTTTAGATGTCATTAATTTTGATATAGATGGTTTTACAAAACTAACATTTGAAAGCGTAAGAGTAGGCCTTAAGTTTGATAATGTAGTAGATAATGTGAAATATTTTCTTAATTATAAAAAGGAAAAAAGCAAAAAGAATCCTCAGACAAGAATAACCATAATCGATATGAAACCTACTCAAAGTGAAGTACAAAAATTTGTAGATTATTGGAGCAAATTAGCAGATGTTGTTGATGTCAATCATTATAATACTTGGTTAGGATCACAAGAAGACCTTAATTATGATGACACTCATCTTAAAGACAAGCATCAAGATAAATTAACACAAAGCACTTTAGGTAAATTTAATTTTGCATGTACACATCCATGGGAAGAAATGGTGATAGGAGCTGATGGGCGTGTTGGATTATGTTGTCTTGATCATGAATTAAAAGAGCAAATAGGTGATGTGAAGAATGAAACACTCCAACAAATTTGGCAGGGCGAAATTCTAAATAATTACAGATCTAAACAATTGAAACTAGATTATGATTCAATTGGAAGTTGTAAAAATTGTAATGCGCACACATATCAAAATGAAAAGTTATGGGCAAAATTACAACAACATTAAAAAAAAATATTAGAGTTATACCTAATTTCCCAAAAAAAGGTATTCTGTTTCAAGATATATTTTCATTTACAGAAAATGCAAAAATTTTTAATGAAATCATATCTAATATTGCCGCTTTAGCAAAAAGAAAAAAAATAACTAAATTAGTAGGTATAGAAGCTCGTGGATTTATTTTTGCATCTGCTGCAGCGTATAAAAATAAAATTGGATTTGTGCCTATAAGAAAAAAAAATAAGCTTCCAGGTAAAGTTTACAAAAGAAAATATAAACTAGAATATGGATTTGATGAAGTAGAAATACAAAGAGGAGCCATCCTACAAAAAGATAAAGTGCTAATTATAGATGATTTAATAGCGACAGGAGGAACAGCTCTTGCTTCAGCAAAGCTTATAGAAAAATTTCATTCTAAGAAACCTGAATTCTTTTTTGTAATTGATTTATATAATTTAGGCGGCTCTAAGAAACTTATTGATTTAAATTACAATGTCACATCTTTAATGAAGACTAAAGGATAAAAATATGAATGATTATAAATTAGCTATTATAGGTGGTAGTGGACTTTATGAAATTGAAGATATTGAAGAATCACAATGGGAAAAAATAGAAACACCATGGGGATTACCGTCAGATGAGTTATTAACTTTTAAATATAGAGGTAATGAAACATATTTTCTTCCCCGACATGGAAGAGGTCACAAAATATCTCCAACGAATATAAATTTTCGTGCAAATATCGATGCTTTAAAACAAAAAGGAGTTACAGATATTATATCTGTATCAGCAGTTGGTTCTTTGAAGGAAAGTCTGGAACCAGGGCATTTTGTTTTAGTTGATCAATTTATAGATAGAACTATTTCTAGAAAAAAGACTTTTTTTGATGAAGAAATAGTTGCGCATGTCCCAATGGCTCATCCAACAAGCATTGGTCTTATGAGTGCTTGTGAGAATGCTTTAAAAAACTTATCAATTCCTTATCAAAGAGGAGGGACTTATATTGTTATGGAAGGACCACAATTTTCAACTCTGGCAGAATCTAATTTATACAGAAGCTGGAATGCGGATGTAATTGGCATGACGAATATGCCAGAAGCAAAGTTGGCAAGGGAAGCAGAAATGAGATACGCAACAGTTGCTATGGTGACTGATTTTGATTGTTGGCATCCTGACCATGATAACGTTGAGGTACAAATGATAATTAAAACCTTAATGGATAATGCTAGCAAGGCAAAAGAGATGATTAAGTTAGTGATAGAGACTTTTCAAGATCAAGTAGACGATAATGACCCAGCTGTTAAATGTTTAGATACTGCAATAATAACCAATCCAGATCATATGACCAGCAAGACTAAAAATAAGTTGAAAAATATAGCTGGAAGGATTCTCTTTAAATAGTTTATGAAAGTAAACGGCAAAAATTATAGAACCATTTGGTTTGATAGAAAAACATCGAAGATTAATATCATTGATCAAACAAAACTGCCACATGAATTTTTGATTAAAACCATAGATAGTTTTAGAGATTCAGTGAATGCAATCAAAAATATGGAAGTTCGTGGTGCACCGCTGATAGGAGCTATGTCTGCTTATGGAATTACACTTGCACTTAAAGATAATCCTTCAGATAGTAGTTTAGATGTCGCTATAGAAGAACTTATAAATTCAAGACCAACAGCCATAAATATTAAATGGGCGACGTGTGTTATGAAAGAGTGTTTAGAGAAAATACCTGAAGCAGAAAGATATGAGGTCAGTCTTAGTAAAGCTGACGAAATTTGCAATGATGATATTTCATACTGCAAGAAAATTGGTCAATATGGCAAGGATATTATTTTGGATTATTTAAGGAATAACAAAAAAAGTGAAGTAAATATTTTAACCCATTGTAATGCTGGTTGGCTGGCAACAATTGATTGGGGAACTGCAACATCTCCTATTTATCAAGCATTCCAAGATGGAATAAAAATACATGTTTGGGTAGATGAGACTAGGCCAAGAAATCAAGGTTCAGCCATTACTTCTTTTGAACTTAATCAAGAAGGAATACCTAATACGATTGTTGCTGATAATACTGGAGGATTACTAATGCAGAAAGGCATGGTTGATTTATGTATCACTGGAGCAGATCGAATAACTCCGAATGGAGATGCTGTGAATAAAATTGGCACCTATCTTAAAGCTTTAGCTGCCCATGATAATAATATTCCATTCTATGTGGCTATACCAAGCAGCACTATAGATTGGGATGCCCATAAATTACAAGATGTACCAATTGAGGAGCGATCTCCTTCAGAGCTATCCTATATGGAGGGAATTGATGAAAATAATAAATTAACTAAGATTAGAATTTATCCTAAAGAAAGCAAGTCTCTAAACCTAGCTTTTGATATTACTCCTTCTAAATACATAACAAGTTTGATTACTGAAAAAGGTATCTGCGAAGCTTCTAACGATGGTTTAAAAAAACTTTTTCCAGATGAGAAACTATCTTAAGGACGCAGCAATGTTACCGCCATCAACGGTTAGAATAGCCCCTGTTGTTTTTTTAGATGTAGCTAGATGGAAAAATGCTTTTGCCACATCTTCTCCTTTTACTTCATTAAGTAATAGATTTCCTTTCATATAATCTGAAGGAGTAACAGCCCTTGCTTTTGATCTAGCTTTTATCATTTTTTGGTTCAAGAGACCGCTTTTTATCCTATCAGCATTTACTCCATTAGATCGAATTCCATAAGAACCATAATCAACAGCATACTGTTTGCATAAACTTAGCAGAGCTGCTTTTGGAAGACCATATGGCCCAAAATTTTTACCAGGATTTACTGCTTGCTTTGAAATATTGAATAATAGACATCCATCAATTTTTTGTTTCATCATAATCTTAACAGCTTCTGATGCACAATTTTGATGTGAAAAGAAATTATCTTCAAAACTCTTACGTAGCAAATCATCTTTAACTTCTGCTATAGCTCCTTCACTTGCAGTCCCAGCATTTGAGATTAAGATATCTATACCTCCATACTCTCTACAAATTAGCTCAAAGGCTTCTTTTACACTTTTCTTATTTCTGACATCACAATGTATGCATAAATCACTAATCGTTGACTGAATTTTGTTAAGTGCATTTAAATTATTATCTAATAAAACAACCTCAGCTCCATAAGATTTAAATAGTTTGTATGTTTCAAAACCAATGGTTCCTGTGCTACCTGTTATGACAACAATATTTCCTTCCAAAAGTTTTTTTTGTTTATTAATTTTGGCTTGTTCCAAAGACCAATATTCAATATCAAAAATATCTTTTTTGGAAATAGTTTTATATTTAGCAGTCTCCTCAACAGATGATATTACTCGAGCATTAGTTTCTGATAAGTCTCCAGCAATCTTAGCTGATTTTAGATTAGTACCGATACTAAACATCCCAATATTTTGTACATAAGCTATTCTTGGGGATGTATCCAACATAGTTTTCTTTTCTTTAATTTTCTTCTGGTTTTTTTTAAAGTAGTCCATATATTTAGTTTTAAAACTTTTGATTTCTTTGCTTACAAGATTTTTGAATTCATTTAAAGATGATGTTTTAGATGGATTAATTATTAAGGGGAAAGGTTTGATTCTTATTACATGATCGGGAGTTATAGTCCCCTGATCTGAATAAGATTTAACATTTTTGCCATTCATAAAATATGATATATGATTATTTGATCTAAAGTTTAAAATAAATTTTTGATCTGATTCTTTATTTGAAATTAAGCCTCTAATTATTGGCGCTATTTCATGGGGTTTATAATTTAGAGGATAATTTGTTATTTGTTTGATTTTCGTTTTTTTTAATTTACTTATAGCTTTTTCTGCTTGAGAAACGTATTTTATCATCAGACTGTATGCATGTTTAGCAGTATTAGAAAATGTAAAGATACCGTGATTCATTAGAATTAGACAATTAACATGAGGGTTCTTAGAATATATTTCATCCACTTTTTTAGCTAATAAAAAACCTGGCATGACATATGGAACTATAGCAACATCATCACTAAAAATTTTCTTACAAAGTTCTTTGCCATTTGGCCTATTGGTAATATTTAATATAGCGTCCGCATGCGTATGGTCTATGAATTTAAAAGGTAGGAATGCATGTAGGAAAGTTTCCACAGAAGGATTAGGCGCTAGAACATCTATTAAATTTCTTTTTTGGAAGTTAACCATATCCTCATCACTAATATATTTTTTATTTTTTAGACTTAATAGAGGATCAAGTTTCACAGCAGGCAATCCTTCAGGCTCAATATTAGCCATATCCCAACCACTGCCTTTAACACATAAAACATCATGTTTCTTTCCATCTATATCTTTAATTATTGTTTTAACTGAAGTATTACCTCCGCCATGTAGCACTAAATTATTATTTTTACCAAGTAATTGTGTTGTATAGACACGTAAAGCAATATCCTCAGAAAAACCAAGTTTCTGATATTTATTTATATATTTTCTAGCTTCAGTATTAGCCCATATATTTTTCAAAACATGCTCTCATAAAAATTATAGTTTACAGTAGTTTTATATTTTAGAAAAGTTTAGTTAAATTGGTTTTTTGCAAAGAAGTTTATAATAAGCTCCTCAGTTCTTTTTCTAGCTTTCGAATTATATTTTACTTTAACCCCTCTTGTAGAGCATTGATCTAATAACTCTGCACTAGTTTTAGGGATGCTCACATCCTTATTGTTTAAAGTAATTATTCTTCCTGTTTTAGCAACAGTTAAGGTGCAATCATTATTGGTAACAACTAAGCTAGGAAGTG
>JAYZKL010000014.1:0-17343 GCA_036163455.1 Pseudomonadota bacterium
TTAGAAGTAGCATGGAAAACCCACACTATCTAATTAACTTATAAGACTCTTTCTATTAATATTTTTTCTAATTTTTTTGCAAAAAATTTATTGTCATGAACCTTCTCATAATTTTTTTTATCAGTTAACTTTTTTAATATTTGTGATTTTATTTTTTTATTCATACATAAATCAATAATTTTTTGTTTATAATCTTTTAAATTATCACAACATAATTCATCCAATCCAAGGGATAAAAGCAGACTAGTAGAAACTCTTGAAGCAAAATGATTGCCTGTCTTGGTTACGACAGGTATTCCCGATTGAAGTGCATCAATAGTTGTTGTATGACCATTATATATTCTCGTATCTAATATTACATTTGCTAATTTGATTCTTTCTAAATGAAGGTCTCTTCCAACTCGTTTAGCAAAAATCAGCCTTTGTTTATCAATATTATTTTTTTCAACATATCTATAGAGATTTTTCATTGCTATCTCATTATCCTCTAACAACCACAAGACAGAATCATTTAATTCCTTTAAGATTTCCAACCAACAATTAAACATGACAGAATCTAACTTGAAAGATTGATTAAAACTGGCAAGTACAATGCTGTTTTCTGGCAATTGATGCTGACTCCTAGTCTCTGTAGATTTAGAAAAATTCGATTTTCCATCATTGATTTGATAACAATCAGGTAAAAATAAAAATTTTTCTATATAAAATGGTTGATGATCTTTTGGTGTAACAACTGAATCAGTTAAAAGAAAGTCATAATGTTGACACCCTGAAGTTCCTGGATAACCTAGGTAGGATATAATTTTTTTTGCAGGCTTAGATTTTAATATGTTTATACGATTATTTGATATGACTACTGAAAGATCAATAAGGATATCTAAATTACAGTTATTTATTATTTCTATTGATTCTGAATCACTGTTTTTAGTTATATCAAAAAATTTAAATATGTTTTTTTGTAATTTTATTTTTGTTTCCTCATCATGATTAAAAGAAAAAATATAAATTTCAAAATTTTTTGTGTCATGCTCTCTAAATAAGTTTTTTATTAAATGAAAAGTTGGATGATCTCTGAATTCTCCACAGATATAGCCAAGCTTAATCTTTTTATTTTTTTTAGTTATTTTTTTTATAGGCCGTTTAGAGATTGCCATTACATTTTTTTCTGCCCACGATTTAGCAACTTTGTAATTCATTTCACTATTTTCAGATCTGCTAACATTCATAAAAGGATGCTCTATACCCATTTCTATCATTTCATCTAGTTTATTCTCAATGGATTCCATATTTTCCCAATCACATGTATTTTGAAAAACTCTATAAAGGAGGATTAATGCATGGGGATAATCATCATGAATTGTTAGTATTTTTCTAAGAGTTGCCTTGGCATTCTCATAATCTCCAGATTTTTCATAAGCTAAAGATAAATTGTAATAAGCATCAATATAATTAATATCAACCTCTATAGCTTTTTTCGCAAAGACAATAGATTCTTCAATAGAATTTTTTTCTAGACATGTAACAGATAAATTATTATATGCTTCTTTAGAGATTTCGATTTCTAAGACTTTTTTATAATAATTTTCTGCTTCTTCATAATCACCAAAACATTTATATATATTTCCAAGATTGATAAGAAGGGAAGGTTGATTTGGAAAAAACTCTAAGGCATCTATTAGTATTTTCTTTGCATTTTCATAGTCCTCAGATTCTAAACACCTCTTTATATCAGAGATAAATTCCTCTAAAGATTTTTTTGTATTCACAACTTAGTGTTTAGTATTTTTGGCAACTTTGACTGCACAAAATTTGAATTCTGGTATTTTTGCATCTGGATCTAATGCAGCATTTGTAAGTAGGTTAGCTGCAGATTCAACATAACAAAATGCAATAAATATTTGGTTGGATTGCAAATTATCATCTCTTCTTGCATAAACATTTATTTTTCCTCTTCTAGATTCTACAGTAATCAAATCACCATCTTTAATATCAAGTTTTTTCATATCAGAACTACATAAGCTAGCTGTTGGGTCAGGTTCAATTTCATCTAGCATGCTAGCCCTTCTAGTCATAGCGCCGGTATGCCAATGCTCAAGTTGTCGACCAGTTATTAGGATAAAATTAAATTCATCATCTGGTAATTCATCAGCATTTGAAAAAGTTGAGGGCATAAAAGTCGCAAAACCATCTTTTGTTGGAAAGGATTCTGTAAAAATCACAGGTTGTCCTGGATCAGTTTTGGAGGTGCATGGGTAAGTAACTGACTGATCTTTTTCTAATCTATCCCATGTAATTCCTGATATGCTAGGCATACACTTTGTCATTTCCTCAAAAACATCTTTAGGTCCATCATAATTCCATGATAATCCTAAGCCATTAGCAATTTGTTGGATTATCCATAAGTCTTGTTTTGCTTCACCTGGTGGGTTAACAGCTTGTCGTCCAAGCTGAACTCGTCTGTCAGTATTTGTAAATGTTCCAGTTTTTTCAGGAAAAGCAGATGCTGGTAAAATAACATCTGCAAAATATGCTGTTTCAGTCAGGAAAATATCTTGTACAACAAGATGTTGCAGCATACTTAAAGCTTTACGTGCATGATTCAAATCAGGATCAGACATTGCTGGATTCTCTCCCATAACATAAAGACCTTTAAGTTTATCTTTTGCAATTTTATCCATAATTTCTACAACTGTCAGACCAGGAACTTTATCAAGATCCGTCTTCCAAAATTTTTCGAAGAAATTATTAATCTCGTCATTATCTACTCTTTGATAATCTGGGAACACCATTGGTATTAGACCAGAATCAGAAGCACCTTGAACATTATTTTGTCCTCTCAGAGGATGCAAGCCGGTTCCAGGTCTACCTATTTGACCAGTCATTAGAGATAAAGAAATTAATGCACGTGCATTATCTGTTCCATGAATATGTTGAGAAATTCCCATCCCCCAGAAAATTATAGATGCAGAGGATGTAGCATAAATGCGAGCTATTTCATTAATTTTTTCAGTTGATATGCCACAAACTTTTGTCATTTTTTCAGGAGTATAATTTTCTAAATGTTTTGCTAGTTTTTTAAAATCACGCGTTCTCTCTGTTATAAATTTTTCATTAACTAAATTTTGATCAATTATAGATTTCATAATGGCATTTAATAAAGCTATGTCAGTATCAGTTTTAAATTGTAAGAAATGGTGAGCATGACGAGATAGTTCGTTTTTACGCGGATCCATAACTATCAGTGTTTTGCCATCTTTAGCTGCATTTTTCATAAAAGTTGCAGCAACCGGATGATTTACAGTTGGATTTGCGCCAATAACAATAATTACTTCAGCTTCGGTTACATCAGCAACTTGATTTGATACAGCTCCTGACCCTATCATTTCTAGTAATGCGACAACAGAAGATGCATGGCAAAGTCTTGTGCAGTGATCAACGTTATTAGTTTTGAATCCTGTTCTTATAAGTTTCTGAAATAAATATGCTTCTTCATTTGAGCCTTTAGCACACCCAAAGCCAGCAAGAGCACCAGAGCCATCTTCTTTTTTAATTTTATCAAAACCATTTATTGCAATATTTAATGCATTCTCCCAAGTTGTTTCTTCAAAAATCTCAGAAAGATTTTCAAAGTCAAATGATTCAACATTTACATTTTTCTTAATACCTTTTCTTCTGATAAGAGGCTTAGTTAGCCTCCCTTTGTTATATATATAATCAAAACCATATCTGCCCTTTACACACAATCGACTTAAATTTGATGGTCCATCTCTACCTTCCGTATATTGGATTTTATTGTCTTTTATATTGTATGTTAAAAGGCATCCAACTCCACAGTATGGGCAAACACTATCAATTTTTTTATCTGGTAAGTTTAAAGCAACATCTTTTGATGGCATTAAAGCTCCTGTAGGGCATGCTTGAACACACTCACCGCATCCAACGCAAGTGCTTTCACCCATTGGATCATTTAAGTCAAAAACAATTTCTGATTCATTGCCTCTTTTTGCATAACCAATTACATCATTTACTTGTTCTTCTCGACATGCTCTTACACATCGAGTGCATTGAATACAAGCATCAAGATTAACTGCTATTGCTGGATGACTTACATCGTGTTTTTCCTGAATTTTTGCAGGAAAACGACTTTGATTAACTTGTAGAAGATTTTTCCATAAATCTAACTCACTATTTTTATTATAAACCTTTTTTGATATATCAGAATCAAGTAGCTCTAGAACTAATTTTTGAGAATGTTTTACCCGATTATTTTTGGTATTTATAATCATTCCTTCGGAAATAGTTCTAATACATGATGGTTGAAGAGTGCGCTCTCCTTCAATTTCAACCATACAAACTCGACAGTTACCGTCTGGCCTCATACCATCTTTGTAGCACAAGTGAGGTATCCAAAGCCCTTCTCTTTTGGCAACATTAAAAATAGTTTCATCGTGATAACCACTTATTTCTTTACCATCAATAGTTACAGTTATCTTTCGACCCGCATCTATATCTTCAGGATTTACTGCCATTTTTAATTTCCTCTGGGAAGTATTTTATCACGGATTTTATTGGATTAGATGCTGCTTGCCCTAAGCCACATATGGATGCATCAGTCATAACTTGACTAAGATCTGCTAACAAAGGGATGTCCCATTTTTCAGCTTGCATTAGTTCTACTGCTTTTGATGTTCCTACTCTACATGGAGTACATTTACCACATGACTCATGTTCAAAAAAATGCATTGTGTTTTTTGCTGCATCGACTGCTCTGTCATGATGAGAAAGAATAATTATTGCTGCAGAACCAATAAAGCAATCATATTTTTCTAACGTACCAAAATCAAGAGGTATATCATTTAGAGAAGCTGGAAGAATACCGCCTGAAGCACCTCCGGGAAAGTAACCATAAAATTCATGACCTTCTATCATTCCGCCAGCATATTCATCAATCAATTCTTTGACAGTTATACCAGCAGGCGCTAGATGTACACCTGGTTTGTTAACTCTTCCGCTTACTGAGAAAGATCTTAAACCTTTCCTTCCATTTCTACCTTGTGTTGTAAACCAGTCTGAACCTTTTTCCACAATATCTCTTACCCAATGAAGTGTCTCCATATTATGTTCTAATGTAGGTCTTCCAAACAATCCAACTTGCGCAACGAAAGGAGGCCTTAGTCGAGGCATACCTCTTTTACCTTCAATAGATTCAATCATTGCTGATTCTTCCCCACAGATATATGCGCCTGCACCCCTTCTTAATTCAATTTCAGGAATAGAATGCGAGAAATGTTTTGAAACTTTAACTAATTCATCAGTAAGAATCTTTCTGGACGCAGCATATTCATCCCTAAGATAAATATAAATTTTATCAATTCCTACAACTTCAGAGGCAATCAACATTCCTTCTAAGAATCTGTGAGGATCAGTTTCTAAATAGAAACGGTCTTTGAATGTGCCCGGTTCACCCTCATCTATATTCACGGCGAGAAGCTTCGGATTTTCTTGTTCTTGTAATATTCTCCATTTCCTTCCTGCAGGGAAGCCAGCTCCACCAAGCCCCCTTAAATCTGATTTTTCCAATTCACTCAAAATTCTTTCCTTATCAAGCTCCCCATCTCTAATTTTGTCTAGGAGTTTATATCCTCCTTCTTTTATATAGTTTTTAAAATCAACATAATTTGGGATTTCGGCATCATATGCTTTTGAATCAACAATTTTTTTTACTGACGTTAAATCAGCATTATCCACAGGATTAAACCGTACAACAGCTATGGGGGCAGAATCACAGCGACCAACACATGGAACCCTCTGTATTCTTACAGTGCCTTTATAATAGCTATCAAGGTTTTCTATTAAACTATCAGCTCCATTCATGGCACAGCTTACTGATTCACAAACGCGAATTGTTAGCGAAGGAGGCTTATTTTCATCTCCTTTTATGACATCAAAGTGATGATAGAAGGTTGCAACTTCATAAACTTCAGTCTGTGAAATTTGAAGCAATTCTGCGAGAGCAGTCATATATTCTTCATTAATATAGCCAAGATTATCTTGTATAACATGCAGATATTCGATTAGGTGATCTCTCCTAAAAACATCTATTTTTAAGAGGTCTTTTAAATTTTCCAGTGTCTCAAAATTAACTTTGCGACCTCTGGCTCTCAGGTTTATTTTAGACTTAAAACTTTTCTTCGATGTCATCGTTATTTATATTTCTTACTTAGCGACTATAACAATTATATGTTCTTTGGTTGACTAATCAAGCAGGGTTATTATACGGTTTATTATAGGAGGGCTAAATGACAGACGAAAAAACATATACAGAGAATGAAATAGAAGAGTACCTTAAAAAAAACTTACCTCATTGGTACTATGAAAATGGTTGGATTCGTAGAAAATTTAAAACCAGTGGTTGGAAGGGTACGCTCATGGTGATTGCTACAGTAGGTCATTTATCAGAGGCAGCCTGGCATCATCCAGATATATCAGCTTCGTATGCATTTGTTATTGTTAAACTTCAAAACCATGCAGCAAAAGGTATAACTGATAAGGATTTTCTGTTGGCAGAAAAAATAGAATCAGTCGTTCAATGGAAACCGGGCGAAGAATCTGGAACCCTGGAGGGGACACCTGATGACCCTAGGTTCAAATATATCAAGTACGACTAATTACTAATCTTAAAATAGACTTTTAATGGCTTTGGTTATTTCTAAATAAGGAAGACCATTAGATATAATTCTTTGAACAATTAAGTTTTCGTCAATAATATAAATATTTGAGCTGTGTTCAACCAAGTAGTTTTTTGATTGATGATCTAATAGAGCATAAGAGGTTTTGAAGAGTTTGGTTATTTCATCAATATTTTCCTTATCTGAAGTTATACCTAATATATGCTTATTAAAGTAAGCTGTGTATTGGGCGAGTGATTGAGGTGTATCTCGCTTGTAATCAACACTAATAAATATAGGCTGTACTCGATCAACATCTTCACCAAGTTCATTAATAGCTCTAGATATATCCAATAGTGTAGTTGGGCATATATCAGGGCAGTGTGTATATCCAAAAAAAAGAACCACAACTTTCCCTTTAAATTTATTTAAATACAGACTGTTATTATTTGCGCTTTGAAAAGTAACTGATGAAAAAGCAGGCTCCACATTAGGCATAGCAAAAGTTTTTATACTAAAAGACGTGACAAAAAAACCTAATAGAGTTATTAGAATTAAGTTTCTCCAGCAAGCATACTTTATCGCAAAGCTCTTCTTGTTCATGGAGACATTATAGCAATTAAGATGAGTTTAAAAACCTAACAAAATAAATTGAATAATTTTGATGAAAATCAGTATTTTAGGATACTCTAATATAAATAAAATATTTAAAATTAGTTTTGACTCATTTCACCAGGAATACTAATATTTAACTATTGGGAGGTGTATATCTCCCGAGGGAGCCCGGTTCCAATGCAGTCATATGCATTGGATTTAGAACTTTGGTTCACGGTAACTTTAACGGCTTCGATTAATCTGGAGGTAAAGATGATCGGAAACATATTACTAAACTTACGCTACTTACTAGCACCAATACTAATTATAGTAGCTGGTGTTGGAGTACTAATCGGCGGTGTAATGGCTTGGTTAGGCGTAGTTTTACTTTTTGTAGGTCTACTTGTAGATGTTGCAACTAAGTTTGAAACTACAGGCGTTGGGCACAATGATGATGGTACAAGCCGCGGATGGGCAACTTTCCAAAACTTGACCATGTATTTCATGTTGCCTGTATTCATTCTGTTCCAATTAGTAATGGCATGGAGACTTTATACATTCATGGCATTAGGTGGAGCTGAAGGTGGAGTTATAATGGAACTTATACCTGGCATAATTGTTATGCATGAAGGTATAACCGGTATTAACTTAATAGGTGCGACTTTGTCATCTGGTATCTTTATAGGTATCGGAATTATCTATGGACACGAATTATCACATACCAAAGGTTTTGGTTTTATAATTTCGCGTACAATGATGGCTTTATCAGGTTCTGCACATTTCTGTTATGCTCACGTATACAACCATCATTTAGAACTTGGAAGTGAAGATGATCCTGCTACTGCACCACGCGGTCGTACGATTTATGGTCACTATCCACTTTCTTATTTTGGTCAATCAAAATTTTTATATAACATGGAAAAAGAAAGACTAGCTCGTATGGGCGTAGGCTTTATTTCATGGCAAAACCGTTGGATTCGTGGTTATCTACTTGCTGTTCCAACAGTTACCTTGTTCTTTATGGCAGGTGGCTGGATAGGTATGGCTTGTTTAGCTACTATCTGGGGAATTTCAAACTTCGAATTAGAAGCATTGAACTACCTTGAGCATTACGGTTTAATCCGTGTTAAAGATCAACCAATTGATTATCGCCATAACTGGGATAATTCAACTTGTTTCACAAGCTGGTTCTTCATCGAGATTGGTCGTCAAGCTGACCACCATGATCGTGGTGAGACCCATTTCTGGGAACTAGAAAATGTTGGTTGCCCTAACACTGGATGGGGTTACTTTGTAGTATTCTTCATCGCACTTGTACCGCCAATTTGGCACTGGTATATGCGTAAAAGATTAGCTGCATGGGATCAGCACTTTGCAACAGACGAGGAGCAAGCGATAGCTAGAAGAATCAACAAAGAAGTTGGTTATGAAGGCACACCATTCGTTGGCGACATGCTAGCAGACGCTGGTAACACAGACCTTGGTTTAAGGTCAGCTAAGAAGTAACCTAATAAAGGTTAATTAAGTAGGTGTCTTCCCCACAAAGGAAGGCACCTTACTTGTAAAACCATCGGAGAAAAGAAATGAAAGTTACGTATAATGCAGATGTATGTACACATGCAGGGGAGTGTGTAAAAGGCTCTCCAAATGTATTTAAAGTTGTCGATGGACAATTTGTTATAGATACATCAGCAGACAGTGAAGAAAATATCAGAGCTACAGTAGGCAATTGCCCATCTGGTGCTTTGGTAATTGAAGAATAAGTTTTTAAAAACTTAGTTTAAACATTAAAACATAATAAGGGGGAAACTATTATGCCAATCGGAGATCATTTAAGAGATGTCCAAGACTTTTATGGACATCCTGGTTGCCATAACACCAATGCATGCCTTATAGCTGCTGGTGAAAAAGGCGTAGATATCAACGCTCATGTTGTTTCAGACTGGGGCGCTGGTTCGGAAATCCGTAGTATGACACCTTTAGGAATAGGACCTGTTCTTAAAGACCGTGCATGTACCAATTATGGAATTATTGCATGTCTATCTTACATCGATGACAAAGGCTTTGGCCCATCACTTGTACACAGAAATGGTGTTACAAGAGCTCGTATGTGGAGAGAAGTAAGTGTTGCTGCGCAAACTGATTGTAGTGATGATGCATCTCTTGCTGCTTCATTAGATCAGCTTGAAGAAACTCTTGGTAGTTCTTTAGGCAATATGAGAGGAGACTATGTATGTGGACAATATACACTTGCTGACTGTGCGTGGGCTGGTGTATGTCAAGTTGCAAACAATAATGGTAAAGGAAATGCTGTAAGTTCAAGAGCCCGTGTCAACAAATGGTTCGGTGCTGTACAATCACATCCTTCAACCAGTAAAGAGTCTATTAATCCATTCTCTTGCATGTGCACAAAAGCAGATGCTGATGGTGGTACAATTAGAAACATTGCAATTAACGCTGGTTAATTTTTAACTAGTATTAATTCTAGTTTAAGAGACCTCAATTTTTTAATTGAGGTTTCTTTTTTTATGCCGAAATGCTATGTTGATTGTGCTAATATTTTTGAAAATTTCGATTTATGGTAAACCTATATAAATATTTATGGTTCTATGGCAAGAAGCCAAAAGATAGCTATGTAACTGTGCTACCTGCCAATAAAAAAATTTTTGTAAAACATAACCAAAGTATTTTAACTGCTGCATTAGAACAAGGATTAGATTGGCCACACGATTGTAAGTTTGGGACCTGTAGCTCATGCAAATGTAAATTAGTAAATGGTAAAATAAAACCCACCTCAGATTATTCATACACTCTATCAAAAGAAGAATTAAATAATGATTATGTTTTGGCATGCCAAGCTCGAGCTACCATGGACTGTACCATTGAAGTTGAATTAGGGGATTTAGAAGAGAGACCTTTGGCTAAAAAAAATAATGCTTTAATAAAAAGTGCTGAAATGTTAACCAGCGATATTATGAAAATTATAATTCAAACAGATGTCGAAGTTGAGCATACTGCTATTGCAGGTATGTGGGCAGAATTATCTATACCTGGCTTAGATAGACCTCGATCATATTCTTATGCCTCTGCACCACACAAAGAAAACCCAAATGAATTTACATTTTTCATTAGAAAAGTACCAGGAGGAAAATTTACAGAATGGTTATTTGATGAAAATAGAGATCAAAATGAAAACTTAACCATACACGGACCTTTCGGTTCATTCTATTTAAGACAAAAACAAGCTCCATTTATTTGTATTGCAGGAGGAAGTGGTCTTGCGCCAATAAAAGCATTGTTAGAAGATGCAGCTGAAAAGCAAATTGAAAGAGATGTAATTTTTTTATTTGGAGCTAGGACTCAAGATGATCTTTATTGTGTAGATGAATTAAATGAAGTAAAAAATAAATGGAACAAAAGCGTTAATTTTGATTTTATACCTGTACTGAATATGGAACCCGAAGGAAGTAATTGGACGGGTGCAAGAGGTTTAGTAACTGACTTTTTTGAAGAAGAATATATTAAAAAACAAGGTATAGATATTAGTGGCTGGCAGGCCTATTTATGTGGTCCTCCACCAATGGTCGATGCCGCCCAAGAGGTTCTTGAGAAAAACGGAATTAATCTCAAAGAGATATTTTTTGATAAATTTACTGATGAAAGTAACAAATAAGGCAGTTTTGCCAATATATCTCCATTTTTAGCCATTTTTTACACCAAAATAAGTATTTAATGTTTACATCAAAATTAAACTGTATTACTTTAGTAAGACGGTAAATGGGTATAGTATTTATTACTATATCGTTAAATGCTAATAAAGAGGAGAGTAAATTATGGGATTTCTATTCGGTAAAACAGCTCAAGGCACGTATGTGATGGTAGCGTTTTGGATAGCGTGTTACTACTTCTTCAGCAGCATGTTTCCGGGTTTCAGTTTTGCAGTCGGCTCAATGGCTGGCGCTAACTGGCCAGCGGCATTATTGATAGGTTTTCTATTGATAGTGGCTAATATGATCAGTGTATACTTGTTCATAAAAGTTGCTGGTAACAGACCTTGGGAATGGTTTGAAGATGGAAACTACGGACCAGGAGATGAGGGGTAAACGAATTTGAAAACTTTTGTATATCCGTTTTTGGGTATACAGGGTTTTTAGATACTTACGTAAAATAATAAAAAGGTCTTATTGAGGGACTTACAGTAGGGGGGAGAAAATAAATCATTTTTTATTTACTTCTATAAAGGGAAAAACCCTACAACTTTAAGACGTTATATATATATATAAATGAGGGAAAATTATATGAAAACTCAAAGAAAGAGCGATTGGAAGCTAGGAGCAGCGGTAGGTACAGCCTTATCGTTAGGATCAGCTGGCGCAGTCGCTGGACCGCATGGGTTTGATCTACACAACGTATTTCATGGTGCGTCTGCTTCATTTGCAGGTACCAGTATTGCGCATGTAGAAGATCCCGTTTCTGCGGTATTTGGTAACCCTGCAACATTAACAACCTACTACGGTGGGACTAAGTTTATGTTTGGGGCTACTTTTTATATGCCTCGTGCTCGTATGCAGCATGATGGCTCGGCAGGTTACGCTGTCGGCGAAGCTACGTCATTGGTAAAAATGAGTTCAGCTAACAGTAGAGCCTTGGCGGCTTCTGGTGGCTACGCATTTGATGCTATGTCTAAAGCTGATGTGTATGCGGTACCAACAGTTGCTGTAACTCAAGACTTAAGTGGTCTTGGAATACCAGTAGTACTTGGTGTCGGTGTTTCAGCAACATCAGGTATTGGTGTTGATTACAAACACAATTCAAACTCATTAGGTGCAGCAGCAGAACTGATCAACCTTGGTGTAAACGCAGGTGTAGGTATGCACTTGACACCAAATATTGATGTTGGTCTGTCAATGACAATTACATACGCTATGTTAGAAGCAGGTTTAACTGGTTCTGGCGGTATGACTCATGATATTGGTTTCAGAGGTACTTTAGGTACTCGTATGAAAGTAAGCCCGAATATGACGGCTGCACTTTATGTACAATCTGAACAACCACATGAGTATGACAACTTGCATGTTACAAGTATGCATGGCAAAACTGGTCTTGATTCACTAGCTGGTTCAGGATCATTCTTCCCATCAGTTAATGATGGCATGGTTTGTAATCAAACATCAGGTAGTGTATGTAGACAAGATGTTAGAGTAGAACAACCTTGGAACATAGGTCTGGGTCTAGCTTACGATGGTTTAATGAACGGTAACCTTTTGGTTATGGCTGATTTTACACGTAAGAAATGGTCAGATGCTCGTTTCTGGAATGAGTTCTACGGAGACCAAGATGTTTATTCAGTAGGTCTTCAATTAACCCAAGGTCCAATAAAATGGAGACTTGGATATGGCTATGCCGACGATCCGTTATTGGATGCAGTAGGTGATGGTGTACAAATTGCGACAATTGGTGGTGTTAATACAGATGGTACAACTTATACTTCACCTATGTATCCACTATTCATGTCGTATTTCCAAGCTATGGAAACACCAGTTATATACAAACACCGTATAGCAGCAGGGGTTGGAATCGATGGATTCTTAGCTCCAATCTTAAACCTTGATCTTCACGTTGCATTCCAACTTGAAGAAGAAAAGTGTTTTGGTGCTAACCAATCCGGTGTTACAAGTAGATGGGCAGGTGGTAGTTCATCAGTAAGAGGAACCGCTCTAACAGGTGGTTTAGCTCATGCTGGTTGTGCTTCGTCTGACCATTCGAAAGCAACAGTTTCTTCATTCCACTTAGGTGGAGCTCTAACTTGGAGCTTCTAATCTCTGTGATTGAAGATACAAAAAAAGTGAGAGGGTCATTTAATTATGACCCTCTTGTTAAATTTAAATTTAATAGAAGAAAACAAACATAGGAGCGCGCAAAAAATGAAAATAAGGAAACTTACTTCAATGTTCTATGGTATGTTGATGTCTAGCTTTCTAGCATTAGTGCTAGTTCCAACGCATGCAATTTCAGATGAAACCTGCATGTCGCCGTACATGGCTAAAATCGTTGGCCAAGAAGATTACGTATATGTATGGACTTTAGGTCAAGTTGGTGTTGGTGATGAACAAGATAAACTGGTAACTATATCAGTTAATCCAGCTTCTCCACACTACGGTAACGTAATCGGACATTCTTCAGTTGGGGGTCGTAATGAGGCACATCACTCAGGTTTTACTGATGATAGGCATTATCTATGGGCTGCAACTCTAGATACCAGTAAAATATTCATTTTTGATGTCCACTCTAATCCTTCTAAACCAAGACTTCACAAAGTTATAACTGACTTTGTAAAAGCTAGTGGAGGAATTGTTGGACCACACACAACATATGCTTTACCAGGAAGAATGATGATTTCTGGTCTTTCTAACAACCAAGACTTTGGTGGTAGAACTGCACTTGTTGAATATACTAACGACGGAACATATGTTGCAACACATCATATGCCACATGACGAAAATCTAATGGGTGCTGTGAAAACAGGACAAATTGCTGATGGTTATGGGTATGATGTTCGTGCATTACCAAGAAGAAACGTAATGATCACATCTTCATTTACAGGATGGAATAATTACATGATGAATCTTGGAAAACTTATGGGCGATGCTGAAGCGATGAAACGTTTTGGTAACACCGTTGTAGTTTGGGATTTACATTCACGTAAACCTAGAAAAATTTTTGATGTACCGGGTTCACCGTTAGAAATACGTTGTGCTTGGGGTTCACAAAATAACTATTGTTTCACAACAACAGCACTTACATCACAAATATGGCTGATTTATGAAAAAGATAATGACTGGCATACAGAAGCTGTAGGTACTATTGCTGATCCATCTAAAATTCCTTTACCTGTTGATATTTCAATATCAGCTGATGACAAACATCTTTGGGTAAACACTTGGAATGATGGAAAAACAAGAGTCTATGATATTTCGAACCCACATAATGCTGTTTTAGCTTATGAGCACCAAATTGGTGACCAAGTAAATATGTTATCTCAAAGTTGGGATGGAAAACGTGTTTACTTTACATCATCGCTTTTGGCGAATTGGGATAAACCTGATGAAACAGGTGGTGAAGGAAAAGAGGGTATACCTCAGTTCTTTAAAGCCTTTCATTGGGATGGTAATAGTTTAAGCCATCAATTTACTATTGATTTTGGTGCTGAAAAACTTGGAATGCCTCATCAAATGAGATTTGGTGCGTATTCTCTGTATGCAAAAACACCAGAAAATAGTAAAAATTTGGCAGAACTTAGCCAATAAAATTCGGTCATAGTTATTAGAACACCCTCATTGGTGGTTAATAACGTAATATGGCTGTAACGTAAGGGCCACTTACCTCAAGTAAGTGGCCTTTTTTTTATGTCTAATAGATTAAAAACTCATTTAAAATCATGTAAAGTATATAACCATATGGAGAAATGTCGTATATACATACTTATTTTGTTGTTTTTCTCAGGGAATGCTCTGACCCAGGATGCATCGTATAATACAGAAGTACTTGCGCCCGGGTATAACAAATTAAGTTTTGATGCTCCTGATCCAGGATCATACACTCTTGCTAAATATAAGTTAGCTTCAAATGGAAAAGTTATCGATCAACATTCAAATGAAACCACACTTCATGATTTATTTGAGGATAAGGTTGTTTTATTAAATTTTATGTACAGCACTTGTCAGGATATCAATGGTTGCCCACTTGCTACAGCCGTTTTCCATAAAGTAAAAAATAGATTAATGGATGAGCCAGAAATTGGCAAACATGTGAGCTTGTTAAGTGTTAGTTTCGATCCAAAAAATGATACGCCAGAAGTAATGAAACTTTATGGAGCAGGTACCGATAATGAAATTGTTAATTGGGATTTCATAACGACAGACTCACAAGACACTCTTAAACCTATTCTTAATGGTTATAATCAACGTATTATAAAAGATTATGATGCTGACGGAAATTATCTTGGATCAATTTCACATATCTTGCGTGTATTCTTAATTGACAAAGAAAAATCTATAAGAAACATATACAGTGTTTCTTTTTTACACTCAGATATTTTGGTTAATGATGTTAAAACATTATTAGATTCAAGAACTGAAAATGGTTCTAAAATTGTTGTAAGCACTTCTAATGATTCTGGCGCAAAGTTAGCAGAGCCAGGTGACTATAAAGAAGGCTATGAAAGTAAAGATTATGTTAGTAGAGCAAAAAGTTTGACAAGAGAAGGGAAAGAAACTGATTTAATTAAATTTACACAAAAACAACAACTAGGTTTACCGAAACTAATTCTCCCTAAAGAAGCGCAGCTCACAAGAGAGAAGATTTCTTTAGGAAGAAAAATGTTCTTTGATAGACGTTTATCACATACTGATACAATTTCATGTGCAATTTGTCATGTAGCTGAAATGGGATTTGCACATAATGAACTTAAAACAGCTGTCGGCACTGAAGGTAGATCGGTGCCACGTAATGCACCTACAGTTGTTAATACAGCTTTTCTTACCCGACTGTTTCATGATGCCAGAGAAAATACTCTTGAAAATCAAGTTTGGGGGCCATTGCTTGCTCATAATGAAATGGATAATCCATCGCCTGGCTATCTAATTAATAAAATTAATGCAATTCCAGATTATAAAGGCTTATTTGAAGAAGCATTTGGAGAAGGACCGTCTATAGAAACTATAAGTAGAGCACTTGCATCTTATCAATACACATTAATTAGTGGCAATTCACCTTTTGATAGATGGTATTACGACAAAGAATACAAAGCAATTTCTGATGATGCAAAAAAAGGATTTGATTTATTTGTAGGTAAAGGACAATGCATTACTTGTCATTTAATTAATGAAGATTATGCGTTGTTCACAGATGAAAAACTTCATAATACTGGGATTGGCTATCAAGCTACAATGCATAAAGAACCAGAAAAGAAAATGATAACTCTAGGAGCGGGAATTGTTGTGGAAGTTGATACATCATCATATGCTGGTTCTAAATTTACGCCAGAGATTTCACCTAATGATCTTGGGCTGTACAAAATAACCCAGGACCCAAATGACAGATGGAAGTTTAGAACACCTCCTCTTAGAAATGTGGCACTAACTGCACCTTATATGCATAATGGAAACCTCACTACACTAAAAGATGTTGTGGAATTTTATAATCAAGGAGGGGTTCAAAATGAAGTATTAAGCCCTTTGATTATGCCTTTAAATTTAACTGACCAAGAAGTAAACCAAATTGTTGAATTTCTTAAAACTCTCACAGGCTCAAATTTTGATGAGCTAATTTTGGATGCACATGCTGCGCCAATTGGAGAAGTAAGTTTAGATGATCCAAATTGGTTCCATAAAAACAAACTCAAGTATTAAAATTTTGAAAAAGATAATTATATACCCCTTAATAATTTTACTATTATCAATTCCAATTCATTTAAGTTCTAATACGTCTTATTTAATGAATCCAATTCCAAATACGAATAATGTGTCAAGTTTTAAATTAATTGGGCTTGATGAACAGTATTATGAGTTAAAGGATTTTAGAGGTAAATTTGTTTTATTAAATTTTTGGGCAACCTGGTGCCACCCTTGTATTGAAGAGATGCCTAGTTTAGAGGCGGCATATCAATATTTAGATAAAACAAAATTTATAGTTATAGGGATTCATGCAGGCCCAGGCCCTGAAGCAATAAACCATTTTTTGCAACGTAGTCCGGTTACATTCCCAATATTAATTGATATGGACTTAGAGCTAGGTCCACCAGATTGGAGCATAGCTGGGATTCCTTCGACTTTTTTGATCAGTCCTGAAGGAAAGATGTTATATTTTGCACAAGGTAAAAGAGATTTCGGTAGTGCCGCAATGTTAAGTTTTTTTGAAAAACTTATGAAAGATTATAAGTGGTAAAACTATTTACCAATAAGAAAAATTTCAGATAAATCCTCATTACCTTTTTTGCAATAAAATCTTTGTAAATTAAAATTTTCTGGAAAAACTTTTTTCCCAATCATTGCATACAATCTTTTTAGAAAGAAATTGAAAA
>JAYZKL010000015.1:0-6372 GCA_036163455.1 Pseudomonadota bacterium
TTAAATAATAAATTTTCAATCAGCGAATCAACAATCGAAGTTTGCGACAAATATTATAATGCTCAAATTATAGACGGAAATAAAATATCTGTTGATCTTGGTAAGGCTGCTTTTTTAGGTAAAGATAATCCAGAAGATGGTAATTTAAATTCTTGGGTAGGAGATATAGTGGATGTTGGCAATAAACATTTTGTGATACCTTTACGCGATCAAACTGTAGAGTGGCCATCAGAAGATCCTGGAGATCAAGAAGATACTATTTGTGCATCTGCAAACTTAGATATGGCTATACAAGCGTTAGATGAATTTCGATCTAAATATAACTTAACTTTTATTTTAAATGAGACTTATGATAATAGTTTGCTTAGAATAAAGGTCAAAGAAAGAGGAGCTGGGTGGACCAAATCTTGTGGTAGTGGAGCTATTGCTGCAGCAGCATATGCCATTAAATATAAAAAACTTGATGATTCTCCAATAGTGGTAGAACAAGAAGGCGGATTGTTAGAAGTACACTGGGATGATAGTGGGTCATTAAAATTAGTAGGACCAAGTGAATTTGAATACGAGGGAACATGGGATGGCTGACATTGCTGACTGTATTAAGAAGTTTTTGTCTTATATAAAAAATGAAAAAAGGTATACATCTGATACATTTAAAAGTTATACGCTTGATTTATTGAAGTTTGAAGAATTTTTAAGTCAGCATGAAGTCTCATCGATAAAACTACTGCAAAGCACGCACATACAAGATTACATAAAAAAGATTCATAGAAACGGACTCTCTCCTACATCAATAGCAAGAAAAGCATCTACTATACGTTCAATGTTTACATACTTAACTAAAATAGGGGTGGTGAAATCAAATCCTGCAAAACAAATTACCACTCCCAAAAGACAAAAATCATTACCTTCTGTCTTGTCAATAGAGCAAGTAAATTTACTTTGTAATATACCTCCATCTTCAGATGTAGCTATTCGAGATCGAGCAATGATAGAATTAATGTATAGCTCAGGACTTAGACTCAGTGAAATAACCTCGCTTAATACTGATTCAATTGATATCCCCAATCGATCAATCTTAGTTATGGGAAAAGGGAAAAAACAAAGATATTTACCGGTTGGTGGGAAAGCGATAGATGCAATTGAGCTTTGGATTAAAGCAAAAGAAAATTATGCTAAAAGATCAAATAATGCTCTTTTTTTAAATAGGTTTGGTGAGAGACTTTCAAATAGATCTGTTCAAACTCGACTTAATTATTGGGCAAAGAGCTTATCGATAAACTGTAAAGTGAGCCCTCACATGCTAAGACATTCATGTGCAACTCACCTTTTGGAAGCTTCAGGAGACTTGAGAGCAGTACAAGAATTTTTGGGACACGAAGATATATCAACGACCCAAATATATACAAATGTTGATTTTGAACATCTAAAAAATGTCTATCAAAAATCACATCCGAAGGCAAAAAAGATTGAGGAGGTATAAATATGATATTTCATGGAACAACAATACTCTCTGTCAGGAAAAATAAGGAAGTTGTAGTTGGCGGTGATGGTCAAGTTACATTGGGTAATACTGTAATGAAAGGAAACGCAAAAAAGGTTAGGAGGTTGTATAATAACAAAGTTTTGGCTGGTTTTGCTGGAGCAACTGCTGATGCTTTTACTTTATTTGAAAAGTTTGAAGCTAAACTAGAAAAACACAGTGGGCATTTAACTAGATCTGCTGTTGAGTTAGCCAAGGATTGGCGCACTGACAAAATATTAAGAAATCTAGAAGCATTACTTGTCGTTGCAGATAAGGATACATCACTGACAATATCTGGAAACGGAGATGTTATTGAGCCAGAAGATAACATTATAGCCATTGGTTCTGGTGGGCCTTATGCACAAGCTGCAGCGAAAGCCTTGGTAGATAATACCAACCTAAGCGCTGAAGAGGCTGTTAAAAAGGCATTAGAAATAGCAGCTAATATATGTATTTATACAAATAACAATCTAACTATTGAGGTTCTAAAATGAGCGAAATGACGCCTAGAGAAGTAGTCCAGGAATTAGACAAACATATAGTTGGACAAAAGGATGCAAAACGTGCTGTTGCAATCGCACTAAGAAACAGATGGAGAAGGTTACAGTTAGAGGATGAACTAAGCAATGAAATAACTCCTAAAAACATACTTATGATAGGCCCAACAGGAGTGGGCAAAACAGAGATAGCAAGAAGACTGGCTAAACTTGCTAAGGCACCTTTTATAAAGGTGGAAGCAACAAAATTTACTGAAGTTGGTTATGTAGGCAAAGAGGTTGATAGTATTATTAGAGACCTCGCTGATGCTGCAATTAATCAAGTGAAAACACAAGAGATGCAAAAAGTTGATCATAGGGCGTATGAGTTAGCAGAAGAAATAATCTTAGATAAATTATTGCCATCAAGAGACGAAAACTATGTGCAAGGATGGGAAGATGACAAAGAAGATTCTAAGAGTAAAAGCACTAGACAAAAAATAAGAAAGGAGCTCAGAGAAGGCAAACTTGATGACAAAGAAATAGAGATAGATTTACCTGCAGCTAACAGTAATTTTGAAATTATGGCTCCACCAGGCATGGAAGAAATGACAGATCAACTTCAGGGTATGTTTAAAAATTTTTCTGGCAACAAAAAAAAGTCACAAAGGGTAAAAATTAAAGATGCTGCTAAACTAATCGCTGAAGATGAGGCTAAAAAGCTTCTTAATGAAGAAGAACTTAAATCAGAGGCATTGAGACTAGTGGAGCAAAATGGCATTGTATTTATTGATGAGATAGATAAAGTTGCCAATAGAGCTAGTTCTGGTTCAGCAGGTGTGTCAAGGGAAGGAGTTCAACGTGATTTATTACCTCTCGTAGAGGGCTGCACTGTAACTACAAAATATGGGATGATTAAAACTGATCATATTTTATTTATTGCATCTGGAGCTTTTCATTTATCTAAGCCCTCTGATTTAATCCCAGAGCTGCAAGGTAGGCTTCCAATTAGAGTAGAGCTACAAGCGCTTAACATTGATGACTTCAAAAGAATTTTAAGCGAACCTGATTTTTCTATCACAGAACAATACAAAGCATTATTAGAAACTGAAAATATCACAATAAATTTTAAGGATAATGCAATTGCAAAAATTGCTGAAATAGCATGGCAGGTTAATGAAAGAACTGAAAATATTGGAGCTAGAAGACTTCATACAATTATGGAAAGATTATTAGAAAACCTATCTTTCGAGGCCAGTGATTTGACATCCAAAAGTGTAAACATAGATGAAAAATATGTAATGAAATTTTTAGATGGTCTAAGCGATAATGAGGATTTAAGCAGGTATATACTTTAAAAAGATGATTAAGCCAGTAGAAATAAGATATATAAAAAAAACTAATACAATTGCAATTACTTTTGAAGATGGGTTGTCAGCAGATTTAACTGCTGAGTATTTAAGATGTTTTTCACCTTCAGCAGAAGTCAAAGGACATGGACCAGGCCAAGAGAAGCTACAAAAAAATAAAGAAAATGTTGCTATCAGCAAAATTGAGCCAGTTGGCAACTATGCGGTACAAATTTTTTTTGATGATGGTCATAATACTGGATTATACTCATGGGAGTATTTGTATAATCTGTCAAAAAACTATGAAGAAAACTGGCACAAATATTTAACTAGACTTGAAGAAGCAGGGTATAAGAGGAAAAAACCATGAAAAAAACAAAAATCTCAACTGATTTAGCGCCATCAGCAATTGGTATTTATTCACAAGCAATTAGAGCTGGTAGTTTTGTATTTATTTCAGGGCAGATTCCATTAGACCCAAAATCTATGACAATAATAGATGGTGACATTAATGATCATATAAAGCAGGTCTTATCTAATATTAAAGCAATTGTGCAAGAATCTGGAGGATCGATGAATGACATAGTAAAAATAAATGTTTATTTAAAGGATCTAGAAAATTTTCAAAATGTAAATTCAGCGATGGAATCGTTTTTTGATGAGCCATTTCCATCAAGAGCTGCTGTTGAAGTAAGTCGTTTACCAAAAGATGTTAGCATAGAGATGGATGCTATCTTATATGTTGAAAAATGATTTAGAAATTCTTGAAGGCGTTGGCCCTAAAACAAAAGAATCTTTACTTAATCTTGGAATAAAAAATATTTTAGATGCATTATTGTATCTTCCATCTTTTCTGATAGATAAAACACAGTTATCAAAAGTCTCAGAAGTAGAAAATGGTGAAAAAGCCCTTTTTATAGGTGTAATAAAAACTATATTTAAAACTAAATCAAGCAAACCATCCTTGATTTTAAAAGTTGATATTGGAGATTGTCTGATACAAATAAGGTTTTTAAATAAAATTATTATTTATTCATATTTGCAAAAAGGAAATAAGATTAGGTTTTCAGGAATATTGTACAAGAGAAACAATCTTTCTGAAATGATTCATCCAGACATTGAAGTTATTAATAAAAATCTGAAACTAGAACTAATAACTCCATATTACAAAACAAAAAGAATATTATCTCAAAATAAAATTAGAGGTGTTATTAGAAATGCATATAAATATATTAGTAATACTGATGATAATTTAGAATTATTTTCTCCATTATTTTTAGATAAATATAAACTTCCTGATTTCATGCAAGCTATAAAAAATTGCCATTTCCCACAATCTGTTAAATTTGATATAGCAGATATAAAGTTTAGAATTGCTAAAAAAAGATTTATACTTGAGGAGCTTTTTGCTCAAAAGGTAAATCTAACTTTAGCTCAGTCTTCAATAAAAAAGAATAATTCATTCCCAATTAATATAAATAATAATTCTATAAGTAAAGCCATTGATAATTTAGACTTTACGCTCACAAACTCTCAAACTAATGCCCTTAAAGATATTAAAAAGAGCTTATCGTCAAATTCACAAACTATACGATTGATACAAGGTGATGTAGGTTGCGGCAAAACAGTGTTAGCAATGCTTGCCTGTTTCTTTGCTGTAAATTCTGGATTACAATGCGCATTGATGGTACCAACTGAGATTTTATGTGATCAACACTATAATACATTCAAAAAATATTTTTCTAAATTTGGTATAACAGTCAATATGCTTAAGAGTAAAATTCACTCTTCTGAAAAAGATAAAATAATTTCATCTATCACAAATGGATCCACGCAGATAATTATTGGTACACATTCTTTGATGAATAAAAATATAAATTTTTTTAAATTAGGATTGATTATAATTGATGAGCAACATAAGTTTGGTGTCAAACAAAGAACAATGCTTACAGATAAGTCCCACAAAAATATATTTTTCCCACATCAAATATTTTTTTCTGCTACTCCTATTCCTCGATCATTATCATTAGTTTTATATCAGGGAATCGATTATACAATCGTGGAGGAATTACCTAAAAACAGAAAACCAATTATTACAAAATTAGTTAAAGAAGCTAATAGGAAGAATATGTATGAAGAAGTAAAGGAGATAATTAATAAAAATGGTCAAATATATTGGGTTTGTTCATGCATAGATTATACAGATGAATTAGAAGCGGAGTATGTTCATGGTGTTTATGAGAAATTAAAAACTATATTTAATTTAAGTACAATCTCATTTCTTCATGGCAGAATGACAAATTCTGAAAATAACAAAACAATCAATGATTTTAAAAAAGGAAAAATACAAATATTAGTTTGTACGACAATTATTGAAGTAGGAGTTAACATTGAAAATGCTATATGTATTGTCATCGAAAATGCTGAAAGATTTGGTCTTTCACAATTACATCAATTAAGAGGAAGAGTTGGTAGAGGGAATGAGGAAAGTTTTTGTTATTTAGTGTATAAAGATGGTCAATCTAAGGAAACTTTAGAGCGCCTAGAAGCAATAGAAAATTCAACAAATGGATTTAAAATAGCTGAAGACGATTTAAAATTAAGGGGATCTGGAGATTATTTGGGTATAAAACAATCTGGTGAATACAGAAATTTCAAACTCGCAACTTCAGAAGACGCAATTCAAAATTTTGATTTTTTAAAAAATACGACTTTAGAAGAATGTCTAGATGAGGTCGCAAAAGGAAAAGATTTAATTGAGCGCTGGGATATGAATATAAAATCAGAAATAAATTTATAGTATGGGTTATAAATATTTAAATAAATGGGTTGAAGAGAAGCAACTGAGATATCTTGGTAGTAAATTTAGGTTACTATGCATAGATAATAATTCTTTAACAAAGAGACTGCAAAATCTCTCAAAGAAGGGATTTAATATAAATATTATTGACCAAAAAAACTTCTATTTATCTGATAAGAATTTTTTTGATTTTAGTAATATATTTAAAGGTTATGTTATTTA
>JAYZKL010000016.1:0-16397 GCA_036163455.1 Pseudomonadota bacterium
AAAATGTGAATTTCATTTCTTTGAAGGGTTGCAATAATGAAAAATCTTTTCGTTTCTTTATACCCTTCCCCAAGAAAGAATATATTCCCATATTCTCTGTAATTACATCAAATATAATGCTTGTTTCGCCAAAACTTCTTGAATGAATAATGAAGGAGTTTTCAGAGTAAATATTCAATTTATAAGTAACCAACCTCTTGGAGAAAGGAGAAATTATTTTTCCAACCTTTTTTAACACATACATCCAGTTTTAAATAAAATTTCTTATTATATTTTTTTTCAAGCAATTGTCGAGATTTAGAACCAATCAATTTAATCATATTGCCATTATTTCCTATCAAAATTTTTCTTTGATTAATTTTCTCCACAAAAATGCTAGCTTCAATTTTATGAATTAGTTTTTGATTTATTGATTTATTAATTTTAACTGCACTATCATATGGAATCTCCTGGGTAGTGTTATTAACAATAATTCCTCTAATGAGTTCTTGTATTGCGATTAGTTCATTTTTTCTTATGTTAAATTTATTTGTATCTGCAGACTTTATAATACTAAGTTCTTGTTTGATGCCATCATAGATTAAATCATCTAATCCTATCTTGCTTTTCAATGAAATAAAAAATATTTTTTTATCGAATAATGTTTTTATATATTTTTTATATTCTTGTATATTTTGATCTAGCAAATCAATCTTATTAATAACAATCATAACTTTAGTATTAGTATCTATCATATCTAGAATAGACTGCTCAAATTTTTTCGTTTTAGATATATCTGTTAATATTATTACTAAATCAAGATTTTCAAAGCTTCTTAAATAAGACTTTTTCATTGTTGCGCTAAGTAGATTAGAATCCTTTATTGTTAATCCGGGGGTATCTATGAGAATAAGATTTGTACCATCTATCTTTGTTTCAGCCAATATATTTAACCTTGTGGTTTGTGGTTTATTGCTTTCTGTTGTAATGTATTGATTACATAGATAATTAATCAGTGTTGATTTTCCTACATTACTCTTTCCAACAATTGAAATAAAATACTTATCTTTCATCTTTAAGGTAATCTAAAATTTTTTTTGCTACTAATTGCTCACCATCCTTTACAGTATTTGATATTGTTGAGAAAATTTTTTTTGAAATAGATATTTTACAAGTAATTTTAAATCTTGGATCATGGTCAGGGCTTTTAATTTTATTCTTTTTATATTCAGGTAAAGGTAAGTTTTTAGCTTGAAGATACTCTTGTAGTTCTGTTTTTGAGTCTTTTTTTCCTATAATGCCAGTTGAATCAATTAACTTAGAAAAAATTTTACTTATTATTTTTTTACATTTTTGATATGTGCTATCAAGATATATACCTCCTATAATGGACTCAAAAAGCTCTGCTGTAATTGATTTTTTTAATGAAGCATTATCATATATGTTAAGGTTGTATGATATTAGAACTTTATCTAACTGCAAATCTAACGCAATTTTAGACAATGTTGATTTATTAACTAATGATTGACGCATTCTTGATAACTCTCCTTCATTAGATTTATTGTATTTTTGTAAAAGCATTTCAGTTATAACCAGTTGAATAACTGCATCACCAAGAAATTCAAAACGTTCGTAATTATTTTTTCCAGCACTTCTATGAGTTATAGATTCAATCATTATAGTTTCATTAACAAATTCATAATTAAAAAATAACCTTATATGCTCTTTTATATTAATTTTAGGTTTCTGTTTTTTTAACATAGGTCAATTTAGTTTAATGAAATGCCTATTCTATCAAATAGAGAATATTCACTATCTGCATTCCAAAACATCCAAATCATAAAAGCTTCACCAATAAGATTTTCTTGAGGAACTGGGCCCCAATATCTACTATCATTGCTATTGTCTCTATTGTCTCCCAAAACAAAGTAAGTGTCTTTTGGAACAATATAAGAAAAATCTTGACCAAAGGTTTTTTTATCTACCAAAATCATGTGTTTATTATGGAAAAGTTTTTCTTCAATTATTTCACCAGAACCAATATCCTCTTTTGAAATTTGATATTTTAAAAGTTTTTTATGTGATGATTTTTTTTGATTAACAAATATCTGTTTATCTATATAATCAATTCTATCTCCAGGCAGCGCAATAACTCTTTTTATATAATTAATACTTTTATCTAGAGGATACTGAAAAACAATTACATCACCATAGTCTGGTTTTTTATTAGCAAATAACAATTGGTTAGTAATCGGCATTCTAATGCCGTACTCATATTTATTTACAATTATAAAATCTCCTACCACTAGCGTAGGAATCATTGATCCAGATGGAATTCTATATGGTTCAATGACAAATGAACGTATGAATAAAACTAATAAAAGAATTGGGAAAATAGATTTAGAAAAATCAGAAACTGCATGCATGCTTCCAGAAAAATCTTTCATATATCCTATGAAAGCAAAGATGCCTGTTAAAAATGTTGCTGTTACTAATAATACTGTGAAATCAAACATTATTTTGGTGTCATAAATTGATAAAAGGCTTCTTTAGGAATTTCTATATTCCCTATCTTTTTCATTCTTTTCTTTCCTTCTTTTTGCTTTTCTAATAATTTCATTTTTCTTGTTACATCGCCACCATACAATTTTGCCGTCACATCTTTTCTAAAGCCTTTTTTAGATGTTGAAGCTAAAATTTTTGAACCAACACATCCTTGAATTTTTATTTCATACATTTGCCTAGGTATTAAATTCTTTAAATTCTCTATAGATTCTCGCGATTTTTTTGAAGCTTCATCTTTATGCAAAATCTGTGATAAAGCATCAATCTTTTTTTCATTCACTAGTATATCTAATCTAACCATTTTACTTAATTCATATCCAATAATTGAATAATCATAAGAAGCATAGCCTCTTGTATATGACTTTAATTTATCAAAAAAATCATAAATAATCTCCGATAATGGTATTTTGAATTGAATTTCAACAGATGTTGATCTATGTTGCAGACTTTCTTGCTTCCCTCTTTTTTTAATACATAACTCTATAACTGATCCTAAATATTCGGATGGCGTTATGATGTTTATGAGCGCAATAGGCTCATGGAAGTTTTGTATCATGCTTGCGTCAGGTAAATCTTTTGGGCTTTTAACTTCAACAGTTTCTCCACTCTTTTTTTCTATCTTGTATGTTACTGAAGGCACAGTCATTAAAAATTCAAGATTATATTCACGCAATAATCTCTCTCTTATAATTTCCATATGGAGCACGCCAAGAAAACCACATCTAAATCCATGCCCTAAAGACTGAGAATTTTCAGGTTCATAAGTAAATGAATTATCATTAAGCGAAAGTTTGTCTAATGCCTTCTTTGACTCCTGATAGTTTTTTGAATCAATTGGAAAAAAACCAGAAAAGACTCTTGGTTGTATTGGTTCAAACCCAGGATGAGCTGTGGGCGAAATAGCATTTATGTCTACAATTGTATCTCCAATAGGTGCAGCATTAAGGGTTTTAATTGAAGCAATAATAAATCCAACTTCACCAGATGATAATTCATCAAGATAGGTCAATTTAGGTGTAAAAATACCAACCTTATCAATAACAAATTGATTATGATTTGATAATATTTTAATTTTTTGTTTAGGTTTTATTTTACCACTAATTATTTTTACAAGGACAACTACCCCAAGATAGTTATCAAACCAAGAATCTATAATGCAGGCTTTAGAGTAGTTAGAATCATTATCTTCTGGAGGAGGTATATTTGATACTACTGCTGGAAATATTTTTTCAATTCCAATGCCTTTTTTTGCACTAACTGCAATTATTTCTTTTTCATCAATATTTAATAATTCTGTTATGTCTTTCTTAATTTCATCAATATTTGCAGAAGGTAAATCTATTTTATTAATAACAGGTATTAACTTAAGCCCAAGGTTTTTTGCAAGAGTTGAGTGAGCAATGCTTTGAGCTTCTATTCCCTGCGTTGCATCAATTACTAATATCGCACCATCACATGCTGATAATGATCTAGAAACTTCATATGAAAAATCAACGTGTCCAGGTGTGTCAATAATATTAATTGTATAGATGTCATGATGATCTTTATATTTTAGTGTTGCTGTTTGAGCCTTTATTGTGATGCCTCTTTCTCTTTCTAAATCCATCGAATCTAGAACTTGTTCTTTCATATCTCGTGAAGAAAGGCTTCCGTATTGTTCGATTAGTCGATCAGCTAAAGTTGACTTTCCATGATCTATGTGTGCAATTATCGCAATATTACGTATATTTTCCATTTACTCTATATAATAGCCTAGAGTAAATAAACATCAATCATTTAGAAATCTTAATTGCTAAGTAAAGTGGGTTTGAGTTCCTATAGATTAAAAAATTAGCATAATTGCTTACACCAATATCTTCAATTTTATTTTTGAAATCTTGCATATTATAAACCGGTTCATTATTTATATGCGTAACAATATCATTGACTTGGATTCCAGAATCATTAGATTGCTCTGAAGTAATCTTATCAATTCTAACTCCTCCATAAATATTGAGTTCTCGCTTAGTAACATCATTGATATTGCTTACTGTTATGCCTGAAATTTGAGTTTTAGTAATTTTTTGATCTCCAATACTAGCAATCTTCTCTTCTGTTGGTAATTCCTCAATTCGAACAAAAATGTTTAAGGTTTTCTTGTTTCTCAGTACCTCAACCTTCGCCCTAGTATTCACTTCTGTCATTCCTACCAGCGGAGGTAAATCACGCGATTTTTTAATAGGTTTTCCGTTAAAACTTAAAATAATATCTCCTTGTTTTAATCCAGATTTACTTGCTGGACTATTTTTTAAGACTTTTGCTATCACTGCGCCCATTGGTTTTTCCATCCCAAAGCTTTTTGCTAAATTCTTGTCTACTTCCTGTATAAAAACTCCTAGCCACCCTCTCGTAACTTTACCTGAATCTTTCAGTTGGTTAAAAACATCCATCATTGTTTCGGACGGTATAGCAAAGGACACTCCCATAAACCCACCTGTTCTAGTATATATTTGTGCATTAACGCCAACTACATCACCTGAAAGATTAAATAATGGACCCCCTGAATTACCTGGGTTAATAGCTACATCTGTTTGAATATAAGGAACATAACTTTCATCTGGCAATTTGCGCTGTTTTCCGCTTACAATTCCTGCTGTTACAGTATGACTAAATCCAAATGGCGAACCTATTGCTAAAACCCATTCTCCAACTTTTAGGTTATCAGCGGTGGCAACAGATACTGTTGGTAAATTTTTTCCATCAACTTTCAATAAAGCTAAATCACTTCTTGAGTCAGAACCTATTAACTGAGCTTCTAATACTGTTTCGTCACTTAAGGTAATTAGAATTTCACTTGAATTACTAACAACATGATTATTTGTCATGATGTATCCATCATTGGTTAATATAAAACCTGAACCAAAAGAAGGCGTACTCCTTTGATTCTGATTATTACCATTTTTTGGATCAAAAAACTTACCAAAATAATCTCTTAACTCATCAGGTATGTCTGGTGAATTAAAAGGAGAATTATTAAAGCCAGCTTGTACTGTTTTAGTTGCATTCACTATAACTACAGCAGGGATATTTTTTTCAACGACAGTTGTAAAATCAGGAAGCCCTGTCTGTGAAAAAACATTAGTTAAATATGTAAATGCTAAAGCAAAGAGCGTTAACTTTAAAAAAGACTTATGGTTTATTTGCATTTTTTTCCATCCAAGTCAGCTTTTTTATTTTTGTGTTGGCAGTTACTGTCCATTTGCTGATTGGATGTATTATATGTTGGGGTTTTAGTTTTAGATATTGTTGTTGATTCAAAATTATAAGCATCAAAGTTTATGACTTTAATTAAAGCAAGCGTGACAATTGCAAAAGATGAAGCTATTGCTAATTTTGTAAAATATTGAAAATATGTTTTACGCGGCTGAACATTAATTTTTGACATCACTTTAGATGAAAAATCTTTTGACAAAAAACTAGGAAAGTCCTTTTTTAAGAAAGACTTAATAAGGTATAGAATCTCTATATTTTTTAAATTATTTTTACTCATCCAAATGGTCCTTTAAAGCACTTATCATTATTTCTCTAGCTCTATGTAATCTCGACCTCACTGTGCCAATTGGCATATCAGTTTTAGCTGAAATTTCTTCATAACTCAAATCCTCAATTTCCCTCAATTTTACAACCAATTTAAGGTCTTTGGGTAATGAATTATAAACCTTTTCGGTATGTTCTGCTAATTTTCCCATATTGTAATGATTATATGGGGTTTCTGCGTCACTACCTGCTGAAATTTGCGGATCTTTACCCGAATCTTCCTGCTTATTTATTTGACCAGAATCTATTGAAATAGTTTCCTTTTCTTTAACCTTTTCTTTGGAATTAATGAAATTAAGGGCACAATTAACGGTTATTCTATGCATCCATGTGGAAAATTGACTCTCAAATCTAAATTTATCAAGAGAATTAAAGGCTCGTAAAAAAGACTGCTGCGCCACCTCTTCGGCATCAGCATGATTTTTAGTATATTTATAACTAAGACTAATTATTTTTAATTGATACTTTTTTACAATAATCTCAAATGAGCCTGTATTACCATCCAGACATTCCTTAATTAGAGTAAAATCATCTTTAATATCCATAAAAATATACCGAAAAGATTGGTTTTGTATAGGTTTTAATAATATTATTTTACTATATATGAATTCCATTAAAAGGACAGATATCTTAATCGCTGGTTCAGGATTGTCAGGATTAGCTACTGCTCTCTCAATCTCAAAAAAATTTAATGTTACTTTAGTTACAAAAAACCAATTAGATGAATGTTCAACTGCATGGGCGCAAGGAGGTATAGCTTCTGTTTCATCTAAGATAGATACTTTTGAAAAGCATTTTTATGACACACTGAAAAATGGTCATGGCCTTGTTGATAAGAAAATTGCTATGCAAATTATTAGTGAAGCACCAAAAGCTATAAAGTGGTTAATTAAAAAAAATATAGAATTTACCAAGGAGAATGGTTTTATTAATTTGACCCTTGAAGCTGGTCATAGTGAGAGAAGAATCTATCATGTTATGGATAAAACAGGGAAGATTATACATAAAAAATTGTTAGAAGAAATAAAATCAAGAAAAAATATTAAAATTTTAAGTAATTGCCAAATAATTGATTTAATAACATCTAGATCTAATATTAGAAAATCAAATACATGTTTGGGCGCATATATTTTTAATCAAAAGAAAAAAAACGTTGAAACTTATATAGCAGAAAGAGTAATTCTTGCAACTGGTGGGGCAAGCAAATTATACCAATTTACTTCAAACCCAAAAACATCTACTGGTGATGGTGTTGCAATATCATATAGAGCTGGCTGTACAATTGCTAATATGGAATTTGTACAATTCCATCCAACATGCCTATTTCATCCTCATGCGAAATCTTTTCTTATATCTGAATCTTTACGTGGCGAAGGAGCAAAACTACTGACACCAAATAGGAAATTTTTTATGCAAAAATATGATGATAGAAAAGAACTTGCCCCTCGAGATGTTGTGGCTAGAGCAATAGATTCTGAAATGAAAAAATATGGCTACTCACATGTTTTATTAGATATAAGTCAAAAACCTTCATCATTCATAAAGAAAAGATTCCCATTAATTTATAAAAAATGTCTAGAAATTGGATTAGATATTACACAATCTCCAATACCAGTAGTGCCAGCATCACATTATACTTGTGGTGGAGTGCATACAAAAATTGATGGTGAAACGGATGTTGAGAGACTATATGTTTTGGGTGAAGCTGCACATACTGGATTTCATGGCGCCAATAGACTAGCTAGTAATTCGCTTTTGGAATGCTTAGTGATGGCAATGAAATGTGCTAAAAAAATTAATAGTGGTTCTATTTTAAATTTTAAACATGGAATTAACAAACTTCCTCAATGGGATGACAGCTATGTATCAGAATCTAGAGAAAATATTGTGATTTCGCATAATTGGGATGAACTTAGAAAAATTATGTGGAATTATGTTGGAATTGTTAGATCAGATAAACGATTATTGAGAGCTCTTCAAAGAATAAAAATTATCGAAAATGAAACTAATGAATATTATCATCAACATAAACTAACTACTGATTTGCTAGAGCTAAGAAATATTATTGAGGTTTCGAAACTCATTATTAAGTCTGCATTAACTAGAAAAGAAAGTAGGGGCCTACATTATTCAGAAGATTATCCATTACCAAATAAAAAATTTGAAAAGAATACATTTATTGGCGGAGTGAGGGAAAATAATTTCTTAAGACTTATAACTGCTAAATCTTAAATATTGTCTTTCTATAATACCTTAATTCAGCAATGGAATCCCTTACATCCTCTAGCGCTCTATGGTTTGAACTTTTTTGAAAGTTTGCGATATCTTCGTAATACCAGCGTCTACCAACTTCTTTAAATGAACTGACATCAAGGTTTCTATAATGAAAAAAAGATTCTAATTCAGGCATGCATCTCGCTAAAAAGCGCCTGTCTTGACAAATACTGTTGCCGCACATAGGTGAATGTCCTTTAAAAGCAAATTGTTCTAAAAATTTAATTGTTCCTTTTTCAGCTTGGGTTTCATTAGTGGTACTATCAATTACTTTTTCAAATAATCCACTTTTCTTATGTTGATTTGTATTCCAATCATCCATACTATTAAGCACAGATTGTGGTTGGTTAATAATATAAGTTGGTCCATCAGCTAAAATATTCAGGTTTTTATCGGTAACAATTGTTGCAACCTCAATAATATGATCTCTTTGTGTATCCAAACCAGTCATTTCAAGATCAATCCAAATTAAGTTGCTTTTATCTTTCATTTTCATAGAGTATCATATTTAAATATAATATAAATTGATACTTGAATATATGACTACATCCTTAATTCTATTTACACTACTCCTATACTTCATTACAAAGTTTGCTTTGGATGCTATCCAAATGAAATATATAAAATCAATGAAAATCACAGAAAGTGAATTGAATGTATTGAAGCTTAATAGACAGCATTTAGAAAAATCAGCTCTATATAATACTGATAAGCTTATAATTTCAATGCTAAATTTAGTTGTACAAATTTTTATAATTTATATCTTTTTATTTGGTGGTGGACTAGATTATCTTTCAGGAATTATAGCTTCATTATATTCAAAAGAAACTTTCTTCTTAAGCTTTGTAAATCCAGAATTACTTATTATAATAATATTCTTTCTAATATTATCCATACTTGAAATACCTATTACCCTCTATAAAATTTTTGTAATTGAAGAAAGATATGGGTTCAACAAGATGTCGTTGAATTTATTTTTTAGAGATTTACTGATTTCTCTTATACTTTCTATTTTCATTATATCAATTTTGTTTTTATCTTTTTTATTTTTATATTTAAATTATGAAAAGAGTTGGTGGGTGCTAATGTGGATAGTTTTTCTATTATTTAATATTATTTTATTATATGTATACCCTACTATTATATCTCCACTTTTTAATAAATTTAAAAAGATAGCTGACAAAGATATTTTAGGAGCAATTGATAATTTAACAGAGAAAGTAGATTTTAATATTAAAAATGTCTATGTAATGGATGGCTCAAAAAGATCAAAACACTCAAATGCTTATTTTACTGGTTTTCATAAAAATAAAAGAATAGTCTTCTTTGATACTCTTCTTGAAAGTCTTTCAATTAACGAAATAACATCTGTGCTAGCCCATGAAATTGGTCATTATAAAGAAAAACATATTCTAAAATCTATTATGATAAATATGATCTTGAGCTTATTTATTTTTTTTATGATGTTTAAGTTATCCAATTTTGATATTTTTTTCATGGCCGTTGGGGTTAATACCATTACACCATCAACTATAATTTTAACATTTAGTTTGCTGTTCCCTGTGATAGGCTTTTTTATTACTCCATTACTAACTTCTTTTTCAAGAAAAAATGAATATGAGGCTGATAATTTTGCAAAAAAATATACAAATAAGAATGATTTAATATCTGCACTTACTAAACTTTATAAAGAGAATTTAACTATATTAAAACCTAGTCCTCTATATGCAGCTTTTTACTATACTCATCCAACTGTATTTGAAAGAATTAAAAAATTAGATTCTTAATTTCAGAAAAGAAATTTAAATAATTTTTCTCTCATTAAATGCATGAGATATGGTTTCACTGTCTAAATAACCTAACTCGCCATTCAATGGTATGCCAAAAGCAATTCTCGATACTTTAATAGACATTTTTGAAGCAAGTTGTTGTACATAATGAGCTGTAGCTTCCCCTTCAACCGTTGTACTAGTAGCAAGAATTAATTCAGTAATTTTCTTTTCCTCAAGATTTTGTTGTAGCCTCTTAATTCCTACTTCAATCGGCCCTCTTCCATCTAATGGGGATAAGCTGCCATCAAGCACAAAAAAATAACCATTATAATCAGTGCTTTGATCAATAATATAGGCATCTGATGGGGATTCTGTAACACAAATTTTTGATGGGTCTTTATTTTGAGCAATACAAATATGACATTCTCCATTTACTTGTTTATCAACATCTTCAATATCTAAATAAATTCCACAAACCTTACAACTAGCTATGTTAGATGTAATATTGTTTAATTTGTCAGCCAAATTGAGTGTTAAATCATTATTTGATCTTATTAGTTGGTAAGCCATTCTTTGAGCTGATTTTCTTCCTACTCCAGGCAGTATTGTTAGAGCATCTATCAAATCATTTAAATTCTTGGATTGCTTCATTTCTAAAAAGGAAGTTTGAATCCTGATGGAAGGTTCATTAAATCCCCCATTTTATTTTTAATCTCTTTCTCAACTTTATTGATAGCATCATTGCAAGCAGCCATAATCAAATCTTCTAACATCTTCTTATCATTGTTAAGGGCTGAAGGGTCAATCTCTATATTAGTGATTTTATGATTTCCTTTCATAGTAACCTTTACTGCCCCAGCACCTGATTCACCTTGAACCATAATTTTTTCAATTTCTTCTTGAGCTTTTTTTGCATTCCCTAAGACCTCTTTTGCTTGCTTCATTTTATCAAATAAACTCATCTGTTAACCGCCTCTATCTGTCTTTAATTTTTGTAATAGAATTTTTGTCAATTTCTGCATCAAAATGTTTTTTTATATTATTTATATTTTTATCAGTATCTGCAACATGGAATGCTGCTTCTGCTTCATCTTTTTCCTTCTGTTCTTCTTTCATTGCTGGAGAATTTAGTCCTTCTTCATACTCTACTTCCACAGACATTTTTTTATCAATAAATAGATTAACTTGATTTATCAAATTATCAATACAAGTTTTTGGATAGACATCTTTCTTATTGCTAGAAATTTTAAGCACCGCTTTTCCATTCATATAAGGCATATATATTGAATTTTTAGCTAAATCTAATGATAAACCCGATATATCAAGCTTGCTATATATATCATCCCATACGAAACCTTCTAAAATCTTATCTTCTTTGAACAAAGTTCCATTGGTTTCACCATTAGCCTTATGCTTTTCATCTAGCTTTTTGTCATCACTTTTAAGTGTACTTTGAAAATTATTATCAGGTTTGCGGGTATTATTATTATTAGTTTTTGATTCACTACTAGCATTATCATTATTGAAGAGAATCATGCGTAAAAGAATCATTGTTAAGTGGTCACGTTTGTTGGTAGAAAATTTAAAATCTTTTTTTGATGTAATTGCAATCTGATAAAACAATTGCAAATCTTTGGAGTCTATAATCTTAGATTGTTGTTCAATAAATTTAAAATCATGACTATTCTTATCAATAAAATCTGGCTTAATCTTAAAAAGAGTTATTTTATAAAAAGTGCTAATGATTAGATCAATAATCTTCTCATAATTAGAATTAGGGGATAGTTTTTCTATAGATTCAATTAATTTCTCAGAATTAAATATAAAAATATTAGAAATTAAGCTTTCTATAATTTTGCTGTCGACTTCTCCTAATAATAATTTAATTTTTTCTGAATTTAAATCTCCATTACAATAGGCTATGCATTGTTCCAGAATGCTTAATCCATCTCTAATGCTTCCCTTTGCAGCCCTAGATATGATTTCAGTAACATTTTTATCAAACTTGATATTTTCTTTTGTAAGTACATTTAAAACATGATTATTAATCGTATTTGTATCCACTGTTGATAATTTAAAATGTAAACACCTAGATAAAACTGTCTCTGGAAGTTTCTCAGGCTCAGTTGTTGCTAATAAGAATTTGACATGTTTTGGAGGTTCTTCAATTGTTTTAAGCAAAGCATTAAAGCTTTTATCAGAAAGCATGTGTACTTCATCAATTAGGTATACTTTAAATGCTGAAGATGTTGGAGAATATTGCACATTCTCCATTAGTATTCTTGTATCTTCAACCTTTGTTCTTGATGCAGCATCTATTTCAATAAGATCAAGATGATTTCCCGAGTCAATTTGAATACAAGAACTGCAGGTTCCACATGGATTAACAGATACTCCTTTTTCACAAAGAAGTGACTTAGCAAATATCCTTCCAATAGTTGTTTTTCCTACTCCACGAGTTCCAGAAAAAAGATAGGCGTTATGTATTTTTTGTAATGAAATTGAATTTGATAGAGTTTGAACTATAAAGTCCTGGCCAACTACTTCATCAAATTTTTTAGGTCTGTATTTTAGCGCTAAGACATCATTATTCATTCTAATATTTTATATCAATCATGCTTTAAATTCCCAGTTTTTACAAATATAAGAGCTCCTTCCTTCTCAGTATATGGTTTGTGTTGACTTAAATGAGGACTACGTATCCAAGAACCTTTCGGGTAAACACCATATTCATCAAAAAATGTTCCTTCGAGAACAAAGATCTCCTCACCGCCCCAATGCTGATGAGTGTTAAATTGTGTATTTGGTTCCCATTTAACTAATGCAGTATGTTCATCCTCAAATTCATGAAGTGGCATAACATATAAGCCAGGTACTAATCCAGGAAGCCATGAACTGTTGAGCGTATCTTTTATAACACGCTTGTCGTCATTTTTACTGAATTGTCTAAGTTTTACAAAAATAGTACAACCATCTCTACTAAAGGGATTATGTTTCGACCCATGCGGATTTCGTATATATGTACCTTTTGGATAAGATCCATATTCGTCTTCAAAAATACCATCTAAAACAAAAAATTCTTCACCTGCTTCGTGTATATGCTCTTCAAAAGAACTATTAGGAGCAAATCTGACTATAGATGTAGCAATTGCTTTTTCTCCTTGATTGTTTCTCTCTAGATAAATTCTCTCAACTCCATCAGAAGGAGATTGATGCCAAGGCTCTTTTTTGCTATTTACTACAACACGTTCTAAAAAATTTTGATTTACCTCAATTGGCTCATCTTTAAAAACAGTTGTTAATTTTTTATTGGACATCTTTCTATAGTAACACGAAGAAAATATGATTCGAAACGACTCTTTTTTGTTAATATATTAATATAATGAAATCTAAAGTTGAAAGGCCGTGGGGTTACTATCGAGTAGTTCACACTATCGGTAAAAACATAAAAGTTAAAGAACTTGTTATAGAGCCAGGTAAAAGTCTGTCAAACCAAAGACATTTTAAGAGGTCTGAAATGTGGTATGTTGTAAAAGGTAAGTGTAAAGTTAATGAAGACTTATTAAAGCCTCTTTCAGATGCATACAATATACCAGTAAAAACCTGGCATAGAGCGCATAATCCTTTTGAAGAACCATGTCATATCATAGAAGTCCAACACGGATCTGAGTGTGTTGAAGAAGATATAGAAGTGGCTGACTAGCTTTTTAAAATCAACTATTTTTATTATAAAATTCTAAAAATGTTTTGGTAACCAGATATGGTCTCTTATAATTTTTGAGAAATTGCTCTTTTAATTCTCTTGCCGCAGGCATTGGGTTTTCTCCAAGATTATCCATGGTTCTGATACCTTTGTTTGTTTCCATAAAAGAGAATCCTGTATAGTGAGATAATCCATCTATTTTAAAAACAAAGCTTCTAGCTCTTACATAAAGAATATAAATTTCAAAATCTAATATAATGGAAGAAAATTCTAATCTCCCCTCATCATCTGAAATTTTATTAATCTGTAATTCTCCTAATTTAATTTCCAAATCATTTTTAACTAAATCAACTGAAGATAATAAATTTACTACAACATTAGTAAATGGAACTAAAAAGTCTACAGAGCTTTTTATATTTATCTCTTCCTTTTTAATGCTCTCAATCATTATGATTCTTTACAATAATTTTAATTTTGTCAGAAAATAAAGGTGGTTTATGCGCTATATGTATATAATCAGCAAATAATAATTGCAGAGTATGTTCCCCTTCAGTTAAATTGATGATTGTTTCCGTTTGCCCTTTACCAAAGTGCATGTGTTGCTTATCAGATGGTATTGGTTGATTTAAGTTTGGCAGAACAGGCAAATCAATTAGTAGATGGTGGTGACCTGAATGCTCTTCATTAATTCCTGCAGGCAGTATTTTCATGCCCGATATTCCAAAAACTATTTTGACTGGGTTGTGTACTGTTTGTCCATCTGACGGAGCAATAAAATAGACTTTTGCATCCTTGGTAGACATTGATTCAGCATCTACCTTATCAAATTGTAAAACTATCAAAATTGATATAATAATTGTAATAAATGAAAATTTTTTCACCATTATATTCTACTCATTAATCTTTTTAGCATTGATTGTATATGTTCCTGATTTCACTTTACCGTCATTGGATAAGGAGAATTTCCAGCCATGTCGTGGGCATACAACTTCATTATTCTCGTTCACGTCAGCCTCACAGAGATCACCACTATTATGCGGGCAATATCTGTCTATTTCATAGTATCCGTCCTTTCCCTTTATTTTTATTCTCTCATTAGGGATATCTATGAATGATAGCATGCTCTTTTTTATATTGCTTGTATCCGAGAAAATAAAGGCGTTCACCAGATTGTTAAAATTATCAGGAACCCTTGTTACTTTTGCGCGTAGTGATAAGTACACATCCTGCCACCTAAAACCTGAGTGCATTAACGAAAAGTATTTTTTATCTGCTGATATTTCGTAATACTTTTCTGGTTGCCCAATATCCTCTACAATAGTTTTATCATTTAAGTTTATTGCAATTTTCTCATGCGGATTAGTACCCCAGCTAAATATTACTAGAGGTGTACCCTGAATAGCTATATCTATAATCTCGCTTAGTCTCAACTTTACTTCATTGATTAAACTTTGTTTATCAAATTGATACTTCAAGCTTTCCCAATGATTAAATTTTTTCTCCCGGTAATTTACCAGCTCAACTTCAGTCGGTGGGTTAATAGGATGAGTTTTTTTATTTGTGAGTATTTCGTCGCCTGGTCTTGCATAGATGATATTCTCAATATCATGTTGTGTAAGATAATCATGTAATTTATCCTGATGAGTAAATATATTTTCTTTACCCAAAGATAAACTCTGATCCAAAAAAGGAAATATTGCGGGGCCAGCTGCCGGTAAAAAGTATTTGGGTTTAATTGCTCTTATTGCATTTAAAACATTCTTAAGCTTAACTTGAGATTTTTCATAACTTATGCTTGCCTTTTCTTCTTCACTATAATTTGTGTAACAAACTGGATGCCAACTTGCTCCTGAGAATTGGACACTATAAAAATCAATTGGGGTTTTAATATTTCTTACAACATCGAATATTTTACAGTCATTTTGATTTAAAAATGTGAAATCATTCGTTTCGACCAATATAGCACTATCATGATTAACGCCAATATCTGATATATAAGCTGAAATTTTCAAATCAGAGCTAATATCCAATATTCCTTGATTAGATATTGTATGTATCTCACATCCAAAACCTTCAAGCTTGTTCTCTAAATAATAATCTTTGTATTCTGGGATTATAAATTTTGTATGGTTAGCGAACTCCTTTATTGTCTCTTCATCATAATGATCTTGATGCTCATGTGTTATATAAATAAAAGAATCTTTATTTTGTATTTTTTCTAGGATTGTCTCTTTGTATATTTCATTATCTGGATATTGAAACCAACTGCCAAAAAAAGCACCTTTATTTGAAAACCAAGGGTCTGTCACTAGTATCGCGGTCTTTGTCTCAATTAAAAAACAATTGTGTCCATAAAAATAAAGCATGCCACTATATTATCACGGAGAGAGTGGGATTCGAACCCACGATACAGTTTCCTGTATACACGCTTTCCAAGCGTGCTCCTTAAACCACTCGGACACCTCTCCCTAATTATGAGACTGATTATTTATTTTAGCTTGGATGTTAAATAGATAAAGACCTAGTAT
>JAYZKL010000017.1:0-22205 GCA_036163455.1 Pseudomonadota bacterium
TTTTGTTTTTAGATGAACCAAGCAGCAGTTTAGATCCATCAGCTACTTTAATTATTGAAAACCTTGTTAAACAAGTAACAAAACAAAAAGTAAAAGTCATTATGACTACACATGATATTATTCAAGCTAAAAGATTGGCTAATGAAATCTTATATTTTGATAACGGTAGATTATTAGAACAAGGGTCTTCAAATGAGATTCTTAATAACCCAAAAAGTCTGACTTCTACTTATTATTTTCAATGATCATTATTAAAACAATATTTAATTATGTGATATTATTACTCTTGGTTCTTAATCATAAAACAACTTCTGCGTCTGATAATTTTTTACTTCTACAAACTACCACTTCATTGAGAGATTCTGGCTTCCTTGAATATATAATTCCTAAATTTAATGAATTTAATCAAATAGAGATAAGATATGTAGCTGCTGGAACCGGTAAGGCAATTACTAATGCTAAAAATTGCGATGCTGACTTACTAATAGTCCATTCAAAAACAGATGAAATTGCATTTATTAAAAATAATTTTGGAAAAACTCGACAAGTACTTATGTATAATAAATTTGTTTTAGTTACCCCTAAGTCTAATCCAGCTAATATTTCTTCAAATGATGATATTGTTTCTGCATTTATAAAAATTGCTAATACTAAATCTACATTCTTAACACGATCAGATAATAGCGGAACCTACAAAGCAGAGACAAGAATTTGGAATAGAGCGGAAATAAATCCTATCCTTAATAGCGGGGATTGGTACCTAGAATCAGGCCTGGGAATGGGCGCAACGCTCAATATTGCAATAAACCTCGATGCATATGTGTTATCAGATAATGCCACTTGGTTGCAATTTAAGAATAAATATAATCATCATATAATTCCGATTAAAGATACTTATTTACTCAATATCTATAGCATTGTTACGATTAATCAAAAAAAATGTCCTAACACTAAGCGAGAGCTTGTAAATATCTTTAGTGCGTGGCTTCTATCTGATCAAGGCAAAGATGCTATCAATTCATTTACAGTTCATAATCAGCAGCTTTTCTATACATTTCACTAATTTGATATTATAATTAGACATAATATATATTATGCGAATATATAGATACATTTCTGCAAACCTACCTATTCCAAAGTATGATCAAAGTTCTCTTTAACAACAAATGCCCAATATGTTCCAAAGAAATTAATCATTATAAAAAACTTAGATATAATGATATTAAATGGATAGATATCAATGATATAGATATTTGTTCTAAAATTTCTGGGAAGTCACATAGAGAACTATTACACAGACTACATGTTATATATAACGACAAAATCTATGCAGGTTTAGGTGCATTTATCATTCTATGGGCAAATATCCCTAAATATAGATATTTATCCAAATTTATATCCTTCCCTGTCATCTATCAAATTTCTTATGTATTGTATGAAATCCTAGCAATAATTCTATTTGCTATAAATTTCAACCAGTTAAAAAGAAATCCTTAATCATCTATAAGATAGAGATATCTAATCAAGATGGCTTTTCATAGTTCCCATATTAGGAAAAACTTTAAGTATCTCAGAGAGTTTGAATAAAAGATTCTTATTCCCTATGGTTAGCCACTGATTTTGCCTGATTTGCCAGTAAAATCGACGAAGTATTGAAATCTCTTTAAGCTCTGAGCTTTTTACCCAAAATTCATTATCGCTAAGAAATTCATATGGGTGTAGGTAGATCAAAGGTAAAAAACCAGCTTCGACAGCCTTATTCATCAGTTTTTTTATTATATTTAGTGGCAATACCTTTAAATAAGTACCCCCTATTACTCTTGCCTTGAATCCAGGTAAAACCTTATGACTATATATTGGAAATTCTATGAGCTTGTTATCACCAAAAATTTTCGTGTCTGTAGTTTTCTCAGGTTGATCCCTTTCTTCACAAACATAACTCGAATCATAAAGAAATCTCTTAGCTAGCTCTTCATACGCCCAATCATCATGCGGAAGAATAGAAAAACTTGGAGCCCTAAAACCATAGACTGTTTTTCCTGAAGACTTGCTTATTACATCTATCGCTTCATCCAAAACTCTTGCAAAAGATTTTCTCCCAAGTTTATGGACATTGTCATGATAATAACTATGACATCCTATCTCATGCCCATTATTAGATAATTCTTTAATAATTTCTCCATGATCTCGTGCAACTTGTCCAGTTGTAAAAAAAGTAACTTCGTTTGAACCTGGAGAATTTTTTATAGTTTTCATTATACGTTCAATAGAAAACATTAGAGCGTTCTTACGAGTTTGAGGTTTTTTTATACCCAAAGATCGTTGTAGGTCATGAGAAAAATCTTCAAAATCAATTGATAAGTAGCACCCCTTTACCATTATTTATCCTCCACCTCTTCTCTCCATTTCTGATCACATATATAAGAACCAACCACTAACCATTCCACAGAACTTCTAAGGAAACAATCAATCGCTTGTGATGGGTTTTCTACAATAGGTTCTTGTATATTAAAAGAAGTATTTAAAACAACCCCAATGCCTGTTTTCTTTTCAAACGCATCAATCAATTTCCAATATAATGGATTAGTTTCTTTATCTACTGTGTGGACTCTTGCAGTACCATCTATATGCGTTACTGCCGGTATTATATTCTTCTTGTCCTCTCTAACGTTTGCAACAATGTTCATATAAGGAGAAGCTTGATCAATTTCAAAAAAATCATTAGCAACTTCTATTTTACATGATGGAGCAAATGGTCTAAACAATTCTCTTTTTTTTATTTTTTTATTTAAAATATTGCGGATGGAGTCATCTCTTGGATCTGCAATAAATGACCTATTTCCCAATGCTCGTGGTCCAAATTCAGAAGCGCCTTGGAACCAAGCTATTACTTCCTTACGTGAAAGTGCCGTAGAAATTAATTCTAACAATTCATCCTCATTAAATTTTTTCGGTAAAGGTAGGCCTTTATTTTTAAATGCAAGTTTAATAGCATCTTCACTATATGTTTTTCCAAGATATGGCGTATTCATTGTTAAGGAGTTATGCGAAACTGATTTAAGTTTTGCATATTTCTTTTCTGCAAGAAATGTAGCTCCTATTGCACATCCAGCATCATGTGGAGCTGGAGGAATTAAAATATTTTTAAATAATTTATTTTTTATAACTTTACCATTGGCTGTAACATTTAAACCACAACCACCTGCAATATAAAGGTTTTCAAAATTTGGTTCCTGTTCTTTTGCCCAAACCAACATATGAAAAAAAATTTCTTCGAATGCTGATTGAACACTTGACGCTATATTATGATGATGATCATTAAATTTGTCATTTGGTTGTCTGGGCTTACCAAGCTTACTTTCCAATTCTGATGAAAATACACCTCGTAATGCAGCATGATAATTTAAGACTTTAGTGTTTAATTCATACTCCCCATTAATTTTTTTTTGCAAAATCTCATTTAAAATATAATCTTTGAATAGAGGCTCTCCGTATGGAGCTAAACCCATCATTTTGTATTCTCCTTCTAACATTCTAAAGCCTAAAAAACCTGTAAAAGCGCTATAATAATGACCTAAAGAGTTAGGCCATAAAATTGTCTTTAATCTTCTCTGAATATCTCCATTTACAGAATATATTACTGTTGAATCTGATTCCCCTCCTCCATCATAAGTAAGACAGATAGTACGTTTATGATGTGCAAGATGAAGAACGCTTGCAGCATGGCAATCATGATGGTCATAATATTTTATAGGTACAGAAAAATTACCAAATTCTTTTTTTATAATTGATTTAATTCTAAATAAATCTATCCAAGATCCTCTTAATTCAGGATAATTATCATTTATATTATCTCTTCCCCGTATAATTTCTGCCACACGTTTGGCACGAAATTTTAAATTTTTTGGATCAGTAATAGCTCCTTTTAAAACAGCAAGGCTTCTATTCATAAATCTCCAAGGTTGCCAATAAACAGCAATTTGATCTAGATCAGAGATTTTTATATTTGCAGAATCTAAGCATGCTCTTATTGCATAAATAGGAAAGCCACCATCGTTTTTTAATCTAGTTAATCTTTCTTCTTCTATAGCAGCAACTACATTTCCATCAATAGTGATTGCAGCTGCACTATTCCCCATTGTAGATAAACCAAGAATTTTCATTAGATTAAATTTACCTTTTTTAAATATTCAATTGAAGTTTGACTTCCACAATCATACCAGTTTGAATCATGTTTTGTAACAATAGCTTCAGAAAATGCTGTTTCTAGATACATCTTATCAAAAGGATCATTTGTCATAATTGTTTTAAACGTATCGCTATTCAATATAATACAATCATCAATCTTTTTAGAGTTATCTATAACGAGAGAAATAGTTTGGTAAGTATTAAAGAATTTATCTTTAAAAACTAAATTATGTATTCTATTGTTAAAAAGGAAAATACCGGTATTCCATAAAAAATTGTCATTATTATATATTTTTTTAGCTAAAGAATTATCAGGTTTTTCTAGAAAACTTTTAACTTTGTACAAATTTTGTGTTTCTGGAATTTCTTCTTTAAATTCAATATACCCATATTCAGAAGAACAATATTTTGGGATAACACCAATCAGCAATATTTTGCTTTGCATTCTTTTGATCATTATATCTATTATTTTTTCATTCAAATTAAAATTTTTCATTAAATGATCCGTTGGACTTATGATTACCAGTTTTTCACCATATATTTTTTCGGAAAGATGTGAACCAAGTATACAACTTACGGCTGTATTTTTTGCAACTGGTTCGCAAACAATCTCACTTAATTCTATACTGACTTTATTAGACTGTTCTTTTACATATGATTTATATTTTTCATTGGTAATTACAATTGGTTTTTCAAATACCCTATCATCAGAAAATCTTAATAATGTCTGTTCAAATAATGTTTTTTTTCCAAAAAAATTAGAAAATTGTTTTGGTAATCCATCAGAGATATATTTGTTTACTCGAGTACCTTCACCTCCAGCTAGAAGTATTGGTAGAATTAAATTCGATTTTTCTTTATTCAAATTTAATCAGCAGTTGTTTTCTTGCTAATATATATTCGTCTTCACTTATCAGACCTCTTAAATATTGATCTTTAAGAGTTTCAAGTTGGACTAGTGTTTTTGATACCATGACCTCGTACTGAGCATTTTTTGGTTTTGCACACCCTTTTTTCTGGTATAAGCGCAATAAATGCTCTTTTCTTTCAGAGGCATTGTATTCTGCATGAACAGATGTTCCGTATGTCACGAAATATGCTGGAAAAAAGAATAAACCGGAAAGGATATTTTCATCTGTAGCACCCTTGTTTTGATGAGCCGTATCTTCATTAAGATTTGCTGCTTCGTAAGCAAGGAGTAACTCTTTGCAGCTCATAACCTCATCACCAGGTTGACGTATATCCATCGCCTTTGGTGTAGCACATGACGCAGCAAATATTAAAATTAATCCATATACTATTGATTTTCTTATCATTTATATAATTAGTTTAGATTTACTCTATATATATATTCTATTATTTTTTTCTAAAAGTCCAAGGTTCTATGATAGGAGGATAATTCCATAAACCGGACTTATGGGTTCTAGCATGCTCCTCCAAATTAATTAGATAATTGTTGGATCTATTTGATATATATACCCAAGCATTGCCACTTTTTATCATTTTTGCATTAATAAATATCTTTTTATCATCTGTATAAAGATAAATTTCTGCTAACTGCCTTCCATATCTATCATTTTTTTTTGTGTCTACTAGAATTTTTTTATTCAAGATTAGGTCTTGTAAAAATTTTTTTGAAGCATTTCCATAGTTTTGCTTTATTTCAGGAGCATCAATGTATAATAATCTAATTTTTATATTCTTATTATTCGTTTGTACAATAATTGTATCTCCATCTGATACTTTCTTGACAATCCCCTCATATTCATAGGCTTTTACAATATTAAAAAAGAATAGTAAAAAGAATAAAAGAAATATTTTAAAGTTAATCACAAACTATTAAGGAATTCTTTAATTGGATCTGAAAATTTTTCAGTATCTACTAAAAATGAATCATGGCCTTGAATTGAATCTAAGGTTTTAAAAGTAACTTGCGTCCCAGCTAAAGATAGGCCTTCTGCAATTTCTTTTTGCTGTTGAATTGGAAACAATGTATCAGTATCTACTCCTAACACTAAAGCTTTATTGATATTTGTTTTTGATAATGCATCAACTGTAGAATCGCCATGATCTGCAAGATCAAACCAATCCATTGCACGTGACAAATAAAGGTAACAATTAGCGTCAAAAATATTTTGAAATTTCACTGCATGATGTTCTAAATATGCCTCTATTTCATATTCAAAATTTGTGTTATCAATTCCAAATGTATTTTGATTTATTAACGTTCCAGTTGTCTTCTTTCTTCCAAATCTCTGGATCCACTCAGTCGATGACCTGTATGAAGTCATTCCCAATTTACGTGCAATTCTTACTCCATTTAAAGGCGGCTCTTCATAAGAGTAAAATCCATTTTTCCAAAGAGGATCTTTTCTTATAACTTCACGCTGTAATGAACGAATTGCAATTGCAAATGGTAGTGCTTGAGTAGCAGTAGAAATGAAAATTATATTTTCTATAGATTTATTATGTAAGACCGAATATGCCAGTGCCTGCATTCCACCCATTGATGGTCCAATTAAAACTTTAATTTTATTGATGCCTAGTTTATCAATTAAAAGATTAGATGCATTGGCCATATCTTCAATCGTTAAAGCAGGAAAAGCTAATCTATATGGTTTAGAAGTTTTTTTATTAATACTGACGGGACTCGTTGATCCAAAGCAACTTCCAAGAGAATTAATGCAAACTACATAGAATTTATCTGTATCAATTGCTTTTCCAGAACCAACCATTGAATCCCACCAACCTGGAGAATTATTTTTATTAGATGCCGAAATATGAGAACTAGCAGACAATCCTGTAAAAACAACAATCACATTTGTCTTGTTTTGATTGAGTTTACCCCATGTTTCATAAGCTATTTCTAGATTATCTAATGTGCCCCCTCTTCTCATTTCAAATGTATTAGCAACAGGCATAACAGTTGCTGATGTGTTGTCATGCTTAAACATTTGAATCACTTTCTTATTGTCTGTATTTTTCATAAAGTGGATGTTAGTACAAATTTTTATTTAGTACAATCAATAAATTATCAAAGTAAAATTTTTGATTCAGATTATAAAATAAGTTCTTTTTATTATCTAAGAGTATAGTTAATATTTTAATCGAACGAGATGGTGTGATATTAATTAATTGAGAAAGTGAATTATAGAGCTTTTTGATTGAACTATTATCATGAATAAATCTACCTTTCATTAAAATGCTAAAAATAGAAATCAGATAGTCAATTATTATTACCCCTCTTGTCTGCCATTTTTCTGATAAAACTATTGGATCAACTTTTTTTTCATACAATAAATGTAGTTCATTCTCTATCAGATGATAATCCTCCATATAGTTTTTTTTCTCAAGTATTTCTCTTAAAGTAGGTTTTGAAGATACAAAATACTCAAGCATAGTAGAATCTGATAAATTGTTTTCATTTGTAATAAAATTAAACGTATGACATCTACTCTTAATTGTCTCAGGAACTAAGTCTATTTCAGAATTGAGCAACAAGAATACTGTTGGAGAGTTTGTTTCTTCAAGTGTTTTAAGAAATGCTGCACTGGCTTCATTATTTAAATCTTCAATATTGTTAATAATTATAAATTTATGATTATATCTGGATGAATAGCTAACAAATTCTGTCATCTCTCTAATTTGGTTAATTGTGATTTCTGTACCTACCCTATTATCATTAATCTTCTTTTCAAAACCAAATTTATACATAAGCCTTTCTTTGTTGCTAATAGTTTCAATAAGCTTCCCAGATTTATCATAAATCGGTAAAGATAAATGTAAAATATCTGGATTATTTGATAAAGGAATGTTTAATTTAAAATTATTCTTTTGATAATATTCTGAAATTATTCGCTCGACTAACGCATACTTTCCGCAACTATCATTGCCAGATAAAATAATATTATAATTGCTCTTCTCAAAATTATATTGCTTTGAAAATTTTTGAAAATTATCTTTTATATTACTATTTATCATTAAATAACTTATCTATGTTCTTAATTATAGTTTTATTAACAATATCTTTGTCCTGATTAGTTTCAACCTTTATGGCCTTTTTATTATCCTTAAATACTTCTGAGTAACTCTTCTGAATCTTTTCTAGAAATTTTTTGCCTTTACTTTCAAATTTATCAGAACTTTCCCTTTTATTAATTCTTGATAGACAAGTATCAATGTCTGCATCTAAGTAAAAGATTAATGAGATTTTCTCTGCAAAATATTTGTCTAGAGATTTATGGAGATTGATTACATTTTGATTAATTTTAGATAGCCCTTGATATACCAGAGTTGAATAATGGAATCTATCACAAATTACACTTTTACCATTATCCAATGCTTTTAATATTACACTATGATAATTAATAATCCTCGACGCATAAAATAATAAAGATTCTGAAAAAGGATCTAGATTTGATTTATTGTCTAATAAAATTTTTCTTATAGATTCACCTGCAGGCGTACCTCCAGGCTCTCTTGTCACAATGTGTTTTATATTATTCTTAGTAAGGTAATCTGATGTAAAATCTATATGCGTTGATTTTCCAGTTCCCTCATTCCCTTCAAAAACAATAAATTTAGCTTTAGTCATTCTTATTCAAGTAAATAAATCTCTTGAGTTTATTATACAATAACTTTGGTTTTGAAAATTTCTTTTTATCAATTTGATCAATGAAATTAAGCCCCTGTATAGAGTTCGTGGTAAAACAACTATCATATAGATTAAATTTTTTCTTATTTATTTCGATAATATTTATATTTAAGTTTGCGCTTCTTAAATATTTGATGATCTTATTTCTCATTATTCCTTCAATTCCACAAGCATTTATTTTGGGTGTATAAAAGATAAATTTCTCACCTATGATTTTGATGAAGAAAATATTTGAAGATAAGCACTCTATTATATTATTTCTTTCATCACAGACAATTAAATCATTAAATCTTTTTTGTTGTTGTAAATTATTTGCAATAAACACCTGCTCTAGCCTCCCCAAATGTTTGATTTTTGAAAGTTGAGAATTATCTTTTAAATGGTATTTAGAAAAGCTTAGTTTAATTTTTTCACCAATAATTGATCTTCTCAGTTTAATTTTAAAGAAATAAATGTTTGGCGTGATGTCTGGTTGAATTTTATAACCAAAATTAGAAACCCCTCTTGTTAAAATTATTTTAACAACACATTGGTTTGTTTTTCCAATGCACGATTGTATGCTTTTTATGATTAGAGCTTCTTTTGGTTTTAAGATTTTTAATGCTGAACAGCCCGCATGCATTCTTTTTATATGATCTTTAAGATAAATAGGTTGGTTATTTTTAATTAATATTGTTTCAAAGACTCCATCTCCATAGTTAAAGCCTCTATCATTCCAAGGGATTGTCTTTTTGTTGATGTAGACGTTAAATTTAGTTCTATTCATTCATAATTCTAATTAAAATTAGAAAAGATTAGAGATCCATTAGTGCCACCAAATCCAAATGAATTAGAAAGAGCGTAATCAATTGATAGGTCTTTTGCAGCATTTGGATTGAAGTCTAAATCGCATTCAGGGTCTTGTTCGAAAATATTAATCGTAGGATGCACTTTCTTATTTGTGATAGAAAGTATGGTAACAATAGCTTCTACACCTCCTGCCGCACCTAATAAATGCCCTATCATCGATTTTGTTGAATTAACTGTCAGTTTTTTAGAATTATCTCCAAAAACATTCTTAATTGCTTTAGCCTCAACTACATCTCCAGCTGGCGTTGATGTCCCATGTGCATTGATATAATTAATTTGATTTGAATTAATTTCACCATCCTTAAGCGCATTTAGCATACATCTGCTTGCACCTTCACCTGTTTCTGATGGAAGTGTCATATGGTAAGCATCTGCACTCATCCCATATCCAACAACTTCAGCAAATATTTTAGCACCTCTTTTTTTCGCATGTTCTAATTCTTCTAATACAATTACGCCTGCACCATCACCTAGAACAAAGCCATCACGATCTTTATCCCATGGTCTACTAGCTGTTTCTGGAGAGTCGTTTCTTTTTGATAAAGCTCTAGCTGCGGCAAAACCACCAACACCAAGCGGAGAAGTTGCCATTTCAGCTCCACCACATATCATAATATCTGCATGATCAAATTGTATTTGGCGATAACCTTCTCCTATATTATGTGTTCCAGTTGTGCAAGCAGTTACGATGGATAAGTTTGGTCCTTTAAATCCATATTTAATGGATAGGTTTCCGGAAATCATATTTATTATTGACGCCGGAACAAAAAAAGGAGAAATTTTTCGTGGACCTTCTTTGTCATAAACTGATCTTGTATCTTCTATGTAGGGCAATCCTCCAATTCCAGAACCAATCGATACTCCCACTCTATCAAGATTAACTTTGTTTGAATCTATTCCAGAATCTGCTACCGCATCTATTGCTGCCGCCATTCCGTATTGAAGGAATAAATCCATTTTGCGTTGTTCTTTTGAATCCAAGTATTTATCAACTTCAAAATTCTTAACTGAAGCCGAAAATTTAACTGGCATATTAGTTATGTCAAAAGTAGTTATTGTTGATGCGCCTGACTTTCCTGCTAAGAGTGATTGCCAAAAACTATCAACTGTGTTTCCGATAGGTGTTAAACAACCCATCCCTGTAACAACGACTCTTCTTTTTTGCATTTTGCTTTTATTTGAGGTTTGCGTTTATATAATCAATTGCCTGTTGAACGGATGTTATTTTTTCTGCTTCTTCATCTGGGATTTCGGTATCAAACTCATCCTCCAAGGCCATAACTAGTTCTACAGTATCTAGAGAATCGGCTCCAAGATCATCAACAAATTTTGATTCATTTTTAATTTCTTCTTCTTTTACTCCAAGTTGCTTAACAATGATGTTCTTCACTCGTTCATCTATGTCGCTCATTTTTTGTCTATCTCCTCTTTAAGTTTGAATTTTTTTATAGGTTTATGAGTATTCTACAAGATATTAAGAGAATTTCACATATATAACCCACCATTTACATTAATATTTTCGCCTGTGATATATGAAGCATCATCAGATGCCAAAAATTTTACTGCTGCAGCTAATTCTGATGCCTCTCCAATGCGTGCAAGCGGAATAGAATTTATTAAAGCTTTTTTCTGTTCTTCAGTCATGGCCTTAGTCATATCGGTATCTATAAATCCTGGCGAAATTGAATTTATAGTAATGTTTCTAGTAGCTACTTCTCTAGCTAATGATTTGGTAAAACCAATCAGACCTGCTTTAGTAGAAGCATAATTTGTTTGTCCTGCATTCCCCATAAGGCCGACCACAGAGCCAATATTTATTATCCTCCCAAACCTATTCTTCATCATATCTTTTAAAAATTCTTTAGACATGCGATAAAGTGATGATAAGTTTGTACTCACTACCTCATCCCATTCTTCTTCAGACATTCTGATAAGCAAATTATCTTTGTTTATTCCAGCATTATTGACAAGCACAGAAACGACACCAAATTCTTTTTTTATAAAATCATTCAAAGAAGCAATAGATTCTGTGGATTTAACATCTAAAACATGTCCAGCTCCATTACAATCATTGTCTTTGATTATTTTATTGATAACTTCTGCGCCCTCGTTAGATCTTGAGGTCCCTATTACTGTGTATTTAGATTTGGCTAATGCAATTAGAATTTCCTTTCCTATTCCTCTGTTTGCGCCACTTATTACTGCTATTTTTTCATTTTTCACAAGAAATCAACTCCAAGGCATCACCTATATTTTCATAGTTTCCAATAGAAATTGTGACCAATTCCTTATCAATTCTTTTATTTAGACCTGTAAGTACATTACCTGGCCCTATTTCAACAAATTTCTGAATACCAAAATTCTTCATATTCTCAATTATCTTCGTCCATTCGACTGGGCTATGAACTTGGGATGCTAAAGATTCTATTATAGCAGTTTCGTTATCTTTTGACTCAGCATCTACATTATGAAGGACAGGATAATTTTGAGAAGAATAATCTATATTTTTCAATAATTTATATAGTTTTTCTTTACAGCCTTCTAACAATGAAGTGTGTGCAGCAATACTTACAGGGATGACTTTAACCAATTTTGCCCCAGCTTTTTTGAATGCTTCAGTAGATTTTTCAATTAGATTACGATGCCCAGCTACCACTATTTGTTGAGCTGAATTAAAATTAACTGCTTCTATGATCTCTTCTTTTCTTGAAAGTTGTTGACATAATTCTTTTATTTTTGAACGATTTAACCCAATAACTGCAGCCATTCCTCCATTAATATCTTTCATAGCTTCCTGCATATATTCCGCTCTTTTTTTAACAACTAACAGGCATTCTGAAAAAGAAATCCAACCATTTGCGACAAAAGCTGTATATTCTCCTAAACTATGCCCGGCAGCCACTATTGGTGCTTTTGAGGCTTTGTCTTTCCATACGTTCCACATAGCAACAGATGTGGCTAATACAATTGGCTGAGTAAATAATGTCTGATTTAACTTAGATTCATCTTTAACGACTGAATTAATATCATATCCGAGGATAGAAGAAGCTTCTGAAATGGTTTCTTTAAAAATTTTCGATTCTAAATACAAAGAAAGCATTTCTGTATTTTGCGACCCTTGTCCAGGAAAAATTACACCATAATCACTCATCAGAACTGCTCATATAGTCGTTAAAGTGGTATAGACCAGGGGTTTGATTTGCAATCCAAAGAGATGTATCAAGCGCACCTATGGCAAAAATTGATCTACTATATGCTTTATGCGTAAGCGTTATCTCGTTTGAGCCATCCTTAAAAACAACTTCATGCGTACCAATCTCAGAATTAATTCTGTGTGATTCAATTTTAATTGGACAATCACTACTTTTTACATCACCTAATTCAATATTTTTTGCATTACATATAACTTCTGCCATTTTAATTGCTGTTCCAGAAGGTGAGTCCAGCTTATTTTTATGATGAGTTTCTGTAATAGTTATACTATAGCCATCAAGTTTTTTTGCTAAAGTTGATAGCGTATTAAAACAAACATTAACACCATAACTCATATTGGGGGCAAGCAAAATAGGTATAGTTTTAGAAGCTAATTTTATTTTTTCGATTTGTTCTTCTGTAAAACCTGTGGTCCCTATAGTAATAGGTTTATTTAATTGAGAACATGTTGTTATTAATTCCATTGAGGAATTAGGTAACGAGAAATCAATAACGACATCAAATAAATCTTTGGATTCAGTTAAGTCTGATGTAAGAAGCACACCTCCAGATTTCCTATGCCACTCTTCTGGATTTAATTTTAGTTCATTAATTAACTCTGTTTTATCGCAACCAACTCTTACATCATATTTGGATGAGTCCTTTGATTGATTAAAAATGGATTGTCCCATTTTTCCAAGAAAACCATTTATTGCAATTTTGTTTAAAGAATCTTTCTGAGGTTTCATAATTTTATTCAAAAAAGTTTTTTATACTCTCAACCCAACTTTTCTCCTGCGGTTTGTGGGATGATTTATTTTTTCCTATAGAAGCTTCAAATTGACTGAGAAGATCTTTTTGTTCTTTATTTAAATTTACAGGAGTCTCTATCGCTACTCTACAAATTAAATCACCAGTAACTGATGATCTCACTGATTTTACGCCCTTACTTTTAATTCTAAAGGCTTTCCCGGATTGTGTTCCACTTGGGATTTTTAATTTAATTTTACCATTTAGAGTTGGCACTATAATTTCATCTCCTAAAGCAGCAGTCGTAAATGTAATCGGTATATTGCAATGCAAGTGATCTCCTTCGCGATGGAAAATTTTATGTTGTTTAACTCTAACAGTTACATAAAGATCTCCTGGGCCTGCACCTTGATGCCCTGCTTCTCCTTCTCCTCCTAGTCTAATTTGGTCGCCGTTATCAACTCCTTTCGGTATATTTACAGATAAGGTTTTTGTCTTCTTTATATGCCCAGTACCAGAACATATTCTGCAAGGACTGGTTATTACTTTTCCTTTTCCTTGGCATTTTGGACATGTCTGCTGCAAAGAAAAGAAACCCTGACTAATTCTTATCTGCCCTGATCCGCGGCATTCACCACATGTATCAAGCGATGTTCCTTTCTCAGCTCCTGTTCCATTACATTCAGTACATGAAACAAGTGTTGGAATTTTCATTTTGGCTTCTTTACCGCTCACTGCTTCTTCTAAAGTTAAGTCCATTACATACTCTAAATCTGCGCCTCTTTGAGTTCTTTGTCTGCTTGTTCCTCCAAAAATATCTCCAAAAACATCGCCAAAAATGTCATTAAAAGCTCCGGCTCCTGAAAAACCACCAGCTTGACCAAATCTAGAGTTTACACCCTCATGACCAAACTGATCATATGTATTTCTTTTCTCTGGATTACTCAGTATTTCATAAGCCTCAGACAATTCTTTAAATTTAGCTTCAGCTTTTTTATCTCCGGGATTTCTATCCGGATGATATTTCATTGCAAGCTTTTTGTATGCCTTTTTAATAACATCGCCCGAAGCATTTCTTGCGACCCCAAGAGTTGAATAATAATCACGTTTTGACATTCTTGTTTTTTATTTGCTGTCAGCTTTTGGTTCGTCTTTTTTTTCGTCGTCTACTTCTTTGAAGTCTGCATCAACAACATTATCATCTGTTTTTTTATTTTCTTTATTGTCTTCGTCTGGTCCCTTTTGAGATGCTTGTTCCTGATATGCTTGCTGAGCAATTTTTCCAGCAGCTTCTGTCAGTTTCATAGTTTTATCTTTAATCTTTTCTGCATCATCAGTTTTAATTTCTTCTTTAAGATCTTTGATTGCCTTCTCAACTTTTTCCACCTCGCTCTTATCAGCTTTGTCACCAAGATCTTTGATTGCTTTTTCAGAACCATGTATCATAGCTTCTGCTTGATTCTTTGCATCTACAATCTCTCTTGCTTTTTTATCTTCTTCAGCATGTGTCTCAGCATCTTTAACCATTTTTTGTATTTCTTCTTCTGATAAACCGCTTGAAGCTTTTATAACTATTGATTGCTCTTTTCCAGTTGCATTATCTTTTGCAGATACATTGAGAATTCCATTAGCATCAATATCAAAAGTTACTTCTATCTGAGGAGTACCTCGTGGCGCTGGAGGAATATCAGTTAAATCAAATCTACCAAGCGATTTATTTCCTGCGCTCATTTCTCTTTCACCCTGAAGAACATGAACGGTTACCGCAGGTTGGTTATCTTCAGCAGTAGAAAATACTTGTGATTTTTTTGTTGGTATAGTTGTATTTTTATCTATTAAGCGAGTCATCACTCCTCCCATAGTTTCTATACCTAAAGATAAAGGAGTGACATCAAGTAGTAATACATCTTTTACATCGCCACCTAAAACACCTGCCTGTATCGCAGCTCCCATCGCCACTGCTTCATCAGGATTAACATCTTTCTTAGGTTCTTTATTAAAAAAACCTTTAACAACTTCTTGGACCTTAGGCATTCTAGTTTGTCCGCCAACAAGTATTACTTCATTGATATCATTAACTGTTAAATCTGCATCTTTAAGAGCTGTCTTACATGGTTCAAGAGTTTTAGAAACTAAATCTTCAACAAGCGCTTCTAGTTTAGCGCGTGATAATTTCATGTTTAAGTGTTTTGGCCCAGAAGCATCAGCTGTAATATACGGTAAATTAATGTCAGTCTGGCTGCTCGAAGAAAGTTCTATTTTTGCTTTTTCTGCAGCTTCTTTTAATCTTTGCACAGCAAGCTTATCCTTTTTCAAATCTATTCCTTGATCTTTTTTAAACTCATCAGCCAAATAATCAATCAGGCGCAAATCAAAATCCTCTCCCCCAAGAAATGTATTTCCATTGGTCGATAAAACATCAAATTGCTGCTCACCATCAATTTTTGTCATCTCTATTATAGAGACATCAAAAGTTCCTCCTCCCAAATCATAAACAACTACTTTTTGTTCAGCTGTATTTTTATCTAAGCCATAAGCAAGAGCAGCTGCAGTTGGTTCATTAATAATCCTTTTTACATTCAATCCAGCGATTCGACCGGCATCTTTTGTGGCCTGTCTTTGGGAATCGTTGAAATAAGCCGGGACTGTGATCACGGCATCTTTAATCTCTTCTCCAAGAAAATCTTCAGCAGTTTTACGCATTTTCATGAGAACTTTTGCGGAAATTTCTGGCGGAGCTACTTTTTTTCCTTTAGCTTCAACCCAAGCATCATCATTATCTGCTTTCACTATTGAATATGGCACCAAATCAATATCTTTCTTTACTTCATCTTCACTAAACTTTCTTCCAATAAGTCTTTTTATAGCAAATAAGGTATTTGTCGGATTTGTTACTGCCTGCCTCTTTGCGGCCTGCCCAACCAAAACCTCATTTTCTTCGTTATAAGCTACATATGAAGGGGTGGTTCGATCACCTTCACTATTTTCAATTACTTTAGGTTTATCTCCATCCATTACAGAAACGCATGAATTTGTTGTACCTAAGTCTATACCTATGATTTTAGCCATATTTAATCCTCTCCTGTTTAGATTCTAATCTAAGGATATGAGCGAATTATGATATTTCAAGTGCGATTTAAGTATTTTTAATAACAACGACAAGAGCAGGCTTAATAACTCTCTCATTAAGAATATAACCTTTTTGCACAACCTCGACTATTAAGTTGTCGTCAAGGCTTTCGTCAGCCTTTGTACTAATAGCTTGATGATAATCAGGATTAAATTGTTCCTTTAAAGGATTGATTATTTTAATATTATTTTTTTCAAAGAGTTTTTCAAACATAGACAAAAGAATCTTATTTCCTTCTTTTATTTTGTCAGGAGCGGTAGTTTCACCCTCAATTTTTAAGCTTAAATCTAGACTTTCATATATAGGAACAAGTTCTTGAATAATTGATTCGTTGGAGAATTTATATATGTTTTCTATTTCTTTCTGAGATCTCTTTTTTATATTTTCAATTTCAGCTGTAGCTCTTAACAATGAGTCATACACTTCATCGTGCTTTTTTTGCAGGGCATCAAACTTTTCTTGAGTAATCCCAGATGTTGATTTAAGGGCTGCAGATTCTGTTTTACCCTTCGTAGCTTTCGTTGGTTTGACCTTCTTGTCTTTGTTTTTTTCCATTACTTATTTTTCTTTTGAAATAATTTTTGCTGTAAAATCAACTATTTCCATAACTTTCTGATAGTTAATTCTATGAGGACCAATCACTCCTAATACACCTATGATTTTATTCTCTTTCATGTATGGGGCTGCTATCAGGCTACAGTCCGTTAAGAGCTTCTCTCCAGACTCATTTCCAATAAATATTTTAATTCCATCGGTATTAATACATTCAGTTAAGAGGTATGCAAGAGTTTGCTTCTTTTCAAATAGCTCAATTAAGTTTCTTATCTTATTAATGTTTGATAAATCATCATTTTCTACAAGCTTAGATTGTCCATTAACAATGCAGCCAGCTTCATCAGGCTTTATAAATTCTGTTAGGATTTTGAGAAGCATATTAATTTCATTTCTGATCGCTGTCATTCCCTTTTTCAGTAATCCTGGTATTTCATCAATTGGTTGTCCTACAAAATTCTCATTCAAATAATTTTTAAAGATATTTAGTTTTTTTTCATCCAAATTCAAAGAGACATTAAAGATTCTATTGTCAACATCATCATTATTGCTTATAAGAATTGCCAGTATTTTATTAGAAGAAAGTTTATGAAATTCAATATGTTGGAAGACTTTTCTATCATACTCTATAGGAGTTATAACAGCCGCTAAATCTGTCAAATTAGATAATGTAAGTGATGTACTTTCTAAAATATTCTTAGTTCCCTTATTCTGTACAATAATTGCCTTTAGTCTCTGTTTCTCGGCAGATGTGAGCGGCTTTCTTGTCATGCAATTATCAATAAATAGCCTATAACCTCTAACTGTTGGTATTCTTCCAGATGAATGATGCGTTGAGCGTATTAGGCCTCTTTTTTCTAAAGCCACCAACTCATTACGTATTGTTGCAGAACTACATTTAAGCGAAGACTCCTTTAGTAAAGTCTCCGAACCAACTGGATTGCCATTATCTATGTAGGCTTCCACTAAATGCTTAATAATTACTTGTTCTCTATCAGTTAACATTGTCAATATTTTAAAGATTAACCCTTAATATGCAATATAATACACATATGGATGCTAGGCGACCAACATTATCTGTAAGAATAGGAAATCTATCGATAGGCTCAAATCATAGTATAAAAGTTCAGTCTATGACTAATACTGATACCTCAGATATCAAATCCACAGTTAATCAGATTAAAGAGCTTTATGATGCTGGATCAGAGTTAGTCAGAATAACTGTTAATGATGATGCCTCTGCATCTAGTGTTCCAAAAATAAAGGACTCTTTAGAAAGAGAAAATTATAATTTACCCATAATTGGGGACTTCCACTATAATGCCCACATTCTTCTTGAAAAGTATCCTGCTATGGCAGAAAAGCTTGACAAATATAGGATAAATCCAGGCAATATTGGCAGCAAAGGTAAATTTGATCAAAACTTTGAGAAAATTATAAAAATAGCAATCAAGCATGATAAGCCAGTAAGAATTGGTGGAAATTGGGGAAGTATAAATAAAGTCGAATTAGATAATTTAATAAACAAGAAAATTACTAATAAAAACAATATAAGTTATTCAAATTTAATAAAAAAATCTTTAATTGATTCTGTTATAAATTCAGCTCACCTTGCTCAACAAATTGGGTTGCCTGAAGATAAAATTATACTTTCATGTAAAACAAGCAACGTCCTTGATCTAATAGATGTTTATAGCGAGATAGCAGGATTATGCAAATATCCCCTTCATCTCGGTTTAACAGAGGCTGGAATGGGAATGGAAGCCGCTGTTTCATCAACTTCTGCTCTATCCATCCTCCTTAATAAAGGCATTGGCGACACAATCCGTGTTTCAGTAACACCCGAAAACAGTCAAGACCGCATAGAAGAAGTTAAGATTTGCCAACAAATACTTTCGAGCCTTCAGATAAGAGACTTTACTCCTAAGGTTATCTCATGCCCTGGATGCGGAAGAACAACTAATGATTTTTTTATTAAGCTATCTGCATCAACAAAAGACTTTATAAACAAGAAAATGCCTCAATGGAAAACAAAATACAAAGGAGTTGAGAGTATGAAAGTCGCTGTTATGGGCTGTGTAGTCAATGGTCCTGGGGAATCTAAACAAGCTGATGTTGGTATTAGCTTGCCTGGTACAAATGAAGATCCAAATATACCTGTCTTCATCAAAGGTAAAAAAGTTAAGACATTAAATGGCTTGAATGTTGAATCTGAGTTTTTTGATATATTACAAGACTTTATTGAAAATAATTATAAAAAACTTTAACTATCTATTTTTGCAATTGGCCTATTTGAATCGGTAATCCATTCGCTCCAGGAACCAACAAAAAGTTTGGCTCCGGGTAAACCAGCTATCTCCATTGCCAATATATTGTGACAAGCTGTAATACCTGAACCACACATAGAAATCATCGTTGATGGTGATGTATCACCCAGTATTTTGCTATAAATCAACCTCAACTCTGATGCTGATTTAAATGTTCCGCTCTTGGTTAAGTTATTACTGAGGGGATGAGATATTGCCCCCGGCACATGTCCAGCAATTGGGTCAACGTTATCTTCGATACCCAAATATCTTTCTTTTGAACGAGCATCAATTATTATTCTATCCATTTTATATTGAGCATCTTCTACTTCAGATACAGGAACCTGCATTGCGTCATTGATGTTTATATTAAATTCCGCTCTATTGAAGATAGTTTGATCAGTTACAAGTTTTCCACCTTTTTTATTCCATTCATGTATACCACCATCTAATACGGCTACTTTTTCATGACCTATCCATTTTAAAATCCACCACATACGACTTGCAAAAGCTCCGCCAGCATCATCGTAAACAATAGCTTGTTTTTCATTTGATAACCCCCATTGAGACAACTTCTCAGTTAATAAGTCAGGGTCTGGAAGCGGATGTCTTCCACTTTTAAGTGTTTTTTTACTCGCAAGATCATTATCTATATCTACAAAAATAGAGTTTCTGATATGTCCTTCTGTGTATGATTCAATACCATGTTTGGAATCTTTAATATCACATCTACAATCAAAAATGATGAATTCTTGATTATCTAAATTTTTTATTAAATCTTCTATAGAAATTATTGTTTTATATAACATTCATTATACCTTTTAAAAAATTTACTCATATACAAAATCAAACCATCATCCCTTAATCATACAACATCTATAATTAAGCTGGTATTTTCGCGCACGGGAGGATTCGAACCCCCGACCCCAAGCTTAGAAGGCTCGTGCTCTATCCAACTGAGCTACGTGCGCAATTAATCATTCTTTCTAATAGAAACCAACTTTTCTGGTTGCTCTTTTGTTGGCTCCAAGCCACCTATTTTACGGAAATTTTCAACTTTATTAACTAATTTTTCTGTTCTCTTTCTGCCATCATTAATCGATATTCTTGATTTTTCAAAAAACTCCTCCAATTGGCAAAATGACTCACCCACTAAACGGGTTTGATCATAAATTTCGGTAGCTAATTTAATTATCTTCTGAGTGGCTTCTCCCTGTTTTTTATTGTTCCATGTCCGTAAGATAATTTGTATGACTGCTATTAGTGTAGTTGGACCAACAATAGCAATTTTATTTCTAAACGCTTCCTCTATTAAATCATCTTCACAAGCAAGAATATAAGCCCCTTCTATTGGCATAAACATGACAATTAGATCTAATGCCTCGTTACCAAATAATGTTCGGTATTCTGTTTTTGATAATGATTTTATATGCCTCATTACTGCGCCTATATGGCCTTTTTTATGCATATCCTTGTCATTTTGGTTCTCTGCTTTTAGATATTGAGCATAGTCTGAAGTAGAAACCTTAGAATCAATCACAATCTTTCTGCCTTCAGGCAGTTTTATGACATAGTCTGGCCTTTCTGAGCCCCTTTGCTTGTCCTCATCAAAGTCTATACCTTCTTTTAAACCAGCGTTTTCTATTATTTTTCGTAATGTAATTTCGCCAAATTGGCCGATTTTTTTTGAACTACCTTTAGTCAATAGGGTATACATATCATGAACGGACTCTCTCAGACTAGCTTGTTGGTTAGCATTCTGGTTCTTGAAATCATCTATAGTTGACTTCAGTTCATCTATTTTAGAAGAATATCCGTCTAAATCATTGTTTTTTCTAGTTTTAATAAGATAATATATAACTGCCAATAAACCAGCTATTACAATTAACGTAAGGACAATAAGCATTTCCATGTTCATACAACACTCAATCTATAATAACATGCTTGTGCTGAATTGTGCGGAGAAGGAGGGATTCGAACCCTCGGTAGAGTTATAAACCCTACAACACCTTAGCAGGGTGCCGCTTTCAACCACTCAGCCACTTCTCCCTAGTGTTCTTTGCTAGTTAGATCTTCAGGTTCATTAGTTGGAATTGATTTTGCTTTGTTCTCATCTCTGATTTTGTCAAATATCTCTTCCCTATGGACCTCAACTTCCTTAGGTGCATTTATTCCAAGTCTTATTTGGCTACCTTTAACGCCCAATATCACGACTTTAGTTTTATCACCTATCATCAACGCTTCTCCAACTCTTCTTGTTAGTATAAGCACGACAACCCCCTCCCTTTTAGGTGCAAAAACTTAATTTTTTAAATTTCATCAAGCTTAAATTCATTATGAAGTGCCTGAATTGCCTTTTCTAGGCTTTTTTGATCAATAATGACAGAAATTTTAATTTCTGATGTTGAAATCATCCTTATATTTATTCGTTTTCTTGCAAGACAGCTAAACATTGATCCAGCTATTCCTGCATGTGAGCGCATACCTACTCCAACCAAAGAAACTTTAACTATATCTTTTGTTGCCGTTACTTCTGTATATCCCATTTTTTTCTTATTTTTTTCAATAACTTCTATAGCTTTCT
>JAYZKL010000018.1:0-88009 GCA_036163455.1 Pseudomonadota bacterium
CCTTTAATCACAATTGATCCAGATATCATATCTTTACAACAATAATTACCTAAGTTTCCATTTATAACTACAATACCTCTTCTCATTCTTTGAATCGAATGGTCACCTACATTTCCATGGATATAAATAACACCATCCACTATTCCTTCATTCTTACCAACCGGCTTGCCTCCAAGGTAGCGCCCTGTATTTCCAAAAATTTGAATTGTTCCATTCACTAAGCCTGAACCTGCGTAATCAAGTGTATTGCCATGAACAGATAAGTTACCAGACAACATTTCTTTACCAAATGAATTACCAACATTACCATGTATAACTATGGTCATATCTTTCATTTTGTAACCAATATTATCAATTTTGTGATTTGATGCTTTAACAATGATGTGCTTTATATTTTGACCGCTAATCGAGAAAAGCTGTGCAACATTGTATAATTTATTACCATATAAGATTTTTAGTTTTTTAAACTCTGATACGCTTTTAAAATTATTTTCTGTGAGAAAACTTCCATCAAGACGGAAACGAAGCTGTTTTTTGAGTCTGAGAGTTAATGGTTTCATTTTATTATCTTTTTAAGATAGAATCGATGTTGTCCTAATTTTCCTCCATAATTCCCAGCTGAAATAGCGACTATATCTTTCTTTATTTTTGAACGAGCAATACTATCTATCCCGATTTTAGTTGCATTAACTATGTCTTTTGTTGTTAGTCCGTTTATGACTATTTCTAAAACACATCCAGTATTTTTAGTAATCTTAGTTTTTGTGACACCATATAAAGTAGGGCAAAAAGCATCGTTTGTAGATGCAATAAGGCTTTTGTATTTTGATCCTACTTTAGAGCCAGAACGGACAACTCCTCCAGGAAAAGGAGTTATAATATTTTCTAGGTTCTTCATAGATTCTATTGCTGTTTCACTAGCTAATAGACATGATTCTCTATTTTTAGCTAATATCAATATATTTCCCCCTCCAATAGCGGGTACTCTAGATGTAGTTTCTTCACACAAAAATTCACCATCCATAACCGGAATACGCCAGAAACGTTTTCCATCTATTTTTTTTGAAATTTGATGTCCATCACCAAAATATCTTAAATTTTTACCCAAAGGTATCTTATCATCACTCTCCATTCCTGAGAAAACAGCAGTTGTTGGGCATGTCAACAAACATTGTCCTACCCTTGTTTCAAGTTGTTTTTCAAGTTGGCTCCTTGACATAGAGAATAGTAAAATGGAATAACCTGGACGTCCATCTGGGGTAGCGTTAGAATTTAATTCTTTTTCTATTCCTGCCTCAATTCCACAAGCTATAACTGATGTTGCAAACCCAGTGAAAGATACACATGCGTTTTTCGCCCATTTTTTATTATCTGCAGTAACAATAATTCTACTTGCTTTCATGTTAAATGCTTCAGCAAATGTGTCGTCAATTTTTAGTCCACGATAAATCAATTCTTTCTCCCATATTTGCATTCATTAACTCTTACTGCGCTACCTATTTGTTCTTCCATCTCATTATCATTAATTATATAGTTTTCTAACTTCATTGTATGATACTTATCAAAAAATCTTTTTAGGTTTTTTTCTATAGATTTATCATATTCCGGTTTTACAGTTTGAGTATTACCCCATACGTACTTTTTAATTCTTCCATTTTCTACAACAATTTCACCATTTTTAATAACCATTGAAGGTGAAGAAAACATTTCTTCTATATCTTTTTTATTTTTATCATATATTGTAATGTCTGCATCAGATCCAACAGAAAGATTGCCTTTCTTCTCTAGTCCCAATATCTTTGCAGGAGCTGAACGCGTCATAATGGCAATTTCATTTAGAGTATATTCCCTTTTGAGACTTTTGAGGATTGTGTGATCTTGTACTGTTTTAGGTAAGGTCTCTAAAATGTCATTTCTAAAACTTCTATCCATAAGCAATTTAATTAAATGAGGGTAAGATGTAAAAGGACCGCCATTTGGATGATCTGTAGTCAAGAAAATCTTCGATGGATCTTTAGTTAAAAGAAATATTTCTAGTCCTATAGCCCACTGTAATGCATTCACAAAATTTTTATCTTCATACTTGAAAGGAACAACTCCACATCCCGCATCACATTCAATATCCATACACATCCATTTTTTAGGATGGGCATGAGAATGATTTCTATGTTGGGCCATACTGTCACCTGACATTGTAACTGTTTGCCCAAACATTATCTGGCCAACATCTGCAGTTAAATTTTCAACTTTATTAATGTATTCTGAAATTTCAACTGCAGCAGATGAAAATCGTTTATCACCATTATTCCCATAACTATTAAATTGTATGTGTGTTACATGTATAGGCAATCCATTTGCAGCTTTTATGGTTTCAATTGTCGATAAATAGTTCCCTGGTATTCCTAGATTGCTGGCATGCACATGTAATGGATGAGGTACACCCAAATCATATATAGCCTTTGATAATTTAGTTACGACCTCCCTAGGAGTGACATTATAGTGTTTAGATTTTTCGTCAACATTAAGAGATCTTTGATTAAATTTAAATGCATTAATACCTCCAGGATTGACTACTTTAATACCAATTGATTGTGTAGCATTTAAAATAAATGCTACATAGTCATTAATAGCGGATTGACTAGATTTGTTTGCAAGAAGACCTAAAAAGAATTCATCATTACCTAGAAGCGCATATCCTCCCTTATCTATAAATGGTATATCAGCCATTTCTGAATGTGCTTGCCTTGCATTAATAGGTAGTAGTGCAGGCTCAAAACAGCTTGTATATCCCATCTCAATATATCTTAGACCGGTTTTTAAAGTTGAAGGAGTAGTAATTGAGGTTGTATCATATTTATCTAGAAACTCATCATGAAATTCAGGAAACATTAGTCTTGCTATATTAACTTTTCCACCACCAATATGTGTATGCAAATCAATTGCGCCAGGCATCACAATTTTATCTTTACAGTTTATTGATTTAGATAATTTTTCATTACTTTCAATTTTATTAACAATCTTTCCATCCTTAATAAGTATATTTTTTTTCTTATTAAATATTTTATTTTGAGGATCAAAAACATTTGCATTTTTTAATTCAATAATCATAAAACTTTAAACCATTTTATCTATTACTTGATTAAGAAGAGGCATTTCTAAATCTCTAAAAGATTTTAAAGGCATCGAAACAACATTATCTGTCCTAAACATTATTCCATCTGAATCAATTCCAGGAATACCCACAGGTATAAAAATATCTGGGGGAGAAGAGCAAGTTGTTTGTGGATGTCCTATCACAATATTTTTTATTTTTTTATTCAGATTAATTTTTTCTAGTGATAATGAATTAAGGTGTATTGCTAAATCGATCTCCTTGTTTTCAATTAATTTTGTAACATCATATGCTTCCCTATCATGTTTAAAAATTCCATCAATACCTTTGAATCTAACAGGGAAGCCTGTTAACCATGTTGCTACCTGGTTATTAGATGCATCTCCTAAATTACCAGCAATAGGCAAGCAAGCAGCCCTAATAGTTGTATTGAGATTACAAATAAATTGTGTAATAGAGTTCACTATGTCGCCTGATATGCCAGTTGAAAAGAAATCTGATGAAGAGTATATGGCGGTCACATATTTTGATTTTTGTAAAGCTGTCTTAAGCGTAGCTAAGATTTTGCTCAATCGATCTTTTTTATTAATATTTGAATTTATAGATTCTAAAAATTTTGGTATTTCATTTATTTTTATCTTTACATTTATAACCTGTAGATTTTTTTTCAGATTATTTATATCTTTCTGAGAAAACTGTCCAATTAAGAAGACTTTTCGAGCATTTTTTTTTGTATATAAACTAGAGTCAGGTGCCAGTATTTTTTCTATTAATCGCGGAGCTTTATTAAAAACGTTATTTCCAAATACCAAAATAGTATCTGCTCTATTTTTTACCTCCATTAATGTAGTCGCAACAAATCCAGTTCTTTGAACAATATTCATATTATCAAAAAAATATTTGCTATTAATATGATCAAAATTTGCATTGATTTGAGAACAAAGATTAATTGCTGATCTTATTGATGCAACATCTGCGCCTCTATTGAGAATTCCAATTTCATTCGATTTTTTTATTAATAATTTAGACTTTAAAATAGCATCATTATAAGACGAAACTTTATTTTTTATTTTTGGAGTTAATGCACTTTTATTATTTATATTAAAAGATTCAAATTTTTTTACACATTCTTTATTTTTGAGATTGTTAACCTTAAATTTTTTATTTTTATAAGTGATATTAACATCATCACAGAGAAGGGGGCAAAATGGGCACGTAATTTCTTTAGTTATAATCTTTTTCATATACCCTATACATTCTACATTATAAACATATTACTTTACACTCAAAAGGTATAGAATAGACACCTGAAGTTTATTTTTTTATGAAAAGAGATTCAAAAAAAAACATAAATGAGCTAGTCATCTCGAGTCCAGCACGATTACATCTAGGCTTTTTTGGGATTGAAGATAATTATGGTTATTCTTATGGAAGTATGGGTCTAGCTATAAACCTTCATAAAACATTAATTAAAGTTAGTAAAGCGAAAGAATCTTATTCCAATATTTCAAAAAAATATATAAAACCACTAGAAACTTATCTTAACTCAATTGGTAAAAAACAAAAAATGAGAATTATTTTAGAAAATAAGATGAAAAAGCATGTGGGTTTAGGGTCTGGAACTCAAACTGCATTATGTTTGGGAAAAGGAGTTTCAAAATTTTTAGGGCTGGAACTAGATATTGAAAACATAGCTAAGATTTTTAATAGGGGATTAAGGTCAGGAGCCGGAATAGGAGTATTTGAAAAAGGTGGCTTTATAGTAGATACCTGTAAGAAAAATAATCAACACCCACAAATTTTATTAAGGAAAAAGTTTCCAAGCAGCTGGAAAATAGTCCTATTGTCTGACATGGCATTGAGGGGTTTTTATGGAGAGAGAGAAGAAAAATTTTTTAGAAACACTAAAGCCTCTAAACTTATTTCTTCTGAATTATCTGAAGTGGTTTTAAGGGGAATAATACCATCTATTATATATAAAGATTTTACATGTTTTGCGAGGAATATTTCCTATTTTCAAAAGTTGACTGCAGAGTTTTATAAGAAAAAACAAAAAGATTTATTTATAAGCGATGAAATATCGAAAGTTATAAAATATTTATCAAAGTCTAGAACATTGGGCATTGGGCAAAGCTCATGGGGCCCATTTTCATATATATTCACAGAATCATTGCCTTCTGCTAAAGAGGTGATTAAAATTATAAAGACTAAATTTAAAATGTATAATAATCTTACATATGAAATTGCCAGCGCTAAAAACTCTGGCTATACAATAAAAAATATTTAAATTCGGGGGAATTTATGGAAAAGCCTTACTTATTACATATGATAACACCAGAAAAAAACCTAAGTCCTTTTGATGCCAATATGGCTTTTGATGCAGGATGGAATTCTATAATTCCTTATACTGCAGTTGAGATGGAAGAAGTACAAACTTTAGTGCAAGATGCAATTTTTTCTAGATCAACTTCTGCTTTAAAGCGTACAGGAATTTTTTTTGGAGGAAGAGATTGTCATATGGCAATGGATATGATCAATGAAGCAAAAAAATCGATGGTTCCACCTTTTGAAGTTTCAGTCTTTGCTGATCCTAGTGGAGCATTTACAACTGCCGCTGGAATGGTTGCTGTTACTGAAAAAGCTCTTAAAGAAAAATTTAATCTTACACTTGCAGATACAAAAATTGCAATTCTAGGAGGTACTGGTCCCGTAGGAATAGTTTCTGCTGTCATTACTGCAAAAGCAGGTGCAAATGTTTATGTAGTTGGAAGGAATGCAGAAAAGACTGAAAAAGTCGTCAATTTGTGTAGGGAAAGATATAAATCTTCAAATGTGAATGTAGGTTTAGATGCTGACAAAGAATCTCTTTTATCGGATACTGATATAGTTTTTGGAACAGCAGCACCAGGAATAGAGATTATGAATAAAGATTTAGTAAAAAATTCAAAAGCATTAAAAATTTGTGCTGATACAAATGCAGTTCCACCTTCAGGGATTTATGGTGTAGGTGTAAGTGATAATGTTGTAAAAATGAAAGATTCTTCTTCTGATTGTTATGGAATTGGAGCTTTAGCAATTGGAAATGTTAAATATAAGGCTCAGCATGAGTGTCTCAAATTAATGTGCAATACAGATAAGCCTGTTTATTTAGATTTTGAGCATGCATTTGAGTTTGCACAGAAGAATGCGTAAAGCTGTATTAATAATAAATACCCATACAGAATATTTAGCAACTCAAGCAGAAAAACTAGGATATAAAACTTTCTGCATTGATGGTTTTAATCAAAATAATTTAAATAAAATTTCTCGACAAAACTTCTTAAAAAAGTTTATCAAAAAAATACAGAAAGATTATAAATCAATAAAACTAATTTATGGATCTGGGCTAGAAGATAAACCACACACCTACAAAATATTGGATTCTGAAGTTGATGTTCAGGGAAATTCTTTTGAAATGCTTGAGCACTGCAATGATATTTTAAAGTTGGAAAAAGCATTAAATATAAGTGGATTACATATCCCCAAAACAAGCTTTAGACCTCTTGATAGAACAATAAAAACTATTGTAAAGCCATTACAAGGCTTTGGAGGATTGCATATAAGCTTTGCTAGTAAAAATAATAAGAATAATTATTATCAAGAATTTATACCCGGACAAACATTCTCTATATCATTTTTTAGAAACAAGAAAAAATTTTTTTTCCTTGGATTTAATCAATTATTTACATTAAAAGAATTTCCAACCAGTCCATTTATACATGCTGGCGCAATGAATATTAGTAGGATTAAAAAATCAACTAAAATAAAGAAATCAATTGAAATATTTTCATCGTTAATAGATTTGCAAGGTTATAACACGATAGATTTTAAGATATATAAGAATAAGGTTTTTGTGATTGATATAAATCCACGCATTACATCAACTTTCAGGATATATAATGAACTCTATGCTAATGACTTACTGAAATCTCAAATTAATCTTAAAAATGGTGGAATGAAAGTCAATTATCCTAAACTTAAAAAATTTTATGGTTTTATACATATGTTTAGTAGGTCAAACTTTACTTTTTATAATAAAATTCAAGGTGATTCATCTATTACAAACCTACCATTAGAAGGTGAATTTATAAAAAAGGATAGTCCAGTTTTTACGATTAATTTTTTATCTGACTCACCATCAAAAGTAATTAAGTCATTAAAGAAAAGAATTAGTATGACAAGAAAGTATTTTAACTGTTATGATATAGATATCTAGATATGACAGATCAAATAAGTATAAATAAAATCACAAAACCTCTTGTTGAAGAATTAATTGAGAATGTAGATCAACTTAATCTTGGAATAACAACAAGCTCGGGTGGCGCTAAATTAATTGATGCTGGCATTAATCATAAAGGTTGCCTTGAGTCAGGGAGATTAATAACTGAAATATGTATGGGTGGTTTAGGAACTGTATCATTATCCATGAATAATACTTTTGAAAAATGGCCTTTATCAGTAGATGTACATAGCACAAACCCAGTTTTGAGTTGTCTTGCAAGTCAATATGCCGGCTGGAGTCTTTCACATGTAAAAGATGAAGAAAATTTTAATGCTCTTGGTTCAGGCCCATGTCGTTCATTAGCATGTAAGGAAGAATTATTTACAGATTTAGGTTACAAAGATAAATTTTTTTCTACTGTTGCAGTTATGGAAGTAGATACTACACCTCCGCAAGAAATTATTGATAAAATAGTTAATGATTGCAATATTAGTGAAAAAAACCTTACTGTTATATTAACTCCTACAAGATCGCTTTCTGGATGCGTTCAAATTGTTGGTCGTGTTCTTGAAGTTGGAATGCATAAAGTACACGAACTTGGTTTTCCATTAGATAAAATTATAGATGGGTTTGGTTCTGCACCTTTACCTCCACCTGCACCTGATTTTTTAAATGGAATGGGAAGAACAAATGATGCTATTTTATATGGAGGTAAGGTTCATTTATTTGTTGATGTACCAGATGATGAAGCTGATGAGCTTGCAAAAAGACTACCAAGTTCAACTTCTAGCGATTACGGGAAACCATTTGCTGAAGTTTTTAAAGAATATAAATATGATTTTTATAAAATTGATAAAATGCTCTTTAGTCCGGCCTATGTAATAGTTACATCAATCAAGACTGGAAATACCTTTAGAAATGGAAAGATTAATCCAGAATTAATCGATAAATCTTTCACTAAATGAGAAAAGTTTTAATATTAACTGATCAACAAGGTTGGCATTTTAATCAATTAAAAAGATCTTTTTTAAAGCAGGAAATCAAAGTTGAATCTTATAACTTAACTCAATTAACTCTATCTTTTGTAAAAAATGAGAATAAAGTATTTTATGGCAATAGAGAATTAGACAATGTTACGGATGTAATGGTTAGATTCATACCAAATGGTAGTTTGGAAGAAATAGTTACTTATCTGAATATACTGAAAATATTTAAAATGCAAGGCGCAAATGTTGTTAATACAGCAGAAAATATCGAGCTGACTGTAGATAAATCTTTAACCACAGCTTTACTTAATTCTCTTAATATAAATACTCCAAAAACTTGGGTTATTAGGGGAAAAAAAGAGACAAAAAATCTTGTCAAAAAAATATTAAAAGAATGTAAATTAATATATAAACCAATATTTGGTTCACAAGGAAACAATATAAAAAAAATTGAAAAATTAGAGGATTTGGACTCTATTGATAACGAAAGCAATATCTATTATCTTCAAGAATTTTTAGACACTGATCCATTCCATGACTATCGAGTACTTATTGTAAAGAATATAAATAAAAATAAAGTTTTTTCAATGATAAGATATGGCAAATCTTATATTAATAATTTCTCGAAGGGAGCTAAATGTATGCCAATAAAACTTGATCAGAAAATGGCTGAAATTGCATTGGCAGCAGCAGAAATAACAAATCTATCATTATGTGGCGTAGATATTATTAAACAAAAAGATAAATTTTTTGTTATTGAAGTTAATGGAATTCCGGCATGGAAAGGATTACAGTCTATAAATAAAGAAAATATTGCTGATGTAATAGTTAATGCTTTTTTAAATTCATCAAGAAATAATACAAATCTATCTATTAAACCTGTTCCTTAATAATGTACAAGAATATCAATTATCCTAAAATTGATTCTGGACCTGAATACTCTTCCTTAAAAGAAGCATATAGCTTTGCTTGCAAGAAAGATGTTGAGATTATAAAGCCTGGAAATGTATATATCAGCTCTCCGCACAAAGATACTAATTCTGATGATTATTTAAATAGTTATGAACATAGTTCTAAACATTTATTTCTTAAAGAAATAAGTCTTGGTAATAGAATATTTTTATCAGTTGAACAAACACATAAATTTGTGAAAAAAAATACTAATTTAGGAATTATTTTGGTTTGTGCGCCATTAATCCACTCACTTATCTGTTATAAAGACTATCCTTTGAAAAAAGGCCTAACACTAACTCTAGAGAATACTACAAAATCAGATACAGTATCAGTTTGTAAAGCTATTAATCTAATAAACCCAGGCGGATTAGGTGTCAGCAAAGATCATGATACACGCACTTTGCCTGAGATTGGGCTCTTGGAGATTATGGAATATTCATCAAAATATGACAGAATCGCCTATCAATATACGAATATGTTCAATGATGTTCTAAATTTTGTAGTTCCATGCCTAAATAGCTACCAGGAGCGTTATAAATCACTTAGTTTGTCCATTTCTTTGACATTCCTAGAAGTATTAAGCAATATGCCAGATTCTCATATTGAGAGGAAATTTGGGCATAAAATAGCAAAAAAGACTAGTAATCAAGCCAATGATTTGCTAAAAATATTAGTTACGGAGAGAATTAATCAAGATTCACTTAATAATCGTTTAAGAGAACTTGATTATGAATACAAAAAACAAGGAATTAATCCGGGGACGACAGCAGATTTACTTGTCGCAGGTTTGATGATAAAACAAATCTTCAATAAAATTTGAAGATGGATTTTGCGCTCAAATTTGTGGTTGAAAATTAAAGCTTTAGGCCCGATAAATAACACAGGAGATAATAATGGCAGTAGTTGATAAAGTGTTAGTAGGTGAAGCTCTAGTTGTTACCGAAGGTGGCGACAATGAAATTTCACATATTGACCTATTAATGGGTCCACGTGGATCAGCAGTTGAAGATGCGTTTTGTAATTCACTATGTAACAACAAAGATGGGTTTACATCTCTTTTAGCTGTAGTTGCACCTAACTTAGCTTGTAAACCAAGCACAGTTATGTTTAACAAAGTAACAATTAAAGGTGCTAAGCAAGCAGTTCAAATGTTTGGTCCTGCACAAGCAGCTGTAGCAAGAGCTGTAACTGATTGTGTTGAAGATGGAACAATACCAGAAAAAGAAGCAGAAGATATTTTCATCTGCGTTGGTGTATTTATCCACTGGGATGCAAGTGATGATACTAGAATCTATGATTACAACTATGAAGCTACCAAAATGGCAATCAAAAATGCTGTTGCTGGTAAACCAAAAGCTGGAGAAGTTGTAGCAGGAAAATCTACACAACATCCATTTTCACCAAAATAACAATTATGAGAATTGCCAACCGTGCTTTAAGCTCGGTTGGCTCTCTCTTTTAGGAAACTAAATTTTCGAAGTTTATTCATAGATAATAAACTAGATACCAATACACCGCTTGCTCCAAGATTTTTTATAAACTTTATATCTAACATAGATCTAATTCCGCCAGCAACATAATATTCAGTTTTATATTTTTTTGTAATAAACTTTTTTATTATATGGAAGTTTGGTTTTGATTTTGTACCTACTCGTGATAAATCCATTATAATTACTTTTCTTGGATGCGTTCTTATGCATCTATGAATTGATTTTGGACCTATAATCCCATTTTTATAGTCTATGGAGCAAATATGTTTTTTAAACTTTTCTGAACTTAATTCAAAATCTTTTGCTTTTTCACTACAAAATACTGGCACATAATTATTATAATTTTTATCTAGCTTGATTTTATTGAGGCCAGAGTCTATCCAAAAACTAACTTTTGGAAATTTTTTTAATATTTGCATCAAAATATTATGATTAACTTTATCTGATATTATTGCGTCAAGATCAGCAATGTAGATTATTCTTGGAGAATATATATCTATTAAATGAGTAATTATTTCAACAGGCTCTGTGGTATTGTATAGTTTGGGGTTTATTTTTTTATATGTGTTTCTATCGCCTTTTAAAGCTGTAACTACTTGACTCTCTAATATGTCTATAACAGGAATGATGTCCATCAATGATTAAGATACTAATATATGAATATGTTACAGGAGGTGGTTTGATAAATGAAGATTTAAGTTCAACTTTACTCAATGAAGCCAAATTAATTACATCAAACCTCTATAGCGATATGCGAGCATCGGATGGGGTTTCATTCAATTTTTTCTTAGATGAAAGATTAAATAATCTTGTTACATCGGAATCAATCCTTATAAATAGAAAAAATATAAAAAAAATTTATGATAAAGACTTCCTAAAGAAATTTGACTATATATTGCCAATACTGCCTGAAACAAATCTTGATTTATATAAGTATGTTAAATTTCTAGAAGAAAATAAAATAAATAAGATTATTTCAGATAAAAAAATAATTTCTTTATTATCAAACAAATTATCTTTTTATAATTTTTTCATTAGTCATAATATAAATACAATACCAACATATGCTATTAATGACAGAAGAAAAATAAAAAAACTAAAAAACCTAATTGTTAAAGATAAATATGGAGCTGGATGTTCTTTTGTTAAAATCTTTAAGGGCCCATCTGACAAAGGTTTTTCTGGTTATAATAATAATTATATCGTGCAACCCTATATTCATGGACAGTCATACAGCATATCGGCATTCTTTAGTAGAGATGATATATATTTATTGAGCATTAATAAACAAGATATAAAAATAAAACAAGGTTTCATTAAATTAAATAAAATTATTGTTAATGACAAAACTGTAGGTTGTACAAAAATATATGTTCTATTAGAAAGAATAAAATACATACTACCAAAACTATATGGATACATTGGCATAGATATAATAATTAATGATAAGGGCCTACATCTTGTAGAAATAAATCCAAGGTTGACAACTTCATATATTGGATTAAGAGAGACTTTAGGAATTAATCTTGTTAATCTAATGATTGGAAAAAAAATAAAGAAAAGAATAGTTAGTGGAAAGAAATCCTGTATCAATTTAAATGAAACAAGATAAAACGAAAAATTTATATTTAGGTTGGGACATTGGTGGAGCACATACTAAATTATCTACAATAAAGCCTAACAGTTCTGCATTTGATATATATAAGTGTCATTTATGGGAATCAACTAATCCATTAAAAAAAATTATCTCTTCTATTTGTGGAAAATATAAGAAAAAATTTAATGTAATAAATATTATAACAATGTCAGGAGAGATGAGTGATATTTTTGAATCTAGGAGTAAAGGAGTTAAATATATTTTAAATATTTTTGATACTGTCAATAAAAACAACTATGTATTCTCAATTAAGAAACCATTCTTCTTTAAACTTAGTAAGAGTATTAGTTCAGAATCTATATCATCAGCAAATTGGTTTGCTACGGCAAAGTTTCTTGAAACAAAAATAAATAATGCGATTGCGATTGATATTGGATCAACAACAACAGACATTATGCTTATAAAAGAAGGCAAGTGTATCAACAAAAATTATAGCGATCTTTTGAGACTACGATCTTCTGAATTGATATATATGGGCGTATTAAGAACACCAGTACACGCGGTTACAAAAGAGATACTGAGTCACCAAAAAAGGTTCCCTATAATTCCTGAAAATTTTTCTAATATGTCTGATGTATATAGTATTTTATCTGACATAAATCCTAAAATTGATTACTCAGAAAGTTGTGACCACAAAAGTAAATCTTATAGAAATAGTTTGAGAAGACTCTCTCGCATATTGGGTTTTGACTATGAATCAAAAAATGAAAAAACAGTAATAAACTTAGCAAAAAAAATAAAGCTATCTCAAAAAGACTTTCTCACGAAAAAGATAAACAATCTATTACGAAAAAACTTCAAAAATGATAAATCGGTGAAAATTATTGGAATTGGAATAGGGAGTTTCCTAGTCGAGGAAATTGCTAAAAAAGTTAAGCTAAACTATAAAGACTTTAATAGCTTCTATCAAGATTATAATAAAAAATTATTCTTGCCATCAGATATTGCACCAGCTTACTCTATAAGTATGTTATTTAAATTAAGAAATGAATAGAATAGAATTCGATTATTATAGCAATACTTCAGAAATTTTTGATTTTCTAAAAGATCAAGATTGGTCAGTTTTTCTATGTAGTAATTTTGATGTATTTGATACAGAAAAATATGACATTATTTCCTGTTGCCCAATTAAAAAAATTATAGCTTATCAGAATGCCACAATTGTTGAATTTAATGGTTCAAAAAAAGTTTTTAGAGATGATCCTATGGACGTGCTCAAGGACACAATGAAAGAATCCTTTTCTAATAATTATACTGATTTACCTTTTTCTGGTGGTGCCATAGGTTATTTTTCATATGATTTAGGAAATAAATATGAATCTATCAAGTCTGTCAGCGCTGATTCTGATAATACTCCAATCATGGCATTTGGCATCTACGATTGGTCGATAATAATAGATCATAAATTAAAAAAATCAATTTTAATATATGAAGCTGAGAATGATTTGATTAAAGACATTATAAATAACTTTAAAAATAAAAAATTTGCAATGAAGAAAAAGAGAACTTTTTCAATTAATTCAAAGTACAGCTCTAATTTAAGTTATGAAGAATATGTTGAAAAATTTAATTCTATAAAGTCTTATATTGAAAAAGGAGATTGTTATCAGATAAATTTTGCACAACGATTTTCCCTTTCCTATGAGGGAGATACGTGGGAAATCTTTAAGAAGGTTTTGCAAAAATACAAAGCTCCGTATTCTTCGTATATGAATTTTCCATTTGTTAAAATTTTGAGTTACTCGCCTGAAAGATTTTTACAGATAGAAAATAATCATGTTGAAACAAAACCAATTAAAGGTACCAGACCGATACATGAGAATAAACAAAAAGATATGCAATTAAAACAAGAACTTATTGACTCAAATAAAGATAAAGCAGAAAACTTAATGATAGTTGATCTATTAAGAAATGATTTAGGTAGAAACTGTAATTTTGGCTCTATAAGGGTAAAAAAACTTTTTGAAATTGAAACTTTTTCGAATGTACATCACTTAGTTAGTACAATAGAGGGAAAAATATCTGATAAGAGTAATATTTTTAAATTGATAAGAGATTGTTTCCCAGGCGGATCTATTACAGGTGCACCGAAAATACGTTCAATGCAAATAATTAATGAGCTTGAGTCAAATAGAAGAAGTATTTATTGTGGATCTATTGGTTATATTAGTTTTAACAATAAGGTGGATCTAAATATCGCTATCAGAACTATTATTGCAAATAAGAATTACCTCTATTTTTGGGGCGGAGGTGGCATAGTTTATGATTCAAATGTTAAGTCAGAGTTTCAAGAAACTATAGATAAGGTAAGCCCAATTATAAATGCTCTAAAATCAGATAATACTTGAGTTTATAGCTGATGAAACTTTTTTAAGTAGATTAAGATTAATCTCACTTCTATCAGCTTGATTCGAACATAATTGCCCTCGAAAACCAAGAAAATCTGGATTGAATCTTTTCAGATTATTAATATCGCTAATCTTGAGCGAACCAGACAAACCGCAAAGAGTTTTATTTTTCTTAGTTATTGACACAAATTTTTTAATTTCAGAGGGTTTGAGAATTTCAGTTAAAGATTTAGAGTTTTTATTAACAGTATCAATCATAATTCCTTGATAACCCATATTTATAATTTCTTCCAAAATATTCAGATCAAATGTTTTGTCTGCAAATAGTACACAAATAGGTTTTGTTTGAGCAAAGGAGAATTTTTGTAATAGTACTTTATGTTCATCAATCATATTCTTATCAAATAGACCAATTTTTATATATTCAATTTCTTTATTAACAATTTTAGATAATATTGAAATAGTATTTGAATTATTTGGATTTGGATTATTGCCTAAGGTCACACTTATTTTATGATGTTGTAGAGTTTTTTTTGCCTTATTGATAATGTCTAGTCCAACAAAACCAAGAGCCCCATCATCAACGTTTTTCAGATCAACAATATCTACTTTTGCATCAATAATTTTTTTTGCTTCCTCAATATTCTTAATACTTGCAAGAAAACCAGTCATTTTTTTTCTCTATAATTAGCAATTTTGTTTTCTATCCAATCCCATGCTTCTTTTTCTTTATCACCTGATGTTTTTTCTATACCTATTTTTAGATACTCAATCTCTTTTAAGATTTTTTCTAGAGATATACGTCCTAACCTACTAACTAATACAGAGGCTTCAATAACAGAGAATTGCGCCCTATTAAATCCTAAGAATGGTCTATGAATTTCTTTATTTAGAATCTCACAGATAACTTTAGGTCTAATTTCATCATCAATTGTTTCAGTCACAGAAATCTCATAATGAGAGTTTATATTCTCCAATCTTGGTATATCAACATTTTTAAGACTAATTAAAGGCCAGTCTTTTTTTATTCCGCAAATAATGCTTGCGAAAATCCTTACATCATCTGTAAAATTTATTACAGCTTTTTTTTGTGAAATTAAGTTCGCCAATGTTGTTGATGGCTTAAAGGGTGAAATAAAAACTTTTTCCTGGTCTATTTTAATCCCCATTGGCGCATTATGTACATCGCCATCAATAGATTTAGTGGTTACTATTACTTCATGTATCATTTCTTTTTATATGTTGGTCCAGCGGTTTTAAATGACATTTTATCATCTTCTTCCTTTTCTACTAAACATCCCCAAGATAATTCTTCATCTTGTGAATAGAATTTACCTAATTGATATGCAATCTGTGCTCTTGCTAACTCAACTCCAAGATAGAAAGCATGACCTGTATCATTATCTACATTTAAATTTTTGAAAAAATCAAAGGGATCTTTTGCCGTTTCAAACCCATCTCTATTAAAAACATGAATTCCTTTATCTGTGACCATTATTCTATAGCTAGGATCTTTAATATCTTTTGATAATTCTAAAACTTCATCATAAGAAAATTTAAAAGGTTTGTCTTCATGAGTAGTTAGCAAGTCATTACTAATATGTTTGGGCGTCATATTGCTCATACAAGATGCATGCAGTATTCTGCGTGCTATATCAGTTTCTTTTATAACTGTTTGACAATGATCGCTAACCTGTGTTGTTAAAATATGGTTTATTTTTAATTCTGAAGCTATTCCCATCAATAATAGGGTAAGCCCTGTTGTATCTGCGTGTGATAATTCTGTTAAATTACCAGAACCCATCATGATATGTATATCCGGATATTTTTTTCTCAGTTCAGCATATCGTAAAATAGATTTTGTGAAACCAAAATTAATTGGGTCTAGGATAGAGTCAGCTATAAAAGTTCTTTTTTGTTGAATACATTTATCTATGATTTTATATAATTCATCTAATTTTCCATCCAGCGGGATAAGAATAGGGTATGAGTCTACTTCATCTAAAATATAAAAATTGTCTGATTTTATACTTAGAAGATAATCTGCTCCTGCTTTACCTCCTCTAATCAGCTCATTATCATTATGAGAATCTACACTAACAAAAAAACCTAAACGCTTTAATTCTTGCACTGTTTCTTCTAGATGACCAAATTCAATATTTGGCAGACAACCGACATCTATTACATCAGCACCATTATCTCTATAAAAGTTTGCTTGTTGTACAATCTGTTCTAGATTCATATTTGGTGCATCAGTAATTTCAGCAAAAATAGAAACTTCATATTGTGATAAATCATGCTTGAATGACTCTTTTCCAAATAAATTGGGTAGATCCTTGAGTTCTTCGGGCCCTCGAACGAAATCAACTTTTAATTTTTTAGATAATATAGAGATATCGCCTCTAGTTCTTCCTGGAATTATGATCTTATCAAAGCTTGAGACATCACCGATTCTTCTTTCTATCATTTGTGTCGTTAATAATGATGCAACACTAATATTTAGATTACGAATCTCGTAATCAAAAGGAAGTTCACCCATTTCATTTATAACTCTCTTCAAACTTCTTTCGGCAAGCTTTCCTGTAATAAAAAGAATTTTTTCTTTCAACGCCATTTTTTAATTACTTTTTTTAGTTCATTAATATTTTTGACAACATCAGTATTTTTAAACTTCTTTAACAATTTATAATTTTTAAGATCAATTTCTCTAGGATAAACAGTCACCATTTTGCCAGGGGCAGGTGTAATTATAACCGGTTCTGTATCACAGGCTAGTACAATTGAATGAACATTACATTTACCAGCTTGCGCAAAAATATTTGATATTAAATTATCAGAAAACCCATATGCCATTTGAGCAACCGTATTTGATGTTGCTGGTGAAACAATTAACACTTTATAAACATCTTCATAAAATAAGCTTACTGGAGCAGAACTTGCAGTTACATCTTTGAAAACCTTAATTTTATTTTTTTTAAGATCGCTCAACTTATAACCATACCATTTTAAGACTTCTTCTCCCGCTTTACTTAAGAATAAATCTATATTGTTCAAAGAATTAATAATTTCCATTGACTCTTTTAAAAAATGACCAGAACCTGTTATTGCCCAAGCTATTCTTTTATTTTTATTATTCATCTTTATTTAAAATATCTTTAATCTTTTCTTTATACTTATTTAAATCTTCCTTGTTGTTGATATTAATAAATAAATCTTTATTATTTTCAAAGTTAATAGTATTAACCGAACACAATTCAAACCATTTATCAATTTTTCTTTCTCCTGAATCTAAAAATTTTTCAAGACTACCAAGTAAAGACTTTTTTATGAGACAATATACGGGTTGTAATCGTTCTCCATCAAATGCAACATTAATATCAGAATCATCTTCTAATAATATCATTTTTTTGAAGTAAGATTCGTTAATAAATGGTCCATCACATGGTAAGGTAATTAGATATTCTGTATGCGATTCTTTTAAACCAGTATACATTCCAGCCAATGGTCCAAGATAACCACTCATTGAATCTACGCATACTTTGAAACCAAGGTTATTATAGATATCCAAATTTTTATTAGCATTAACTAAAACATCAGTGCAATAAGTTTGAGATAAAGAACACAAGTGTTGGATTAAATATTTATCTTTAATCTTTATAAGGCCTTTATCAAGACCCTTCATTCTAGAGGATTTTCCACCAGCTAAAATTAAGGCAGTTAATTGATTTTTATCTATTTCAATCATGGCATTAATATAAAATAAAATATAAAATAGTCTATTTAATAGAATAACCTAGCATGACAAAGAAACGAATATATTTAGCTCCAATGGTTGGCCGAACAGATCAACATTTTCGTACTTTTGTAAGAATTCTATCAAAAAATATTCATCTTTATACGGAGATGATTACCTGCGATACATTTCTTCATACTCATAGAAATAGAACCAAGATATGTAATTATGAACATCCGATTACAATACAGCTAGCTGGATCAGATCCTAAAAAGTACATAAAATGTTCAAAGATTATTCAAGAAAAAGGCTTTAGTGAGATTAATTTAAATATAGGATGTCCAAGCAATAAAGTTTTAAAAGGAAAATTTGGAGCATGTTTAATGAATTATCCAGATCAAGTTTCTGAAATTGTAGAAGCCATTAAAGAATCATGCACTTTACCTGTTTCTATAAAGACTAGATTAGGACTTGATTATGATGAGAACTTAGATTTATTACATCAGTTTATTTATAAAACATCAAAGGCAGGATGCAGTAGTTATTTTTTACATGCAAGAAATGCAATCTTAAAAGGAATAAGCCCTAAAAAAAATAGAAATATACCAGCTTTGAGATATGATGATGCTCTAAAGATTAAACAAGAATTTTCTCACCTTTCTATAATTTTAAATGGAGGAATTAAAACCATGGACGAGATAATTCATTATTCCAATCTCTTTGATGGAGTAATGATTGGTAGAAAGATTTATGATGACCCTATGTTTCTTGTTAATATAGAAAACAAGATTTTTAACTCTATATCCTTTTATGATAAAAAAACTATTTTAGAGAAATATTTGAGATATTCAGTTAAACAAATTAACTCTGGTGTAAGCAAGTATTTTTTATTGAAACATTTATTTGGTTTATATTACAAAACAGGTTTTTCAAAGAAATGGAAAAAGTTTTTAAACATGATTATCCGTGGTGAAGTTGATATTCTAAAAGTGCCTTTATTTGAGGAGTTGATTTATGAAAAAAAAGTCTAAATTAAATTCAAAGAATGCTGACATATATGATTTATATGAAAGATCGGTCCAATCCGTTGAATTTGAAGTTGAATTTATTGAAAAAATGTTTAAGAAATACAATAGGGGAAAATGTTTTGATATCAGAGAGGATTTTTGCGCAACGGCAAGCATTTCAGCCACATGGGTAAAAGATAGTAAGAAAAAAAATGCATTTGCAATAGATTTGGATAAAAAAATATTAAATGTTGCAAAAAGGAGAATAAACAAAAACCTTACTGATGAACAATCTAAAAGATTGCATTTGATTCATGGAAACTCTCTTAATCACAAAACAAAGAAAGTAGACTCGGTTGTCGCAATGAATTTTAGCTATTGGGTTTTTAAGAATAGAGATGATTTAAAAAAATATTTTTCTAATGCGCTTAAACACCTAAAAAAAGATGGAATTCTTTTAATAGATGCTTTTGGAGGATATGAGGCTCATCAGGAGCTAGAGGAAAGTACTAAACATAATGGCTTTACGTATGTATGGGATCAAAGTAAATTTAACCCAATCACCAATGAAATAACTTGCTATATTCATTTTGAATTTCCCAATGGTTCCAAAATTAAAAAAGCATTTAAGTATGATTGGAGGCTTTGGTCGCTTCCTGAAATTACTGAATGTTTAAAGGCCGTTGGTTTCAAATCAGTTGATATTTATATGCAAGGCTGGGATGAGAAAAATGACTGTGAATCAGAAAAATTTTATCGTATGAAGAAATGTGATCCAGATCCTGGCTGGATTGCATATATTGTGGCTTTAAAGTAAAGAGAGAAGTATTCAAATATTTACTTTTTTTCTATATAATCAAGGCGAGAGTCAGCAATGCAGTTGCTGCAAATTGCAGAGGAAAGTCCGGGCTCCATAGGCAAGAACGCCAGGTAACACCTGGGAAACGTGAGTTTACGGAAAGTGCTACAGAAAATAACCGCCAGTATTTGGTAAGGGTGAAAAGGTGAGGTAAGAGCTCACCACGTATATGGTAACTAATACGGTTAGAGCAAACCCCGTTCGGAGCAAGGCAAATTTATAGCGTATGTCAGCCTAAGACTTGCTATGTGGTATGCTGCTTGAGGTTTTTGGTGACAAAAATCCTAGATTAATGACTGCACAAGACAGAACCCGGCTTATTTGCTGGCTCTCAGCCTATATTCTCATATAAAATTCACTATAAACTGATAAGTTATTGTTTATAAACATATTAATCAAATATACTAAAAAACCCACTATATATAACCACAAAACTGCTTGTATTGATCCTTGCATATGTTAAAAAAAACACATATAGTGTTGATAAATGGTGTTTTTTGTTAAATTGTGGAGAATAATGGTAGATATGTTTAGAGGCATACATAATATAAATCTTGACGGTAAAGGTAGATTAGCTATACCAACTAAGTATAGAGCTGCTATTAATGACCAATCTTCTGGAAACATGATAATTACTGTCGATCCAGGGGAAAAATGCCTTCTACTTTATCCATTGTCTTCTTGGAATGATATAGAGAAGCAAATCAACGACTTACCTGCTTTTCAGAAAAATTCACGTAGAGTACAAAGGCTGTTAGTTGGCCATGCCGAGGATATTCAAATGGATAAGGCTGGAAGAATATTAATATCTCAACCTTTGAGATCTATAGCAGAACTAAGCAAAAAAATAACAATGATTGGGCAAGGAAAAAAATTTGAGATTTGGGGAAATAATATTTGGGAAAATAAAATATCAAAATGGAGAACTGAAGAAACTGATGAATCTGAAGAATCTGTTTTGGGAGGCATTAGAATCTAATGGATATTACGAGATGTTTTAGAACATTAGGTATAAGTGGACATGAAGATTTAAGTGCAATCAAAAAGGCATTTCTCAAAGTTGCTTTAAAATATCACCCCGATAAAACAAAAAATGATATCAATTTACTTCAAAGGTTTATAGAAGCACGTAACGCATATGACAGTATTGTCAAATTTAAAAAGGCGATTAAATGAATGATTTAGCTAAACATATACCAGTTATGCAAAATGAGGCACTAAATGCTCTAAACATACAAGAAGCTGGCATTTATGTTGATGCTACTTTTGGTTTTGGTGGACACTCACAAGCCATATTAAATAAATTAAGTACAAGAGGAAGGCTTTATGCAATAGACAAAGATCCATCAACAATAAAAACCAATCAAACAGAATTTTTAGAAGATACAAGGTTTACCCTGAAACATGGATGTTTCTCCTCTCTAGAATCCCTTTCAAAAGAGTGGGGAATCTATGGTTCAGTAAACGGTATATTATTTGACCTTGGTGTTTCAACTGAACATTTAGAAAACCCTAAAAGAGGATTCAGTTTTTTGAGGAAAGGGCCAATTGATATGCGGTTTGATCAGAGTTCAGGTGATTCTGCTAGTGATTGGCTTGCTACCGCAAGCGAAAGTACGTTAGCTACAATAATCAAAAAATATGGTGACGAACGTTATGCTAAAAGAATAGCAAAAGGTATTGTTAAGCAGAGGGTGACAGAAAAAATTAGTACTACTGCAGATTTAGTAAATATAATTAATAAATCTATACCAAAAAATGAAACAAAAAAACATAATGCAACACGTACATTCCAAGCGATAAGAATACACATAAATCAAGAACTAGAAGTGCTTAGAAGGGCACTGGAAAAAACATATAATATTTTAGCTCCAAAAGGAAGATTAGTATTAATAACTTATCACTCGTTAGAAGAACGCTTAATAAAAGATTTTATAACTCATACAGATAAAAGTTTATCGGCGCCAAGAGACCTTCCTTTAAGTGAAAAGTTCCTGACAAAAATGTATAAAATAATAGCCAAGCCAATTAAACCAACATATGAAGAAATTAAAATTAATAAGAAATCTAGGTCAGCAAAATTAAATATTCTGGAGAAGTATAATGAGAATCATAGTTAATATAACTATCTTATTTGTTATAGCTTTTTCATCTTTCTTAGTTATATATGTTAAGCATCAAAATAGAATTATGAATATACAAATTGAGAGCGTAGAAAAGCAATTATCAATAAAAATTAATCAATATAAAGAATTGCTAAATGTTAAAACCACTCTATTGGAAAAAGAATTAATGAAAGAAGGTTTCAAAAAGAGTTTGGGTATGGATATACCTTCAAAGAATAGAATTATTTATTTAGATTTAGCTGAGTAGGCTGGAGGTTAGTAATATGTTTGAGTTAATTGAAAATTATAGCCAGAATGCAGTGATTAAAGTCATTGGCGTTGGTGGCGGTGGCGGAAATGCTGTTCAATCAATGTTAGAGTCGAAGATTCATGGTGCTGAATTTATAGTAGCCAATACAGACGCTCAAGCATTGAATGACATAAAAGGAGCCACGACAGTACAATTAGGATCTGAAATTACAAAGGGACTTGGAGCAGGTGCTGATCCAGAAATAGGCAAACAAGCCGCAGAAGAAGATAGAGACAAAATACAAGATGCTATTCAAGGAGCTGATATGTTATTTATTGCTGCTGGGATGGGAGGTGGTACTGGAACAGGTGCTGCGCCTGTTATAGCACAATGCGCACATGACATGGGCATCCTTACCGTTGCAGTAGTGACAAAACCATTTGAATGGGAAGGAGTTGAAAGAAGACAACATGCTGATGATGGCATAGCAAAACTAGAGGATTGGGTTGATTCTCTAATTATTCTTCCAAATTCTAAACTAGAAGAAGTATTTGGAACTGATGCACCAATTTTTGATGCATTCGGCCAAGCAAATGATGCTCTTCGAGGTGCAGTTAAAGGGATTGCTGAAATAATAACCATCAGAGGCTTAATTAATGTTGATTTTGCAGATGTTAAAACTGTAATGTCAGGTAAAGGTAAAGCCATGATGGGCTCAGGTGTAGCAAGAGGCGAAGGTCGTTCAGAAGAAGCAGTGAAATTGGCTCTTAGTAGTCCATTACTAGAGAATATTGATCTACATGGAGCTAGTGGAGTGCTTGTTAATATAACTGCAGGTTCAGACTTATCTGTAAGTGAATATAATAGTATTGGAAACACTATTAAAGATATCGCGGCAGATGATGCGACAATCATTACAGGTTGTATTAAAGAAGAAGACGCAAGTGGTGAACTTAGAGTTACTATCATCGCGACTGGTTTTGATGAAAGTAAAGCATCTGATGAATCTGCTTTAGCTTCAACAACAGAAGAGAAACAATTAGAAAATCAGGTGATGCCATTAAGACCGGCTCAAGGAACTATGTTTGAAGATAAATCACCACAACTTTCAGATGAAAATTCTGAAAGTAAAGATGGAGATGATTTAGACATTCCTGCTTTTTTAAGGCAACAAGCTGATTAGAAAATCATAGACAACAGCAGACAAAGCGCATGGCGGCAATATTTCATTTACCTTATTGCCGCCGTTTTTTTTGTATTTATAATTACAAGAGTAATATTACTTCAAGTTTTTGATACTGACTGTTTTATTTTAAATAAAGATAAATGTAAAAATAATCTGAGCTCAGTTGCTGATAAGCGCCAAATTGTTGAAAGAGTAATTGATACAAGTCGTGGAACAATATTTGATAGAAATAAAGAAATTCTAGCAATGAGTTTACCAAGAAATACATTATGCATAAACCCATATATGTTACATAAATTATCTAAAAAAGAGATAAATAGATATAAACAATTTCTAGAGTTGATTAAAACAGATAATAATAAATTTATAAAATTAATCAATAAATATAAACAGAGAAAAGAATTTTATCTTAAAAGAAAAATAAATGATGAGTTAGCTTCAAAAATTAGTAAATTAGATTTACCTTTTGTATATTTTATAAAAGAATATCATCGTGTATATCTTGGTGGTGAGGCTTTTTCAAACATAATAGGTTTCACTAATATCGATGATATTGGTCAAGAGGGAATAGAATTATCAAAAAATGAATTACTCATTTCAAAAAAAGGCTTAAAAAAGATAAAAAAAGATAATTTAGGCAGATCAATACAAACTCTTGAAATTGTTAAACAACCAATATCAGGAAAAGATATTTTCTTATCTTTGGATAAAAATATCCAGATAATTGGATATAATATTTTAAAAAAATATGTTGAAAGATTCTCTGCAGATAGCGCATCCTTAATTCTTGTCAAAAATCAAACTGGAGAAATTATTTCTATGGTAAATTATCCATCATTTAATCCTGAATCTCGAAATCAAATGAAGGGTATTAACATAAAAAATAGAGTAGCTACAGAAGTTTTTGAGCCTGGGTCGACAATAAAACCTTTTATAATTCTTTCTGCTTTAAATACAAATACCATTGGTCTAGATGATTTTGTAGATACTACTCCAGGTATAATCAAAATTGGTGATAAGAAAATTAAGGATCCACGTAATTATGGGAGACTCACACTATCACAAATTATTGAAAAATCTAGTAATGTAGGAGCTGTTTTAGTATCCAGGAGTTTAAATAAAAAAGATTTATGGAACACTCTAACATCTTTGCAGTTTGGACAGAATTTATATACGGGTTTTTCTGGAGAGCAATTTGGTGAACTTAATCATCATTCTCAATGGAAATCAGTCAATCAAGAAACTATGGCGTATGGTTATGGAATTTCTACAACTCTTCTTCATTTATCAAGCGCATACTCTATTCTTGCAAATCATGGAAAGTCTATACAACTAACCTATCAGAAAGTTGAAAATGATGATGAAATCTATCAGGAAGATGTTATTGATCCAATATTATCAAAAGAGATATTAAAAATGATGATGCAAGTAGTTAAGAAAGGAACAGGTACCAAAGCATCCTTAGATAAGTATACGGTTGCTGGCAAGACAGGAACAGTTCAAATCTTAAAGGAACAAGGCTATACATCAGAAGAGCACAACACATTATTTATAGGAGTAGTGCCAGCTACTAATCCACAGTATGTTGCTGCTATAATAGTCAGGAAGCCTGACCCAGGAAAAGGTAAGGCATCTGGTGGAAAAAATGCTGCTCCAATTTTTAAAGAATTTATGAGTCAATCACTAAATCTTTTGAAGGTGTACCCAGATAAAAAAATAGTGAAAAATGAAAGAAAATAATAAAAATATTGATCAAATATTAAATTTTGTAAGAAATAATTTATCTGGCAATTTAGATATTGATAAAGCTTTGGCATGGAATAGTAAAGTAATTAAAAAGGGACAGATTTTTGTTTCTGTTAAAACTAAATTAGAAAAAAGATATAATTACATTAAAGAAGCATTAAGTAGAGGGGCAAAAGCTATCATTTCTGATGTGCAACTTAAAAATAATTCTGAATTAAAAAATATACCAGTTTTATATTGTAAGTATTTAAAGGATAATCATAATAAATTTCTTAATCATATATATAAGAATCCATTAAGCAATATTAAAGTAATCGGAGTAACTGGAACTGATGGAAAGACATCGCAATTACATTTACTTGCACAAAGCTTATCTCTTAGTGGAAAAAAAATAGGTGTTATATCAAGTGAAGGCAATGGTATTTATCCAAGATTAAAGAAATCAAATTATACAACACCAAGTTTTGATATTTTATTTAAGTATTTTAAAAAATTTAGCATATCTAAAGTTAATATAGTATTAATAGAATGTTCATCTCAAGGAATACAGCAAGGGAGGGTAGATGATATTAAATTTGACTTAAGCATCTTAACTAATATTAACAAAGACCATATTGATTATCATGGATCATTTAAGAATTATATAGCATCAAAAATGAAATTATTAAATATGACTAAAAGACATATCTTTATTAATAAAGATTGCATTACAACTAAGAAAAATATGAAATTAATCACCACAAAAGCTCATAAACACTTCTTTAATTATGACCTCAACTTAAAAGAAAAATTTACAACTATCAAATTATTAGGTACTGTTTCCGATTATTACAATATTTGTGTTATCCAAAAAATTCTTTTGCTTCAAAAGATATCAGATAAAAGAATCTGTCAAATTATTAGTCAACTTAAACCCATTGTCGGTAGAAATCAATTTGTAAGAACAAAAAATAAAGGAACATATGTTATTGATTATGCTCATACACCAAGCTCACTATCTAATTTGTTGAGAACCACAAACTTCTTTTCTATAGTCAACAATGGTAAGCTAATCACTGTTTTTGGTTGTGGAGGAGATAGAGACGTATGGAAAAGACAAGCAATGGGAAATGTATCGTCGAAATTCTCTAATCATATAATTTTAACAGATGATAATCCAAGAAATGAGGATTCAATGAAGATAATTAATGATATAAAAAAAGGAGTAAATCAAAAAATAAGCCTTTCAATTATACCTTCCAGAAAAAAAGCAATTAAAAAGGCTGTTTCAATTGCAAAAAAAAATGATTTTATTGTAATAGCAGGAAAAGGAAATGAAAACGAGATTAAATATAAGAAAAATATTATTAAACATAATGATTTTAAGGTACTGAAGGCGATTTTAAAATGAATGGAAACTTATCACAATTAGAAGTAATTTTAAATGCAACAACAGACAGCCCAAATATTAAATTTGATGGAATTTCAATTGATTCAAGAAAAATAAAAAAAGGAAATATTTTTATTGCGATTAAGGGAGAAAATTTTAATGGCCATGACTTTATTAATGACGCTGTAACCAACGGATCTTCAGCAATTATTACTGAAAAACCATGTGATAATATTCCACACCTATTAGTCAAAGATACAACTATAGCTTTGGGTAAAATTGCAAATTATCATATCAACAACATAAAACCTTTAACAATAGGAATAACAGGAACTAATGGAAAAACAACCACAACAAACTTGATAGGTTCGATGCTTACAAAATTTAAAAGCACTTTAATTAGTTTTGGAAATTATAATAATCAGATTGGGCTCCCATTATCAATATTAAAAATGAATAATAATCATAAAATGTGTGTACTAGAAATGGGTGCAAGCAGAAAAGGTGATATTGATTATTTGACATCTATTTCTTTGCCTAAAATTGTTGCACTTTTAAACGTATCATCTGCACATTTAGAAAGTTTTAAAGATATTGAGAATATTCGTCTAACTAAAGAAGAAATTTTCTATGATCAAGGATATAAAAAGATTGTAATCCTAAATAAAGATGATGAAAATTATTCACGATGGGCTGAATTAGTTAAAATGCATCAAATTAGAACTATCTCTAAAAATCAAATTGCAGACTATTATATTGAAAATAAAAACAATAATTTGCTAAACATAAGAATTCCAAAAGATCAGTCATTTCAGCTAAAAATAAATGACCATCATCAGCAACATATTGACAATATCCTTTTTGCAATTGCTTGCTCCTATGAAGCAGGAGCTTCCATAGAAAATATTATTGCTGGTTATCATGATTTTAATGGAGTTCAGGGTAGGTTTTATATTAATAAAGGTATCAATGGATCAAAGATTATCGATGATTCATATAATGCGAATCCCTCTTCCATGAAATTATCTTTAACATCATTAGTTTCAATGGAAGGAATTCCATGGTTTGTCATGGGAGATATGGGTGAGCTAGGGTCGGAATCTAAAAAATTTCATAAAGAAGTAGTGCAGTATGCAAAGAAAATTGGAGTCAGAAAACTTTTTTATATGGGTGCTTATAAGGACATAGTTATAAAAAATTTTGGAGATAATTCTTTTTACTTTGCTGATAAGTCGGAACTTATTAAATATATACAAAATATTATCACTGAAGATGTTAATATTTTAGTTAAAGCCTCTAGATTTATGGAATTTGAGACTATTGTTAGTGAATTAACACTCAGAAAAGCTTAAACTTACTTAACTATGTTAATTTATTTTTTTGATTATCTCTCTCAGTATTACTCGGGCTTCAATGTTTTCCAATATCTTACTTTAAGAATAATTCTTGCTGCCCTTACAGCCTTATTTACTTCTTTGATATTAAGCCCCTATATAATTAAAAAGCTTTTAGAAAATCAAATGTATCAAACAATCAGAACTGATGGACCTGAATCACATATTGAGACTAAATCTAAAACACCATCTATGGGAGGAGTAATAATTCTTATTTCGATAGTGATTAGTACTTTATTGTGGGCAGATATTTATAATAAAAATATATGGATCCTTTTATCTATTTTAATAAGCTTTGGCATTATTGGATTCTATGATGACTATAAGAAATTTGTTTATTCGGACAGTAAAGGCTTAAGTGGCAAAACAAAATTATTCTTTCAGATTATTTTTGCCACTATAGTTCTGGTATTTATGTATGCGAACATACAAGACAATTTAGAATTAACTTTAATTTTGCCATTCATAAAAACATTTTCTCTATATTTGGGCTGGATATTTATACCATGGAGTATTTTTATTATTGTAGGTTCTAGCAATGCTGTTAACCTCACTGATGGTCTTGATGGTTTAGCAATTTTACCTTGCATTTTAATTGCATCAGCATTTGTAGTATTTGCATATGTAGAAGGAAATGCAAATATAGCAAATTATTTACTTATACCATATTTGCCTCATGTTTCAGAGATTGCAATTTTTTCAAGTGCAATTGTTGGTTCAGGTTTGGGTTTTTTATGGTATAACTCTTACCCCGCAGATATATTTATGGGAGACGTAGGTTCTTTATCACTTGGTGCAGCACTCGGCACGATAGCTGTCTTGCTTAGGCAAGAAATTGCATTTGCTATAATGAGCGGAGTTTTTGTCGCGGAGGTTCTTTCGGTTATTATTCAAGTGGCTTATTTTAAGTTAACTGGAAAAAGAGTTTTCTTAATGTCACCATTACACCACCATTTTGAGTATAAGTGGGCAAAGATTTATAAAAACCCAGAGCCAAAAATTATTGTACGGTTTTGGATTGTGACCTTCATTCTTGTGCTTATTGCATTGTCATCTCTTAAAATTAGGTAAAATAGTGGCTAAGAAAAAATTAGTGTTAGGAATGGGTAAGACTGGCATCTCTTGTATAAATTTTTTAAATAAAAAAGATATAGGTTTTAAGGTATTTGATACGAGAGAAAAACAATTTATAGATATTTCTAACTGTGACGGCCAAAACTTTTTGAACTATAGGTTTTGTGATTTTGAAGATGATTTTTTGGAAGATATAGATGAGGCTATTATAAGCCCTGGATTAAATTTAGAACATAAAATAATAAATAGGATTAGGGCACTTTCAATTCCTATCATAACTGACATAGAGTTATGGAGTAGATATTCAGACACTCCTATCATAGCTGTTACAGGTACGAATGGTAAAACCACTACAGTTAGCATGTTAGAGCACCTATTAAATAATCTGAAAATTGATTCATTGGCATGTGGAAATAATGGTATCCCAATTTTAGAGTCATTGAATAAGCAATATGAGTATTTGATTGTAGAACTATCTAGTTATCAATTAGAAAATATCAACAATATTAAAACATTGGCAAGTTTAATAACTAATGTCGAAGAAGATCATTTAGAGAGACACAAAGAGTATCAAAATTATTTATCAATAAAAAAAAGAATATTTATGGATTGCGAGTATGCACTCTGCAATATAAATCTAAAAAATAGTATGGGCGATATACAAAATTGTAAATTTTTTGGCATTGAGAAAAATAAAAATAACTTTATTATTAATAATAGATATAATACAAAACTACTTCTCAGAGATGAAAATGTAATTTATGGTGATTTAAAAATCCCTTTTAAAGGACTTCATAATATTAATAACTTACTTGCTGTTCTATCTGTAGCAGATTATTTAGGTATCAAAATTGATAAGTCTCTCCAAATTTTATCAACTTTTATTTATCCAGATCATAGAATCCAATTCATAAAAAAGAATAGAGATATACTTTGGTATAATGATTCAAAATCAACAAATGTTTCTTCTACTATTGCGGCATTAGAATATACCAAAAAAAATACTTTATTAATTTTAGGTGGATCAGAAAAATCTTTAGATTATCAAAAATTAAATCCATATATTAAAGAAAAAGTTAAAATGTTAATTTTTATAGGAGAGAATCGTAATTTAATAAAAAATCATTTAAAAACAAATATACCAATGATAGATGCAAGATCTATTTCAGATGCTGTAGCAATAGCTGATAGAAATGCATTATCAGGTGATACAGTTTTGTTGTCACCAGCTAGCCCTAGTTTTGATATGTTTGTTAACTATGAAGAACGTGGTATAGAATTTATAAAAGCGGTTAATAATATTGTTAAGTGAAAATATAAAGAAAGCATTACTAATTAGTGAAAGCAGAGGTATAGATAATATTTTTGTGATCTGTATTAGTATATTATCACTTATTGGTCTAATCATGGTTGCATCATCAACTTTAGATTATTCTATGCAAACATATAAAAATGCATTCCATCTTACTATTAGGCATTCTATATACCTTGCATTAGGGTTATCTGTAACTTTTTTATTAGCAAGAGTAAAATTAAGTTTTTATGATGACTATAGCAAAATAATCCTCTTATTTGCTTTTATTATTTCACTTCTTGTTTTTATACCAGGTTTAGGAAAGACAATTAAAGGTGCTACGCGTTGGATAGATCTAGGTATATTTACTGTACAAGCTGCTGAGGTATCAAGATTATTTATACTTATTTGGGTATCAAGTTATATAGTTAGAAAAGATACTGAGAAATCATTTAACAAACCATTAATTTTTGTAATTATATTATCAACCATAATTTTGTTACAAAATGACTTTGGAAGCGCAGTTGTGCTGGTTTCAAGTTTCCTTGCTCTATCATTTATTTCTGGGATTGATTTGAAAAAATTTATGATTTGGTTATCTGTATTTTTATTTTCAGCCTTATCAATCGCATTTCTGACCCCATACAGATTAAAAAGGTTACTTAGTTTTATGAATCCATGGGAAGATCCTACTGGAGCTGGATTTCAACTTATAGCATCTGAACTGGCATTTAGCAAAGGAGGTTTTTTTGGTCTTGGATTAGGCTCTAGCGTCCAAAAGCTTTTTTATTTACCTGAATCATATAATGATTTTATTTTTGCAATAATTGCTGAAGAATTAGGACTATTTTTTATATTTTTTGTTATTATTATTTTTGTTTTACTTTTATTTCGGATATTTATTTTGGCAAAGCAATCTGCAAATAATGAAATGATGTTTGCGTCTTATTTGTCCTATTCAATAGGATTTCTAATTCTAATCCAAACACTAATACACATGTCAGTCAATGTAGGAATTATGCCAACAAAAGGGATGGGGCTACCCTTTATAAGTTTTGGAGGAACAAATATATTAGTGATGTTTATTTGTGTTGGTATTTTAATTAGAATACAAATTGAGAATAGAAAAAAAATAAGTCAAGCTGTACAAAGGAGCTATTAATGACTGAAAAATTTATTTCAATACTTGCCAGTGGAACAGGCGGCCATGTCTATCCAGCATATACTATAGCGAATGAATTAATTAATAAAGGATATAAAATTATTTGGATAGGAACAAAAAGTGGTATAGAAAATGCAGTAATTAAAAATGAAGCAATAAAAATTAAGCATATCGATTCAGCTGGAATAAGAGGTAAATCCTTCATTAAGAAAGTTTCTGGTTTTTTTCTTTTAATCAAATCTATATTTCAAGCATACTATATTTTGAAACAATATAAGCCAGTTTTGGTTATAGGGTTTGGTGGATATGTCAGCGTCTCAGGATCATTTATTTCTTATCTTTTAAAGATTCCCTTAATCATTCATGAACAAAACTCGATTGCAGGCACTGCAAATAAAATTAATTATTTTTTTTCTAAAATAGTATTTGAAACTTTCCCCAATAGCTTTAGTAAGGTAGAGAAAAAGATTATACATACAGGGAACCCTGTTAGAGATATATTTACAAATCTAGAAAAGCCTGAAGACAAATATATTTCTCATAACCCATATTTAAATATTCTTACAATTGGGGGAAGTCAAGGGTCATCCTTTTTTAATGAATGTTTGCCATTTGCGTTTTCATATTTTAATAACCAGAATATTTCTATTAAACATTTATCTGGAAAAGGTAACAAAGATTTGCTAGAGGAGAGATATAAAAAATATAAAATTGAAGCAGAAGTTATAGAATATTCTGATGATATGGATACATTATATAATTGGGCAAGTTTAATTATCTGCAGAGCTGGATCTACGACAATTTCAGAAATTTCAAAAGTAGGAAGAGCTGTAATCCTTGTGCCATTTCCTCATGCAACCGACAACCATCAATTCTATAATGCAAATTATTTAGCTAATCAGTCAGCATGTATACTTTTAGAACAAACTGAGACGTTTGTAGAAGATTTTGTAAATACAATAAATATTCTGCTTAATAATCAGAAGAGAATGTATACGTTATCCAAGAATATACAAGAAGTTTTCCCAAAAAAATCCTTAGAAACAATTCTCAATACATCAATAAAGACCATCAATGAATAATTCCTTTGATCAAATCAAAAATTTAAAAAAGATACATTTCATAGGTATTGGTGGCTCAGGGATGTACGGAATTGCAGAAGTGTTGCTTAATTTAGGTTGTTCTGTATCAGGGTCTGATTTGGTGCAAAGCACTATAACAAGGAGATTAAGATCTTTAGGAGTTAAAATTTTTACTAAACATTCTGTATCAAATCTTAAGAATGTAGATTTGATTGTTTATTCAACTGCTATTAAAAAAAATAATCCTGAATTAAGATTTGCTGAAAAAAATAAAATCACCATTATACCAAGAGCAAAAATGCTAGCTGAACTGATGAGATTCAAGTATGGAATTACTGTTGCTGGCTCTCATGGGAAAAGTACAACTACTAGTTTAATTAGTTGGATTTTAGCTGAAAGTAAACTTGACCCTACATATATTGTAGGAGGGAAACTAAAAAGCAGCAATAATCATGGTAGATTAGGTCATGGAAAATATCTGATTGCTGAAGCAGACGAAAGTGATTCAAGCTTCCTATATTTATCACCAGAGCTTGGGGTTGTAACAAATATTGATAATGAACATCTTGATAATTATGATAATGATTTCAAGAACCTTCAGACAGCATATTTAACCTACATTAACAATATACCTTTTTATGGACGAGTATTCTTGAATGGTGATGATAAAAATATTAGAACTATAATAAATAAAATTAATCGATCAATAGTAACCTTTGGGTTTAAATATGAAAATGATTTTTATGCAAAAAATATTGTTTATAACAAAGATGGGATGAGTTTTTCAATTTTTAATAATAAATCAACATATAAAATAAAAACTAAACTTTTTGGTAAGCATAATATTTTAAATATACTTGCCTCTTTTTCAATTTCACTATTCTTAAAGATCCCATCAAAAAAAATTATACAAGCAATTAAGAGTTTTGAAGGAATTTCAAGAAGGTTTGATATATATAATAATTTTAAATCAAAATTTGGTGAATATACCTTAATAAATGATTATGGACATCACCCTACTGAAATTAAATATACCGTTGAAACAATAAGGGAAGTCTGGAAAGATAAAAAGATTTTTATGATTTTTCAGCCTCATAGATATACCAGAACAAAAAACTGCCTTACTCAATTTATAGAAGTTCTCTCAAAGGTTGATAAAGTAATATTGACAGAGACCTATTCAGGTGGAGAAAGAAAGACAAAATTTTCATCATATTTTTTATATAATAAATTAAAAGAACATAATATAGATTGCCAATATGTTAAAGACATTGATAAAATCCCTGATAAACTTAAAAATTTATTTGAAAATGATAATATAGTATTGGTCCAGGGAGCTGGAAATATATCCCAAGTAATAAAATTATTATAATATGGAAACTCTTCATAGAGATAAATTATCAAAACATACTACTATTCGTTTAGGTGGGATAGCAAATAAAATTTGTTTTCCTAAAAATATAGAACAATTTCAAGAATTGTTACTTTCATTACCATCCAAAAGATTTATTATAATTGGAAATGGATCTAACATTGCATTTAGAGATGGCGGCTATGATGGAATAGTGATAAGTTTAAAAAAATTTAATAGAGATTTAATATTACTTGATGAGAAAAAAATTGTTGTTGGAGCTGGAGTATCTTGCTCAAAATTCTCAAAATTTCTTCATAAAAATAAAATTTCTGGATTTGAATTTCTTCATGGTATACCTGGTACAATTGGAGGATCGATGGCAATGAATGCAGGAGCTTTTAAAAATTCAATTTGGGATAAAATCTCAAAATATAAAATCATCAATAGTGATGGCAATATTAAAACTTTCTCAAGAAGACAAATCTCTACTTTTTATAGAAAAGTTAATATAAATAGGAAATCATACTTTGTAGAAGCAGAATTCCTAATTGATCGAACTATTAAATTTCAAAAAAAATTAATTTTAGAATATGCTCTTAAAAGAAAAATATCTCAACCAGTCAATCAATTTTCTTCTGGCTGTATATTTAAAAACCCTAATTCCAAACATTCTGCAAGCTATTTAATTGAGAAATCTGGGCTTAAATCTGCAAGAATTGGAGGAATTTATGTATCAAAAAAACATTCTAATTATTTTATTAATGATGGAAGAGGAACTTGTAATGATTTAGAGAAATTAATTACATTTGTAAAAAATAGGATTAAAAAAGAACATAATGTGAGTCTTGACTGTGAAATTCATATATTTGGGAATAAGAAATAACTAGACATGACTAATCATAAAGAAAAATGCATTGGAATTATATGTGGAGGATGGTCTAAAGAACGAGAGATTTCTCTTTCTAGTGGCACTACAACTTATAATTGTCTTAAAGATAATGGGTATAATGCATTTTTTTTAGATATCAAAGAGAATGACAAAAATATATTAATCAATTTTATTAAAAAAAATTCAATTGAATTAATTTTTAATCTTGTCCATGGCACAGGTGGTGAAGATGGATTAATCCAATCATATTTGGATGAAATAGGAATAAAATATATTGGTTCAGATTCCGTATCATCAAAGGAATCATTTGATAAAATAGCGACTAAAAATATTTGGCGCACTAATCAATTGCAAACCCCTGATTACAAGGTTTTGGAAGATGGCTTGAACTATGAAGATATTGTTGAAAAGTTTGGTAATAATTTTTTAATTAAACCAATAAAATCTGGATCTAGTGTTGATATTGAAATTATAAAATCACAACTACAATTTAATAATTATATAGAAGATAAAAATAATATAGGTGAATATTTTGTAGAAAAATTAGTAAGTGGAGATGAATATACTGCGCCAATAATATGGGAAGAGGTTTTTCCTATAATAAAAATTGAAACCAAAAGAGAGTTTTATGATTATCAAGCAAAATATTTTGATGAAAATACAATCTTTACATTCCCCAGTTTTAATAAAGAGGATTTAGAAAATATCCATGCTACTGTCAAAAAAGCATTTTCTATAATTGGCTGCACTGGATGGGGTAGAGTTGATTTTTTTATAGATAATAATAAAGAAATTGAACTTATAGAAATAAACTCTATACCTGGGATGACAGATCATAGTTTAGTTCCAATGTCAGCAGAAAAAAACAATCTTACTTTAATTGAACTTTTAGAAAAAATTTTATTTAATTTATGAAAGTTATTTCAAAATATCTAATTCTGGTTCTAATTGTAGTTAGTGTATATATGTTTTTTAATTATACTCAGGTGATTGGATCATATCCAATCAAAACCATTAGCTTTAAAGGCGATTTTATTTATGCTAATGAAAATAAAATACGAAAACAATTACGGTCACTTATTGGACAAGATTTAATAAAAATTGATATTTTGAAGATTAAAGACAATGTAAAAGAAAATGATTGGGTAAGTAATGTAATTGTTGAACGCAGATTACCTGATACATTATTTATTGAAATATTTGAATATCGGCCTATTATTATTTGGAATAAAAACTATTATATAGATGATAAAGGTAAAAAATTTAGAGTAAAACAGAATATTGTATTAGATTTACCTAAAATCAGAAGTAATATTTTAAATTATAAGACTATGTATAATCTCTATATAAACTTATCAGAAATGCTGAATGAAATTGATTTAAAAATAATTTCAATATCTCATGAAAATGATATGCTCGATATTCATACAGATAGGTATAATTTTCTAGTTAGATATTCGCTGTATTCTCAAAAAATAGATGAATTTATCCATGTTTTTGAGCAATTTCAAAATAAAAACAAGAAAAATATTCAGACCATTGATCTCAGATATCCAACTGGTTTTGCTGTTCATTAAATAAGTTATAATGATAAAATAAGATAATGATCAATAACCTTGATAAGAGAGAAGCCATTGTAGCCTTAGATGTTGGAACGACGAAAATCCTTTGTCTTGTTGCTGATTATAATGATGATGGAAAGCTCAGGATTGTAGGAATTGGCGATGAACCTTGTGATGGACTTGAAAGAGGCGTCATTTCTGAAATTCAAACTACAGTTTCTAGTATCAAGCGTTCTGTTAGCAAAGCAAGAAGTATTTCATCTCACAAAATTGAATCAGTAACTACGGGTATAGCTGGTAGCCACATACAATGCTTTAATGCTAATGCTGAAATTAATATAACAAATGATGAGGTTACAAACGAAGATAAAATAAAGGTTGTTGAGAATGCTAGAGATATACAAATTCCTAATGATCAAGAAGTGCTTCATGTTATACCTCAATACTATTCAATTGATGGACAGATTGGAATAAGGGAACCAATAGGAATGGCTGGTGCAAGATTAGGGGTAAATGTGCATATAATAACATCTTCAACTACAGCTAAAAAGAATTTAACCAAATGCATAGAGAACAGTTTACTGGATGTCGACCACTTTGTCTTAGAACCCGTTGCTTCTAGTTATTCTGTTTTAACCGAAGAAGAGCGTTCCCTTGGTGTCTGTTTAGTTGACATTGGGGGCGGAACAACAGATGTGGCAATTTTTACAGATGGAACAATTAAGCATACATCTGTTATTCAGATTGCAGGCCAAATGATAACTAACGATATCAAAATTGGTTTACGGACTTCAACTGAAGCGGCTGAAGAAATAAAAATACAACATGGCTCTCTAATAAATAACCCTGAAGATAGCGAAAAGATGATAAAAGTACCTTCTATTTCAGATAAACCTGACAATGAAGTTAGCCTAACTAATTTAAGTCATATTATAGGATGCAGGATTGATGAAATTTTTGAAAAAATACAGGTAGAAATCGAAAATAGTGGTCATTCTAGTAAAATTAGATCGGGAATAGTTTTTACTGGTGGAGGTGCAAGATTATCTGGACTTGATGATTATGCTGAAGCAAAATTTTCATGCCCAGCAAGAATTGGTGCACCAGCGAATATTCCAGGAATTGGAAATGTAAGTGGAAAAGCTAGGTACTCTACTGCAGTTGGTCTTCTACTCTACAGGGAAGAAAAATTAATGAACATGCCTCATAGAAGTTCACTAGAAGATAATCCCATATTATCCTTTATTAATAATTTTTGGACTAAACTATCTGGATATTTCCATAAAGAACTTTAATACATTAATTTTGTCATAAATATAGGGGTATTTACTTATAATTTGGCTGTTTTTCCTTAACAAATATATTGAAAAACAATATACTTTATTAACTGCTTATAATTATGATAAAACAACGTACACTATCAAATAAAATTAAAGCAACTGGGGTGGGTCTTCATACAGGACAGAAGATTAACCTCACTTTGAATCCTGCTCCAGTCAACACAGGCATAAGGTTCAGGAGAATTGATGTAGATTTGGCTGAACCAGAACATGATTCAGTTAAAGCATCATTAAAAAATGTCCACGATACAAGATTATCAACTACCCTCTCTAATAAAGTAATTCAAATTTCTACTGTTGAACATTTGCTATCAGCAATGGCTGGTCTTGGTATAGATAACGCTTTGGTAGAACTTGATGGTCCAGAAGTTCCTATTATGGATGGTAGCTCAAGACCTTTTGTTTTCATGATTCAGTCAGCAGGCATACAAGAACAAGCATCGCCAAAGAAATTTATAAAAATTAAAAAAACTGTAGAAGTTAAGGAAGGTGAAAAATGGGCGAGAATAGAACCATTTGAAGGATTTAAAGTTGCATTCACAATTGATTTTAAGCATCCAACTTTCACAGAAACATCACAATCAGCTGAAATAGACTTTTCTACAGTTTCATATCTAAGCCAAGTGAGCAGAGCCAGAACTTTTGGTTTTGCTAAAGACATTGAAATTTTGAGAAAAAACAACCTCGCTCTTGGTGGTAGTGTTAATAATGCTGTTGTTATTGACGACTATAAAGTTATAAATGAAGAAGGATTAAGATTTGAAGATGAGTTTGTAAAACATAAAATTTTAGATGCAATTGGAGATCTTTATCTCTTGGGCCATGGTTTGATTGGCTCATTTTCAGCTTATAAATCAGGACATCATCTAAATAATCTATTATTGCGTGAATTAATCAATAATTCAGAAGCGTGGGAAGAATTCATTATTGAGAATGAAGAAGACGCGCCAATTTTTTATACCAAGCCAGTAGAAGTAAAGCCTTAATTATTAATCACAATTTTAAAATCTGCTATATTTAGGGAGTTATTTTTTCTAAATATATCCAAATATTTATTTCTTTCAAATTTTAAAACAGTGGCTATTGAACTATTTTTACAGCCCACTACAATGACATCTCCTTTTATATTGATAATTTCTATTTGGCCAGCAATATCTTGTGGAAAATTATTGTTTACAAACTGATTTAAATTCTTTATCAATATGCTTTTATTAAGAATATTATCAGGAAGAAAGGATGAAATTTTTTTCATAAAAACCTAAAATTATTATATCATGATAAGCCAATAGGCAGTCTATATGTTAATATATATTTAACGCTAATATTTAAATGATACCACAAATAGTTAAAAGTTTATTTGGTTCCAGAAACAGTCGTTTACTCAAGAAATATCGCCCTTTAGTAGATAAGATAAATGACTTAGAAGAAAAATATACCTCTTTGAAAGATGAAAACTTTCCATCTGAAATGGAAAGACTTAAAAAATCTTACCTAGAATCAAATAATTTGGAGAAATTACTTCCAGATGCTTTTGCCCTTGTTCGTGAAGCATCAAAAAGATCCTTGGGTTTAAGACATTTTGATGAGCAATTAATTGGAGGGATTGTGCTTCATGAAGGTAAAATTGCAGAAATGAAAACTGGAGAAGGTAAAACACTGGTAGCTACATTGCCAGCATTTTTAAATACACTTACAAGTAAACCAGTATTTATTGTAACAGTTAATGATTATCTTGCTCAAAGAGATTCAATATGGATGGGAAAATTATTTAATTTCGTAGGTCTATCAGTTGGTACTATAACAAGCGGTTTAGATTCTGAAGCAAAGAAAGAAATGTATAACAGGGATATTGTTTATGGGACAAATAATGAATTTGGGTTTGATTATTTAAGAGATAACATGGTTTATCATATTAGTCAGAAGGTACAAAGTGAAATGTCTTATGCGATTATTGATGAAGTAGACTCCGTTTTAATTGATGAAGCTAGGACACCATTAGTTATTTCTGGATCCGCTACAGAGAGCAGCATGCTTTACCAGCAAATTAATAAATTGACCAATTCTTTAATAAATCATAAAAATAACGATAATTTATATAAAATTGATGAAAAACAAAAGAGCGCATCTTTAACAGAAGAAGGTCATAATGAAATAGAAAAACTTTTGTTATCAAATAATCTAATTACAAGCACATCTAGTTTATATGATCCAAAAAATATTTCTTTACTCCATTACATAGACTCATCACTAAAGGCAAACTTAATTTATAAAAAAGATATTGATTATGTAGTTGAAGATAATCAGGTTGTAATCATAGATGAATTCTCAGGAAGAAAGATGCCAGGAAGAAGATGGTCAGAGGGTCTTCATCAAGCAGTTGAAGCAAAGGAACAAGTGAAAATTCAAAATGAAAATCAAACATATGCATCAATAACATTTCAAAATTATTTTAGGTTATTCAAAAAAATATCAGGTATGACTGGAACGGCCGATACAGAGGCAGTTGAATTTCAACAAATTTATAATCTAGAAGTAGTTGTGATACCAACAAATAAAAAAATGATTAGGAAAGATGAGGTAGATTTAGTTTTTATCACTGCAAAAGAAAAATATAATGCCATAATTGACGAAATAATTGAAAAAAATAAGACAGGGCAACCTATTCTTGTTGGTACTACATCAATTGAGTCATCTGAATACTTATCCAAAATTCTTAAAGAGAAAAAACTGGAACATTCAGTGTTAAATGCAAAATATCACCAAAAAGAAGCTGAGATTATTGCTCAAGCAGGAAAATTAAATACAATTACAATAGCTACGAATATGGCAGGAAGAGGTACTGATATAGTTTTAGGAGGCAACTACCTTTTTAATACAGACAATCTAAAATCAGAAGAAATTTCAAAATTAAAAAAACAATGGGAAGAGAATAGCGAAAAAGTAAAACAGTTGGGAGGATTATACATAATAGGTACGGAAAGACATGAATCAAGAAGAGTCGATAATCAACTCAGAGGGAGAGCGGGGAGACAAGGAGATCATGGTAAGTCGAGGTTTTATCTATCGTTGGAAGATAATCTAATGAGAATTTTTGCTTCAGAGAAAGTTAGTGAAATTATGAAAAAGCTTGGAATGGAAGAAGGTGAATCAATTGAGCATAAGTGGGTTTCAAAATCTATTGAAAATGCTCAGAAAAGAGTTGAGGCATATAACTTTGATATAAGGAAAACACTTTTGGAATATGATGATATTGCAAATGAGCAAAGAAAAGTTATATATAATCAAAGGAATGATGTATTAACCGCATCTGATGTTTATGCTTTATTACAGAATATTATCAGTTTTGAAGCTGAAGATATCATTAGTAGACATTTTCCTCAAGATTTACCAGTTGCTCAGTGGAACACAGAGGAGCTTAACACTTATTTAAATGAAGAGTTTTTAATAAATAAAGATTCAAAAATAATACTAAATGCTTCTGAAGAAAAGCCAAGAGACAATATCATAAACTTTGTGAAAGAAGAACTAAGGAAAAGAATAGATCTTAATTTAAGTAATCTGAATAGCGAAGATAAAAATGAACTTATTAGAAATATTTTATTAAGCGTTATTGATGAAGACTGGAGATTACATTTGAATGCAATGGATCATTTAAGACAAGGAATAGGGTTGAGAGGTTATGCAGCTAAGAATCCTAAAAATGAATATAAAAGAGAATCATTTGAGATGTTTGAAGAAATGTTAGCTATTAATAATCATGAAATTGTAAAAACATTGAGCAAAATCAAAGTAAAAAATAAACCTACTGAAGAGGTTGCTAACCCATCATCATCTGATAATCTAACTAAAATATCAAAAAAATCAAATGACCCTAGATGTCTATTAAATACTACCAACACCCAAATCCCTAGAAATAAAAAATGCCCGGTAACTAATAAGAAATTTAAACAATGTTGTGGTAAATTATAGCCATGAATAAAAGGGTATTAATTGAAACCTTTAATATAGGTATAAAGAATAATCAAAAAGATGCTGTTTGTATGATGCTACCAGAAAAAGCTAGTACAGCTATTGTGCTGACAAAAAATAAATTTGCAGCAGCGCCAATTTTACTATCTAAGAAACATATTAAAGAAAGTAGACCGAAATATTTTTTAATCAATTCCGGTAATGCGAATGCATGTACAGGGCCTCTAGGTATTTCAAATGCAAAAAAATATATAAAAACAGTATCTAAAAAGTTAAGCTGCAAGGCTAATGAAATATTGATATTTTCAACTGGTATAGTTGGCAGACAGTTGCCTATAGAAGATATGATTGAAAACATCAATAAAAAGCAATTTAAATTTAGATCATCATGGGATGAGGCAGCCTCCGCTATTATGACCACTGATAAATTCAAAAAGATTATAAGAAAGAGTTTTATAATAAAAAATCAGAGAATCAAAGTTAATGCTATATGTAAAGGAGCAGGGATGATTGAACCTAATATGGCAACTACGTTATCTTTCATAGAGATTAATGTGAAAATTAATAAAAGCTTATTATTAAAACTTTTAAAGAAAATTACAGAATTTTCATTTAATAGAATTTCAGTTGATGGAGATATGTCTACCAATGATAGTTTTGCAATAATTGCTAATGGTGAAAATGATTATATTGATTTTTCTAAAGATAAAATCTCATATCAAAACCTGGAAAAAAATCTAATTAATATCTCTCAAACTTTATCAAGAAAGATTATCGAAGATGGTGAAGGATCTACAAAGATTATTGATATTAGTATAAATAATGCAAAAAACCATAAAGAAGCAAAAAAAATAGCATTATCATTAGCTAATTCATCTTTAATTAAAACAGCCTTTTATGGATCAGATCCAAATTGGGGGAGAATATTAGTTAAATTAGGTTCAGTTTATCATGCTACATACAACATAAATAAGATAGTTTTGAAACTAAATGATCAAACAATTTTTAAAAATGGTTCGCCGGTTAAAAAGATTAATTATGGTTTATTAAATCAAAAAATGAAAAAAAGAAATATTAAAGTATCTCTAAGTTTGTCATCTGGAAAGGGATGTTATAACCTTGTAACATCTGATTTAAGTAAAAAGTATGTAGATTTAAACTCTAAATATTCAACATAAATAATGAAGGACGTAATTAGTTGCTCAATTGGTTTAATACAATCTGAGGATTCCAAATTATTGTATATTGAACGCATAAAAAACCCTTATCAAGGTCAATTTGAATTTCCAGGAGGTAAAATTAGAAATAGTGAGACGCCTAAATCTGCAATTATACGAGAACTTAAAGAAGAATTAGATATAAAAGTAACGAAAACAAGATTTATAGGAAACATTTATCATAATTACCCAGAATTTAAAGTTACATTATATGTTTTTTCTATAGATAGTTATGAAGGGGAGATAAAAAGTATTAATCGTGAACTCTGTTATAGAAGTTTATATGAATTAAAAAATGGCTTTAATGCGATTCAATCATGTATGAAGGTTTTGAAACTAAATTTATTATTACCTAAAATTAAGATTCTAGAGTGTAATCAAGTATTATTGAATAATGCAGATTTACCTAAAATAGATAATGATGACATATCTTCTCAAATGATAAGATTAAGAAATCTAAAAGCATCAGAAAATATACAGCCTGATATTCTTAATCGTTTTATAAAAAATAACCCTCATAACTACATAATTGATTATCCATGTGAAAAATTTTTTCATGAAAGGTTTGTTGGAATACATTTTAAAAGTAAATACTTATCAACATTAAAATCTATTCCCAAAGATACAACTTTATATTCTGCCTCATGCCATAACCTGGAGGAGGTTGAGCATGCAAATCGTTTGGAATTAGATTATATCCTGATTTCTCCAGTCCTTCTCGCTAAACATATTCATCAACAAACTCTTGGATGGGATGGATTCAGAAAGTTATCAGAAAAGGCCAATATGCCAACTTATGCATTGGGCGGTATATGCTCTAATGACCATGACTACGCATTATCATTAAAGTATGGTGGGTTTGGTATTGCAGGTATAAAAAAATTTTGATGTGGCATTTACATTGAACAACAAGATAAAAAAAATTCCACATCTAATTTATGAGGAATAAATTTGTTCTCATCATTTTGAGTCATAAACCTTATAGAAAATCTTTGCTTTCCAACGCTAATTGATGGAAAAAAATAATGATCTGATGTCAGCGCAACACGTATAAGAAGAATATTTTTTTTACTATCAAGTTTGTCAGTAAAAAAACCATTTTTTGCAAGCTGATCAACAGGGACTACAGACTTCCTGATTGTTGTAAGTAAAAATTCAACAGATTGGTTAATAAAATTTATGGGTTCTAACCATAGGTTAATTTGGTTTTCTCTAGAAAGACTATCTCGTGATAACCAGTAAATTAATGAAGATGGATGAATTGAATTTTTTGAGTATTTTATAATGGTTTGAAATAATTCATCTTTATCAAGATAATCAAGATAGTTTGCTTCTATTGAATACAAAAAACTTAGATGACTTTCTTGTTTTTCTAATATAGAATTTAGTTTACTAGAATCTGTGCCAGGCTTATTACTTTCTCTGATTTTTTTAAAAAAAACATTATGTGATTCAAGATCACGAATGAGTTCTGATTTAAGATCAGCTCTTGTTAACATTTCATAAAGTTCCGTAAGAGCAACAGCTGATGAATAACTTTCATGCTCAGATTCTTTATCTTTAAGATAATTAATTCTATTAAATAGCATTTCAATTCTTAAGAACTTTCTAATTCTTTCATGCACAGGTTCTTCATAAACAGTGACTTGATTATCAGATAGTGTGGACATATTATTTTTTTAAGATTTTAGTTAAGTATAATTTCTCAAATTTATTTTTCAAACTACTCATTGTATCATTGTTAACAAGTATATAATTAGATTTATTTATATAAAAACTTCTATTTTTCTGGATTTTATCTAATTTGGTAAAGTCTTTTTTTGATATTTTTCTACTTTTAAGAGATCGGTTCATTCTTTTATAATATGTACTATCAATAGTTATTATTTTGAATGGAGCAGTTATATTTTTTGCAGTCTCAATTAAAGGTAATTCAAGTACAGCTTTTAAATTTTTTAACTTATTTAGTTTTGAGTTTATATATAAAAAGAATATTGGATGTATAGTTTTATTAATATACTCTCTATTTTTATTTGATGTTAGAAACTTTTCTTTTACTTTTTTTATAGAAATCTTATTTTTAGATAAAATATCTTTATCAAAAAATTTTACAAGCTTGGTTTTTATTGTATTATTTGTCCTTAATAATTTTTTAGCTATGTTATCAGAATCAAAATAATGGAAACCCTTTTTTTTCAATAATTTTGATACAGTTGATTTCCCTGATCCTATTAATCCAGAAACAATAAATAGTTGCATAGTATTATTTTAAAAATATAGTTAAGATGATTCCAATCATCATTATGAAGAAAAGTGTTAATAGTAGAGGAGTTCTATTCATTTAATTATTTATCTGAAATTTTTGCATTTATTTTTATCTATATTTTTTGTTTTACATATCTCTTCTTCTGGCATGTATGTGTCACAATCCTCACAATACGATATATTTTTTTTAGATTTTTGACTTAATTTCGTGTTTTTTTTCATTAATGATTTTATAATCAAATAAAGCAATACCAATATTACTATTATTATGAAAATACGCAGCATAAATATGTTACTTCAATTAATGTCAGTATATTATAAACGATATATATGTCTAAAAAAATAAAATTCTTGTTCACTAATTAATATGAATAATAGAGAGAAAATTGACTTTATAACCAATTGGATAATGGATTATGCATCAAATATGCAGAACCCTGCCAAAACCTTGGTAGTTGGAGTATCAGGCGGAATAGACTCAGCTCTAACAAGCTCCTTATGTGCATTAACAGGTATACACACCATCGCCGTTAGAATGCCAATCATCAATAGTTGCGAAATAGGTAGTATTAAACATTGTGATTGGTTAAAAAAAAGTTTTAATAATGTAGAGGTCCATGAAATTGATTTGACTAATATATTTGAGAAATTTTCTAATATCACTAAAAAAATAAAATTTGAAAGTGAACTGGGTTATGCTAATTCAAAATCAAGATTTAGAATGATAACTTTGTATCAAATAGCATCTTCAACTAATGGCTTAGTCGTTGGAACTGGAAATAAAGTAGAAGATTTTGGTGTTGGTTTTTTTACAAAATATGGAGATGGAGGAGTTGATATATCTCCAATTGCTGATCTAACGAAGTCACAAGTAAAAGAATTAGCTACTGAACTTAATATTTCTGATGAAATTCTTGATGCTGAACCAACAGATGGATTATGGGACGATGGAAGAACTGATGAGGAACAGTTAGGGTTAACGTATCAACAAATAGAAGATGCAATGATTAATAAAGATAGCAAATACAAAAAAATGTATGAAGACATAAGGAAGAAAAGTTTACATAAAATGAAACCAATACCAGTTTGCATTATTAACGATAAAGATAAATAATTATTTAAAATAATTTAAAAGTTATAAATGTTTAATCTAAGAAAGGTATAAAATCATACCAAGATCCGTCTGATTCATCAGTTGTTTGTATTTTTGTTTCTGGCACAGGAATATCTTTCTTAATTTTTATAGGTTCTTTTATATCTGATTGAACAATCTTATAATTTGGATAATTTTTTATTAAAACCCTGCTACTATCATAAGCTAAATCATAAATTCCTAAATCATTATAGCTATCAACTAACAAAACTAGAGCTTCTTCTGTACTAGGTGTACCGCCAAAATTTTCTAACATATATTTTATTCTCTCTATTGCTGCAACATGAGCTAGTCTCTTACGATAATATTTTGCTATGTATAATTCATTAGAGGCCATTTTATTTTTTAAATATAATAAGCGATTTCTAGAATCTTTAACATATTTACTCTTTGGAAATTTATTTATGATTAATGAGAAATCTTCAAAAGAATCCCTTAGGGATGTTATATCGTATCTAGATGTATCAGCCCCAAAAAACCTTGAAAATATATTTGCGCTTTTTTCAAAATTTGCTAAAGCACGTAAATAGTAAGCATAATCAACATTAGGATGGTTAGGGTATAGTCTAATAAATCTATTACAATGAACTATTGCTTCATCTTTATTCTCAAATTCATAGTGTGCATATGCAAGATCAAGCATAGACTGAGTTGCATAAATTCCAAACGGATATCTTGACTCTAGTACTTCAAAATATTTTATTGCATTAACAAAGTCTGCAGCATTTAAGAATGCTTTGCCTTCATTATATATTTGTGCAGGAGATAAATTTTTTGTTTTATCTTGCTCCCTGACCAGGTCATTCCAATAAGTACAACTATTAATTGTAACTAGAAGTAAAATATAGATAAAAAGTGCTCTTAGATTCATTTTTTTTACTATAAAATTAGATTAGATTAATATTATAACATGAAAAATACAAGTTTTTATAAAATTGAAATAGAACCAGATAAGAATAGAAGGATAGACCAATTAATAGCTGCTGAGCTTCCAGAATATTCAAGGTCTAGAATTAAATCCTGGATAAATAATCAAAATATTACGATAAATGGAAAAGCATGTTCCCCAAAGGATAAGATTTCCAAAAAATCTACTATTGAGATCAAAATTTTAGAAAATGAAGAATTAGACATTAAACCACAAAAAATTAATTTAGATATACAATATGAAGATAAGGATTTATTAATAATCAATAAAAAATCTGGAATGGTGACTCATACTGCTCCTGGCCATTATGAATCGACATTACAGAATGCATTACTTTACCACTATCCAGATTTACGAAAAGTACCAAGAGCAGGAATAATTCATAGGCTAGATAAAAATACATCTGGATTAATTATAATTGCAAGAAATTTAATTTCTCACAATCTCTTAGTAAAGAAGATGAAAGATAAATTAATTAAAAAAAAATATATTGCTTTTGTAACAGGATTGGTTGAAAAGAACCAAATTATCAATAATAAAATTGGAAGACATAGAATAAATAGACTAAAAATGGCTATTTCAAATTCAGGGAAAGAAGCAATATCAAAAATTAAAGTTTTAGAAAAATTTGAGAGATCATCATTTTTAGATATTGAATTAATCACTGGCAGAACACACCAAATTAGGGTTCATTTGTCATCTTTAGGACATCCAATTTTTGGTGATGACTTATATGGTTTTAAAAAAAATATGCATAAATATAATAAAAAACTTATAAATTTTCTAGATTCATACCCATATCATGCATTACATGCCTATTATTTATGTTTTAATCATCCGATAACCAAAAAAAAAGTTATAATTAATTCTAAAACACCTGAAACATTTGATACCATTAAATCATTACTATTAAATAATTATGGCTAAAGTAGAAACTAAAGAAATTTTGTGGAATGCTCCTGAAAATATAAAAGCATTTATCACAACTCGTATAGGTGGTTATAGTAAGGACAGATATGCATCTTCTAATATGAGCCTAGATGTTGGTGACCTGAAGTCTTCTGTTTTAAAAAACAGAGAAGATATTCACAGGTCTTTACAATTACCTTCTGAGCCATCATGGATGAAACAAATTCATGGCACTACTATTCAGTATTTAAAGTCACCAAGAAAGAATATAATTTGTGATGGTTCTTACACTGATCAACAGGGAGTAGTGTGCGCTGTTTTATCGGCTGATTGTTTGCCAATCATGATGTGTGATAGGTTTGGAAAAAAAGTTGGTGTACTTCATGTTGGATGGAGAGGTCTTGATAAGGATTTGATACAAAAATTTATAAAAAGATTTAAAGTTGAACCTGAAGATTTGTGTGTGTGGATTGGGCCGTCGATTAGTCCACATAATTATATAGTTAGAGAAGATGTATATTCAAAGTTAAAAAAGATTTCTACAAAAGTATTTAAAAGAGTTGATGATTCACATTGGTCTTTGAATTTATCATTAGCTGCTCAAATAATCTTTCGTGATGCAAGAATTCATAATATATTTGTTGAGAGGTTATGTACATACGAAAGCTCAAACTTATATTATTCATTTAGGAGAGAGAATGTCACAGGAAGAATGGTCTCCTTAATATGGAAAATATAGAAAATGTTAACTAAAATAAAGTCTACATTGTCAAATGCTCAACCAATGCATTTTTTAATAGCTTTTTTAATACTAGGGCTATCTTATGGATCAATTAGTCTTTATATGAAGATTACAAAGTTTTCTGCTCTTGCAAATAAAACAAGAATTACTGCAGTCAAAATAAACCATATTAAGCTTGGAACTGCAAAAAAAATTTATCAGACTATATCAACTATAGAAGCTCTACAATCAGTTGAAATAACATCTAAGGTTAATGGCATTGTGGAAAAAATTAACTTTATTGAAGGGAGCGAAATAAGTAGAGGAGATAAAATATTTTCAATATTATCCTCTGACACTGCTGGAAGGATAGAAATACATGCTCCATTCAATGGAAAACTTGGTCTAAGCAATGTCAATATAGGCGATCAAGTTTCAAGAAATCAAGTTTTAACAACTCTTGATAATTCTTCACAAATGAAAATAAAATTTGATTTACCAGAAAATAATTTAACTTTTATAAAAAAAAATCTTTCTTTTGAAGCAACATCAGAAGTTATTAAGGAAAAAGTATTTCATGGGAAAATTGATTATATTGACTCAAGAATTGATGAGCAATCAAGAACTATAAGGGTATATGCAATTTTAAATAATCAAAATAATATTTTAAAACCTGGATTATTCATGAAAATAAAATTAATTCTACAAGAAAAACAGAATGCTTTTTTAATACCAGAAGAAGCATTGCTTAGTATTAATAAAAAGCACTATGTATATGTTGCAAATAAAGATAATGCTAAAATTAGAGAAGTATCTGTTGGAATAAGAATGAATGAATTAATAGAGATAAAAAAAGGGTTAGATATTAATGATAGAATAATTGTCCTTGGTCATGAAAAACTTAAAGATGGCTCTAAGATAAAAATCTTAAATTAAATAAAATGCATATTTCTGAACTTTCCATTAAGAGACCAGTTTTAGCTATAGTTATAAGTTTATTTTTGATTTTAATTGGTTTAGCTTCATATGATAAATTAACTATTAGAGAATACCCTGATATTGATAATCCTGTTGTATCTGTTACAACTATTTATCGAGGGGCCTCCTCTGAAATTATAGAGAGAGATGTTACACAAATTATTGAAGAGTCTATTTCTGGTATATCAGATATTAGAGAAATTTCATCTCAGAGCAAAGATGAGACATCAACTATTAGAATAGAATTTAATCTTGGTAGGGACATGGATGATGCTACTAACGATGTCAGAGACAAAGTTGCTAGGGTAGCTTCTAAATTACCAGAAAATTCAGATCAACCAACTGTATCTAAATCTGATTCAGATGCTCGTCAAGCAGTTATGTGGGTTGGGTTTACCAGCGACCAACTTGATAGTATAGAATTAAATGACTACTTAGAAAGAAATATTATTGATCGTCTATCAATTGTATCTGGTGTTGCTTCAATTATAGTTGGAGGGGAACGCAAATATGCTATAAGGATTTGGTTGGATCCAGATAAAATGTCAGCTAGACAAGTCACCGTGAGTGACATACTTTCCTCTATTTCACAAGAAAATGTAGAAAGGCCTGCTGGTAAAGTTAAGTCCAGTCTCAGAGAAATGAACGTGCAAGTTGATTCAAAACTAAAAAATCTAGATATGTTTAAACAACTAGTTATTAAAGACTATGGTGATAGAAAAGTAAGATTAGAAGATATTTCTGATATAGAGATTGGAGCAGAAAGTAGAAGGGGTTTTTTAAGAGCAAACAATAAAAATGCTATAGGGCTTGGAATAGTCAGGCAAACTAAATCTAATGTGCTTCAGGTAACTAATCTAGTTAAAAAAGAACTTGAAGAGATACAGGAATCTCTTCCTGAAAATATTAATATGAGTATAGGCTATGACCAGTCTATTTTTATTGATGAATCAATATCAGAAGTCCAGTTAGCTTTATTTATTTCTATGATAATGGTAATTGCTGTAATTTACTTTTTTTTATTTTCACCTGTTGCAACAATTATACCTGCTATTACCATTCCTGTTTCAATTATATCAACATTTTCAATAATACATTTTTTTGGGTTCTCATTAAATGTTTTGACTTTTCTTGCTCTTGTGCTTGCAATAGGGCTAATAGTAGATGACTCAATTGTTGTTTTAGAAAACATAAAACGGAGGATAGAAAATGGAGAAGAGTCATATCAAGCATCAGTTAATGGAGCTAAACAAATTACATTTGTTGTGATTGCAACAACAGTTGTTTTAGTTAGTGTTTTTTTACCACTATCATTTATGGGAGGTAAAACAGGAAGATTATTTATTGAATTTGGAGTTGTTTTATCATTTGCTGTTATTTTCTCTAGCTTGATAGCTTTGACGCTTACTCCAATGCTATGTTCTAAAATTATGAAACATGACCGTCAAGAAAAAAGCGAACCAAAACTATTAATAAAATTTAAGAAATTTTATGAAGAATCATTAAGTTTTTCTCAAAACAATGTTAAGTATGTTTATATATTTTCAGCTGCAGTTGTTTTAATTTCAGTAATTTTATTTCAATTTATTTCAAAAGAATTAGCTCCTACTGAAGACAGAGGTATATTTATTATATCTGTTCAGGGGCCTGAAGGGGCAACATTAAAATATACAGATAAAATTGTTAAGGAAGTAGAAAAAGAGTTACAGACATATGTTGACAATAATGAGATTAAAACATTATTCTCTATAGTTGCTCCTGGATTTACAGGGCAAGCAGGAGCTTCAAATTCTGCATTCTTATTTGCATCACTTCAACCATGGGATATTAGAGATCGACATCAGAAAACTATCGTAAGAGAAATCTTCCCTAAACTAATTTCTATGCCAGGTGCACGTATTTTTACAATTAATCCTCCTAGCCTTGGACAAAACCCTTTCAGATCGCAGGTTCAATTAGTTATCAGTGGTGATAATTATGAAGATGTTGGGCAATGGGGGAACGCCTTGAAAAATGAAGCTTCTATCTTAAATTTGAGAGCTCCAAATATTGACTATACAGTTAATAATCCTAGGTTAAATTTAAAAATTAATAGAGAAAAAGCATCTGAGCTTGGCATAACAGCTGAACAATTAACAAAAACAATTGAGACTTTATTTGCTTCTAATAGAATTACTACTTTTTCTGATAGGGGTTTAACTTATAATGTGGTACTACAAGCTAAAAAAGATTTTAGAATAAATAAGAATAGTTTTGATAATGTATTTCTAAAATCTCCAAAATTTAATAAATTAATCCCATTATCAAACTTTGTTTCCTTTGAAGAAACTTCTGTAAGTAAAGAATTAAAAAGAATAAATAGAATGCCATCAACAATACTATCAGCATCGTTGATACCTGGATATCCTCTTGGGGATGCTTTGGATGATATAACCAGTCTTTCAGAAGAGGTGCTACCGATTAATGCGAGACTGTCTTATACTGGAGCATCTAGAGAATTCTTTGAATCTGGAAATAAACTAGAGTTAACAATATTATTTGCAATTTTAGTTGTTTATCTAGTGTTAGCAGCACAGTTTGAAAGTTTTAGATACCCTCTTACAATAATGTTGTCAGTACCAATTGCTATGACAGCTGGTGTCTATACGCTTTTCGTTACGGGGGCATCACTTAATGTTTATAGTCAGATTGGTTTTTTAATGCTCATAGGTTTAATTACTAAAAATGGTATCTTAGTTGTTGAATTTGCCAATAAATTGCGAGAAGACGGGCTGAATGCTGAAGACGCTATATATAAATCATCTTTAATAAGATTGAGACCTGTTTTAATGACAACAATATCTACTATGTTTGGAGCAATACCACTAGTCTTAAGCAGTGGCGCTGGAGCAGAAAGCAGATATTCAATGGCAGCTGTTGTTTTTGGAGGAATAACTCTTTCAGCATTAATTACTCTCTATTTAATACCAGCTCTTTATAAATTTATAGAAGCTAAAAAAGAATTCTAGTTTTTAGGTAAAACTTTTAAACCTTTCTGTTCTGAAAAATATTTTGATATATCAAGGATATCCTGTTCAGATAGAGTAGCGGCAAAGCCATTCATAATCGCATTGTCTCTTTCGCCATTTTTATATGCATTAAGTGAATGTATAAGATAGTTTTGATATTGACCAGCCAATTTAGGGTACATTATATTTTCTGAATTTCCATCAACGCCATGGCATGCTACACAGGCTTGAGCTTTTCTTTTACCATTATCATAATCTCCAGCAGCAAAAATAGTAGTGCTAAACATAAAAACTAGAATAAAAAATATTTGTTTGGAAAGTTTGATCATTTAATTGACTCAAAAAATTTTGCAATTTGATTAATATCTTCATCAGTTAAACCTTTTGCATTAGCATGCATTGTATTGTGTTTTCTTTCCATTTTTTGATAGGCTTTTAAAGCTAATTTAATATATTCTGAATGTTGACCACCTAATTTTGGCACTTTGTACGTAGGATATACATTGTTATAACCAGGAACAGCATGGCAGCCAAGACAGGTTTCAGATTTTTGTTTTCCAGATAATATATCCGTGTCAGCAGAGGCGTTTGCTATTGCAAAAATTGTTAAAAAAGTTAATAGTTTGACTGATTTTATAAATTTCATATAATAAATTAGTCAGCATTATAGCACTAAATTTATAATAGATAAAACGACAATTTTTTATATAATGATGGCATTTATCAAGCTATAATTGATTTAGGTTATGCCGATATATGAATATAAGTGCCAGGTATGTGGTTCTATCTTTGAGATATTTCAGAAAGTATCTGATCAAAAACTAAATAAGACCTTATGTAGAGTTTGCAATAAGGAAACGATTGTAGATAAAATAGTATCCACATCTGGATTTAGACTGAAGGGTTCTGGTTGGTATGTAACAGATTTCAAAAATAAAGGTAAAAAACCAAAAGACCAGGCAAAGGACCAAACAAAAACGCCAAAATAATTTAATGAAAAAATATTTATGTACTGATATATGTGAGTCTCTCTTAAATAAGGAGATAACTGTATATGGTTGGGTTTCTACTAGAAGAGATCATGGTGGTGTAATTTTTTTAGATTTAAGAGATTATTCAGGAATTTTGCAACTTGTTTTTCACCCAGACAATAAACCTATTTTTGAAGTTGCTGAGAATATTAGGAGCGAATATGTATTGCAGGTAACAGGAACTGTTTGTAAGAGGCCAGAAGGTACGATTAACAATGATTTAAAAACTGGAAAAATTGAAATTGATGTAAAATCTGTTGTAGTCTTAAATAAATCTAAAACCCCACCTATACAGATTAATGATGAAGAGTTAAATGAAGAACAGCGATTGCAATTTCGTCACTTAGATATCAGAAGTAATCATATGCAAAATAATTTAAGGTTTAGATCAAAACTTATTGCAATAATCAGAAATTTTTTTTATGAGAGAGAATTTGTTGACGTTGAAACCCCTGTACTAACAAAAACTACCCCTGAAGGAGCTAGAGATTATTTAGTTCCAAGCAGAATATATGCTAATAAATTTTTTGCTTTACCTCAGTCACCCCAATTATTTAAACAAACTCTCATGATTGGAGGGCTTGATAAATACTTTCAAATTGCAAAATGTTTTAGAGACGAAGATCTTAGGGCAGATAGGCAGCCTGAATTTACTCAATTGGATTTAGAAATGTCTTTTGTTGAAGAAAAAGACATTATGAATTTATGCGAAGAACTTTTCTCAAAAATTTTCTCTGAACTAATGGACAAGACTCCTCCTATAAATTTTTGTCAAATGCAATATCCTGATTCTTTGAGAGACTATGGATGCGATAAACCAGATTTGAGAAACCCATTAATTTTGCGTGAAATTAAAGAGATAGTTAGTGATGTTGAATTTAAAGTATTTTCTGCACATGCCAACAAAAAAGATTCAAGAATTGTTGCATTAAATGTACCTAATGGCTGTTCACTGAGCAATAAACAGATTGAAGACTATACTAATTTAGTTATGAAATATGGAGCAAAAGGTTTGGCTTATATCAAATGCAAAGATGTATCTAATATAGATCAAGGATTAGAATCTCCTATTAAGAAGTTCTTAAAAAAAGATGTTTTGTTAAAAATTATTGAGATAACCAGTGCGAAGAACAATGATTTGATATTTTTTTCTGCAGACACGAATGTAATTGTCAATGAATCAATGTCTTCTTTAATCAAAACCTTAGGTAGTGACTTGAAACTATTAAAGGATACATGGGAGTTTGTATGGATTACAGGCTATCCTTTATTTGAACAAGAAACTAAGACAAATAACTTAACATCTGTTCATCACCCTTTTACATCACCAGTTAACATTAATGATATTGATAAAAAAGATTTATTATCTATAGAATCAAGAGCATATGACCTTATTTTAAATGGCAACGAAATAGGAGGTGGATCAATTCGAATACACTCCAAAGACTTACAAATTAAAGTTTTTTCTGCCCTAGGAATTGAAAAAGATGAAATGAATAAAAAGTTTGGTTTTTTCTTAAATGCATTAGATTACGGTTGCCCACCACATGGCGGAATTGCCTTTGGCATAGATAGAATTATAATGATTCTGCTTAAACTTAATTCGATAAGAGATACAATTGCATTTCCAAAAACTCAATCAACATCTTGTATGTTAACAGAAGCCCCATCAGATGTAGATGATAAACAACTTAAAGAACTGTCATTGAAAACAATCAAAAATAATTAATTGATTGATTAATAATCATATAAGACAATATAAAGAAATGAATGATTATAAAAATAAACTAAAAAAAATTAGATCTTTGTTAGAACAGCATAATGCAAAGATAATTGCACATTATTATGTTGACGAATCACTCCAAAGAGTAGCAGAAGATACAGGTGGTTTTGTTAGTGATAGTTTACAAATGGCTAGATTTGGCGCTGCTCAAAATGAACAAACTCTGATTGTTGCCGGAGTTAGATTCATGGGTGAAACAGCCAAAATACTAAATGCTGAGAAAAGAATACTGATGTTAGATATGGATGCTACTTGTTCCCTTGATACGAGTTGTCCTTATGAAAACTTTAGTAATTTTTGCAAACAATACCCTAATCGTGAAAAAGTAGTTTATGCCAATACGAGCGCACAAGTTAAAGCGATGTCAGATTGGGTAGTAACATCAAGTATAGCAGTACCCTTGGTTGAATATTTGACATCCCTTGGAAAAAAAATAATTTGGGCCCCTGATAAGTTCTTAGGTGAATATATTATAGATAGAACTGGAGCTGATATGATACTTTGGGATGGATCCTGTGTTGTGCATGAAGAATATAAAACTAAGTCACTTATAAAACTTAAAAATAAATATCCAGACTCAGACATTTTAGTTCACCCTGAGTCTCCTAGAAGCATCATTCAACTAGCTGATGTTGTTGGTTCCACTACAAAACTTATTAAGGCTTCACAAGAAAGCAAAAGAAAGTATATTATTGTTGCAACTGAAAAGGGGATACTATATCAAATGAAAAAATTATCACCTAATAAAATATTTTTTGAAGCTCCTACAGAAGGGGATGGAGCAACTTGCAAGAGTTGTGGCAGGTGTCCATGGATGAATATGAATACATTAGATAAGCTTATGAATATATTTGAAAATGATGCTAACGAAATAAAATTAGATTTAGAAACCATAAATAAAGCAAAATTACCAATTGAAAGAATGGTTAATTTTAATGAAAAGCAAACTATAAATTTGGCATCGTGATAAGATATGGCCGGGCATAGTAAATGGGCAAATATACAGCATAGAAAAAAAGCTCAGGATAATAAAAGAGGAAAGGTTTTTACTAAAGTTATTAGAGAAATAACTGTTGCAGCAAGACTTGGTGGGCCAGATATATCAAGTAATTCAAGACTCAGACTTGCTATTAGTAAAGCTAATTCTAGCAATGTACCAAAAGATACAGTTGAAAGAGCTATCAAAAAAGCGATCGGAAACAAAGAAGAGAATATTGAAGAAGTCGTTTATGAAGGGTATGGTCCTAATGGTATTGCAGTAATTATGGAATGTCTTACTGATAATAAAAATAGAACAGTTTCCGAACTTAGACATGTTTTATCTAAGTATGGTGGAAGCTTAGGAACTAATGGTTCTGTTGCTCATTTATTCAAGAAAGTTGGGATTATAAAAGTTTTAGATATGACAGAAGAGGAATTAACCTCCCATATGGAAAGTATAGATTTGATAGATTTTGAAATAATAGAGGGTGGATGTATTTTATTTACAAATCCAAGTCAATTATTTGAAGTAAAAAAATATTTAGAAGATAAATCAATTAAAGTAGAAAGTGAAGAGATTACAATGGACCCAATTACTCTAATAAACATAGATAATGATCAACAAACAAAAATTAATAACCTATCTGATAAACTTGAAGAAATTGATGATGTACAAAATATTTATATGAATGTAAATCTTAGCTAGAATATGACAAGAATACTCGGAATTGACCCAGGAACAAATATAACAGGATTAGGCATAGTTGATATAAGTGGATCAGATGTAAAATATATACATCATCAGACTTTAAAAACAGGAATTAAAAACAAATATTCTGTAAAATTAGCAACGATACATAAAGCTGTAAATCAAATAATTTTGGACTATAAACCTGAAGAAATAGCAATAGAATCAGTCTTTTTTAGTGTTAATGCAGCTACCGCCATAAAACTTGGACAGGCAAGAGGGGCAGCGCTCTCAGCATGTAGTATAAATAATTGTAATATTTTTGAATATAGTCCACGTAGAGTTAAATTAGTAATTTCAGGACATGGAGCATCTGATAAGGAGCAACTACAAAAGCAGGTAAAAAAGATTTTAAACATACGCAGAAAGCTTGATGTTGATGCATCTGATGCACTTGCTGTAGCTATCTGTCATGGAATTGTTTCAAATGAAAACCCTGAAAACCTAAAAATTTTATAATTATGAGTAGTCTTATCATTAATGAAATATTTTATTCAATACAGGGTGAGAGTTTAAATACTGGTCAGCCAACAATTTTTGTAAGATTAACAGGGTGTCCTTTAAGATGTTTATATTGTGATACAGACTACGCCTTTAATGAAGGAAATCAAATGTCTTTTAAAGAAATACTAACAAGAATAAATACTTATAAATGTAATAAAATCATGATAACAGGAGGAGAGCCGTTATCGCAAAAAAATATCCTTAGTTTAATGAAAATGCTTTCTGACAACGGATTCTCTGTTTCAATTGAAACTAGCAATGCTATAAATATTAGCCAGATTGATAAAAGGGTTACAATAATTTTAGATGTAAAAACCCCAGGATCTGGAGAAGAAAAAAGAAATCTTTCAAATAATTATGAGTATTTAAAAAGTAGTGACCAAATCAAATTTGTTATATGTAATCAAAAAGATTATGAATGGTCAAAAGAATATATTGCCAACTATAAGTTATTTGATAAATGTGAAGTATTGATGTCTCCATGTTATGAAACAATGAATGTAAAGCAGTTAGCTGAAAATATTTTAAAAGACTCATTACCAGCACGCCTTCAAATACAATTACATAAATTTATTTGGGGTGAACAGCGTGGCAAATAAAAAAAAAGCAATTGTACTATTTTCAGGTGGAATAGATTCGGCCACCTCATTATTAATCGCTAAATCCCAAAATTTTGAATGCACTGCTTTAACATTAAATTATTCTCAAAGACACTCCTATGAGATAACTGCTAGCAAAAATTTTTTACGTGATTATAAAGATATAAAACATATAGTATTTGATATAGATTTATCCAAGATAGGTGGTTCAGCTTTGACAGATAGTGACATAGAGGTACCTCATGCACCAACTGAAGGTATACCTATAACATATGTTCCTGCAAGGAATACTATTTTCCTCTCCATAGCTTCATCTTTTGCAGAAAGATATGAGATAGATGATATATTTTTAGGAGTTAATGAAATAGATTATTCAGGCTATCCTGATTGTAGACCTGAGTTTATTAAAGCATTTGAAAAAATGATAAATCTAGCCACTAAAAGAAGTGTAGAAGGAATCAAATTAAATATACACACGCCATTAATTAATATGTCTAAGTCAGAAATTATAAAGAAAGGAGTAGAGTTGGATATTGATTATTCAAAAACTCTATCATGTTATTCACCCGATGATACAGGTCAAGCTTGTGGTCATTGTGATTCATGTAGATTTAGGAAACAGGGGTTTTTGGATGCAGGAATTATTGATCCAACTCGATACAAAAAAATTGAAAAAGAGTAAAGTTTATATTAACGTATGCTAATATAATTCAAAAAATGGATATTACACTTAAACTATTATCATATACAGCAATTCTTGGCTTTATTCTTGGATACATAGTCAATAAAACAAACTTCTGTACTATGGGTGCAGTTTCAGATTGGGTTAACATTGGTGATTTAAATAGGTTTAAAGCCTGGATGTTAGCCACATCAATTGCTGTATTAGGTGTATCTATACTAGAATTTATTGAGATTATAAACCTTGACTCTAGCAGACCTCCATACAGAAGTTCTGTTTTCTTTTGGCCCAGATACTTAGTTGGTGGTTTGATGTTTGGAATTGGCATGACATTGACTAGTGGTTGTGGAAATAAAACTCTTATAAGACTTGGGGGTGGAAATTTAAAATCTTTCATTGTGATTTTAATTGCTGGCTCAATGGCTTATTTAATGACTAGAACAGGTTTTTATGGGTTAGTTTTTCATAGTTGGATGAGTCCAATTAGCCCCGACCTTGCAAAAGTTGGAATTGATAATCAATCTATTTCGACTATTCTTTCTAGTTTTTTCTTATCTGAAAATTTAGAAACTTTTAGATTTGCTCTAGGAATTATAATTTCTTTAGCAATTTTTTTATTTGTGATTAAAGCTGGAGATTTCTTTAATAATAAAAATAATTTTTTAGCCGGCCTTACTGTTGGAACAATTGTAGTTATATCATGGTTTTTAACTGGCGGACAATTAGGTAAGGAATGGATAGAATCAGTTGAATTTATGGATAACCCTCTACCAGGCGTCGGAGTACAATCTCTTACATTTATCAATCCAATGGGCGAAACACTTATTTTTGCTAGTAATGCTGCTGACTTATATTATTTAACATTTGGTGTTACAACATTACTTGCTGTGATTGCTGGTTCCTTTGCATATGCTATCACTTCGAATAACTTTCGGTTTGAATGGTTTGTGTCATTACAAGATTTTAAAAGACATGTTTTTGGTAGTATATTGATTGGCATTGGCGGTGTTTTATCGCTTGGATGTACAATAGGGCAAGGTGTTACAGGAGTTTCTACTTTAGCGTTAGGATCCTTTCTTGCACTAGCCTCCATAATATTGGGTGCAGCAATTACTATGAAAATAGAATATTATAGTACAGTGTATGAAAACAATACGTTTTTAGATCATTTAAAATCAAGCTTAGCTGATTTGAAAATAATACCTAATAAATATAGGACTCTTGAAAAAATTTGATGGGGCGTTAGCTCAGTTGGTAGAGCAGTGGCCTTTTAAGCCATTTGTCACAGGTTCGAATCCTGTACGCCCTATAATTTAGTATGTCTATCTTATGATTTTATTGTATTTCAAAAGGTTCTTCGGATTGTAGATCATCACTACTATTTATATTTAAGCTTCTGTTTATAGTTGTAGTAGTTTTCGGTCCAATTGTTATTTCTGATGCTGAATTATCAAACATTCTTTCAGATACTTTAATAGTGGCAAAACGTTCTTCTTTATCAAAATTAATCAATATAAAGTCACTTCTAACTATGGCTATTTCAGTCCATCCATCCGCAGTCATTGCCCTACGATAAAAGCCTACGACTTCTTCTATTTCCATATCATGCAATAAATACAAAACACCAGAAAAACGTTCACCTTCTCCAAAGATTATTGTTTTTGCTCTTAAGTATTTAGAATTGTCAGGAAGAGGTATAGATATTTGCAATCTTTGATCTACACTAATTTCTTTAACTTCAGATGCATCCTCATTTTCAGACGAAAGCATTGAATCAAGTGTGGTGCATGAAGATAGTAGTAAACTCACAGCTACTGTAAGTAGAGCAATTCTCCGGTTGAAGATATTTACCATAAGATTAGTATAACCATTTTCTTTATGATTAGCACATCTATTTTCTAGTTGACGGACCATTGGCCTCCAAACCATTACTAATAAATGTCATATAATATTCTAGATTTTTATATTCTTCACTTTGAGCTCTATATGGCTTGGCTCTGATTTGATTAAGGCATTGGGCAAATCTTTCATGCAAGGTAACCATTCTACCGGTATTAGTTCTATATGCAGGAAAGTGTGTAGGGTGACCAATTGCTGGACTTGTAATATCAGCGCGTAACGTAACACCTGTCTGCCACACATGGCAGTCAGCGCAGGAAAAGTTTAACTGACCTTTTTTAGTGAAGTATAATTTTTTTCCTTGTTCATAAGCATCTAATGCATCCATATTATTAGGTATTTCAATATCAAATACTTTTCCTCTTGATGTATATGCCATGTAAGCAGAGATATCACCCATATCACCACCTTTATAATAACTAAGTGGTTTCTCGCCGTTATTTTTTCTACAGTTATTAATAGCTAATTCTAAAGTAATGATTTCGCCTTTATCTTCATCATAGTATGGGTAATTTTGTCTTATACCTATACCTTCATTTTTAAAACAAGAAGAATAAGTATTTCCATTTTTAAAAGGAGTATTAAAAAGTTTCTCTCCATTTTCAACATTAATTTCATAAGGAGGAAAGTCTTCTATAGATTCCCATTGTTCTCTTAGCCCAGCATCTATTGCATAAGCACCATTATTGTAGTCTTTAAAAGGTGTGTTGGGAAAACGATTATTAAAATATTCTCTAATCTCAGCTAAATCTTCTTCAGGAGAAGCATAGACTGGTATATTAATTGAAAAAAAACAAACGATTAATAGAAATAAAAATTTTTTAAAAATTAAGATGATTTTATTTCCTATGATCATTTAACGGTCGCTGTTTTCGAATCTTTATTACCTTTATTATCTACCCAAAGTAGTTCTACTTTATCGCCTTTGGCACCTTTATAACTACAGGTTACGTATGGGTTTTTAGAAACTGCAGGTCCCCAATAAACTGTGATAACTTCTTTTCCATTAGCTGTTGCAAGTATTTCTTGTATATAGTGAGGTGGTATTACATCACCAGTTTTTTTATTTTTTCTTAGACCTGTTTCCATAGGGTGTTTGATAAGTGCCTTTACGGTAACCGATCCATTATTTTCTCTTGCTCTAATTTTTATAGTACTCATAGTAATTTTCCTCTGTTAACCACCACATCCACCAATTGTGACCTGAACCTCTTGAGATGCTGTATAAATTTTACCATCACTTTTAACAGCAGCCATTACTTTTGTAGTTTTTCCCATTTTGAGCCTTGTTCCAATTTTAGGTTCAGAAAGAGAGGTTAGTTTATAGCCACTAGATAGCGGTTGTGGATTTTCTTCAACGAAAATCATAATCGATTCAACATTTTTCAAGTTTGCTTTTACATTAATTGGCACAATAGCGCCATTCTCAGCTATTTTAGGCGCTTTTAATTCTACTTTAGTTGATTCAACTCTACTAGTTCCACCATAAATAGTTTCTAATGCGCCTGATAAATCTTTTTTGTCAAATGCTGCTTTAGGCCATGCGGCATAGAGATTCTTTGGTGTAAGTAAAATACCAGCAGATGTTCCTATGACAGCCGTCGTAAGTAATGTTTTTTTTAAAAAATTTCTTCTATTCATAATCGTTCCTCACAAAGTATAAAGATATTCTACTATCAAGTTTATTTCTTCTTTTGTTAGAATTCCATGCTTTCCAAAAGGTGGCATAAAAGTATGCGGATTACTTTTTGTTGCGTCCCAAATTTTGTTAAAAAGATCCTTTTTATTTGGAAATCTTGCTTTCATAGCCAATAATGGAGGTCCTGCATTCCCAGCTAATTCACCATCTTCAATTAGATGACAGGCTAGGCAATTACCTTTTTTTCTTTCAAAAGCCAGTTTTTTACCTTTTTTGATAGCGTCTGCATAAACATGAGAACTGATCCCTAAAAAAATAATTAACGATAGATATGTAAATATTTTCATACTTTTTATTTATTAGCTACATTATAGTACCGATGAAGAGATAAAAAAACTACTTTAATTACATGTTTTTTCACCAAAAATTGGCTCTAGAGGTCTCTGATATTTGCAAATTATCTGACTCCTTTTTTTCTTCAATACCCTTATTTCATTATTAGTAAGTTTTCTTGATTGTATACCATCGTTTAGAACCTGTACTGCTAATTTTAAGTTATCTAGTAAGAGGTGATATTCCGAAAGATATATTTTAGAATTGAAAGTATCTTTTTGAAGATTATACATTTTTGACATTAACCTGAGATAGTTTGGATTATATTTATTTGATTCTTCTATTTGCAGAAGAACATTTGATGCGTAATCAAGATTTAGATTATTTTGGATTAATATTTCTCCCAAATAAAATGAAATTGATGAGTTTAATGGATAAATTTTTCTTAAGTTTTCTAATACTTTTATAGATTCTTTATGATTATTGCTGTTATTTAATAATTGGGAGTAGAGTACAGCTAAATATACATTCTCTTTCTCTTTTTCATAATAAGGTTGTAGAAGTTTTTTTGCAGTTTTATAGTCAGATTTTTTCATATATAAAAGAGATAGTTTATGTACATCATATAGGTTATCTTTTTTAGTAGAGTTAATGAGTGAACTAATATTTGTAGTTTCATTTACCTCGATAATATTTTTCACAAAAAGATAATCTTTAGTTAGTTTTTTTTTGTTATTAATTTTATAAGTGCTTCTAGATTTTATTCGAGCAATTCTATTTTCATAAAGTGGATGGGTGTAGAAATATGCAAATTGTGGGTTTAATGCCGACGTTGATGACTGCATAATTTCAAAAAAATCTGCCATTTCAGCGACATCTAAATTTGATCTATTAAATAGTTCAACTGCAAATTCATCAGCTTCAATTTCATTAGACCTTATTAGATTGATACTCATTTGTGCAGACATACCTAGGCCAGATTGCATTATAGCCATTCCTGCTTGAGGATTTCCTGAAAAAATACCGACTATCATACCAAGATAAGCTGGAAGTGAAGTCCTTGCAGTATTTGCAACCATTTCTGCGGCATGTCTTAATTTAACATGTGCAATTTCATGCGCTACTACTCCAGCAAGTTGCTGTTCATTTTCAGTTAAAGAAATAAGTCCAGAATTTAATCCTATATAACCACCGGGTAAAGCAAAAGCATTTACAGACTTTGATTTTGTAACAAAAAAAGTATAATTTCTTTGCGTATCTAAAGTATGACGAGTTAATTTATTACCCAAGTAACTTATATACGATTGTACAAGAGGGTCATTAACTATTAAATTATATTTCTGCAAACTTCTATATGATGCAAAACCAATAATATTTTCTTCTTCAAGGGTTAATACATCGCCATAAGGGGTGCCAAGATTAGGAGCTGTATTTTCTTGTCCGTATGAAAAGTTCGAGGCGCAGAGTAAAGTTGTTAGTATTATAAATGACGGAACTCTCATAAAAAAATCTACCATAGATAACTATATTAATATTTATAAATGTATTAATATATGCACATAACTTGATGATATTATAACTTATTTGAGGTTTAAAATGAGTAATTATGATAAAGAACTTGATACAAGTGGCCTTAATTGCCCCTTACCAATAATTAAAGCAAAAAAAGAAATAAATTTGATGGATTCTGGGCAAACACTACATGTTATTTCTACCGATCCAGGAGCTGTTCAAGATTTTGAGTCATTTGCTAAACAAACAGGCAATCAACTTGTGGAGAGTAGTGAAAAGGATAACAAATTCTATTTTCTTCTAAAAAAAGCTTAAGTAGTCTGTGAAATTTAAAATCGATAAACTATTAACTATAATAGGTGTAATTTCTCTATCCTTATTAGTTTTTACACTATATCTAATTTTTCAAATTTCTAACCCAATATTGTCTAAACATATTGAACAATATGATGCGATTGTAATACTTTCTGGAAATCCAGTTAGAGCTGAATATGGAAGCAAATTATTTTCTGAGGGAAAATCAAAAAAAATATTTCTAAGCAAAGAAAAAGCAGTAATTAAAAATTACTTAAACAAGGACGATGATTTAATGACATATGAATTATATGTAAAGATTTTAAAAAACAACAATATACCAAAAGATTCTATTAGTCTTTTTGGTGAAAATAACAAAAGCACATATGATGAGGCTGAATCCTTGTCTTTTGAACTTGATGATAGTATCAATTCTTTACTTATAGTTACTGACAAATATCATATATATCGATCCAATTTAATTTTTAAAAAACTTCTTCCGCAAAAAAAAATTAATTTTATTTTTTCAGAAACAAATCAAAAAAAAACACAATGGTGGAAAGACAAATATTCTATCCAGATAATTTTATTGGAAACTTTTAAAACAATGCTTTTTTATTTTTTTGGGAGTTTTGATAATTATTTGTCTATTGCTGAATAGCGAATTTTGATCAAAATCTCTATATAACTAATGCTGAATAGATGAAAAAGATGTATTATGTATCAGGAATAATTGGAGTTATGTTGTGAAATTAAGTGGATCTGAGATTATCATTGAATGCCTAAAAAAAGAGGGTGTAGAATTTATTTTCGGTTATCCTGGTGGCGCTGTCTTGCATATATATGATGCATTGTTTAAGGATAAGAAATTAAAACATATACTTGTTAGACATGAACAGGGTGCAACTCATGCTGCAGATGGTTATGCTCGTGCATGCGGTAAACCTGGCGTGGTGCTTGTTACATCTGGTCCCGGAATTACAAACTGTGTAACTGGATTAGCTACAGCTCATATGGACTCTATTCCACTTATTGTTATCTCAGGACAAGTATCTAGAGAATATGTTGGAAGCGATGCTTTCCAAGAGGCTGATGCAACAGGAATTACGAGACCTGTTACAAAACATAATTTTTTAATCGATACCAGAGAATCTATATCTGAGGTATTTAAAAAGGCATTTATGATTGCTACAACAGGGAGACCTGGGCCTGTACTTATTGATGTTCCAAAAGACTTAACTGATCCTAAAGTTAAAATACCTTTTGAATACCCAAAAAAAATTAAACTTAGATCATACAGTCCTGCTAAAAATAGAAATAAAGATAAAATTGATGAAGCTGCACGGTTAATTTGTAGCGCAAACAAACCAATGATTTATACTGGTGGTGGAATAATCTTAGGGAAAGCTCACAATCAACTTAAGACACTAGTAAAAAAATTAAAATTTCCAATTACAAATACATTGATGGGTCTTGGCGGCTACCCTGGGTCTGATGAAAACTTTCTTGGTATGCTTGGTATGCATGGAACTTATGAAGCTAATATGGCAATGCATGAGTGCGATGTGTTGCTTGCTGTGGGCGCAAGATTTGATGATCGTGTAACTGGCGATACTTCAAAATTTTGTCCTTCTGCAAAAATCATTCATATTGACGTTGACCCCTCATCCATTTCTAAAATAATAGAAGTTGATTTATCTTTAGTTGGTGAAACTTCTAAAGTTCTTAATGATTTGAATAAAGCTGTAGATACACATAAGAAAGATATAAAAACAAATAAAATAAAAAATTGGTGGAAACAAATTAATAAATGGAAACAAAAAGAATGTCTCCGTTATAAAAAATCAAATAAAACAATTAAGCCGCAGTTGGTAATCGAAAAATTATATGAATTAACAAAAGGAAATGCATTTATTACTTCTGACGTAGGTCAACACCAAATGTGGGCAGCACAATATTATAAATTTGACAAACCAAATAGATGGATAAATTCTGGAGGGCTTGGAACAATGGGGTTTGGATTGCCTGCTGCGATGGGAGTGCAGTTTGCTCATCCTAAATCAGATGTAGTTTGTGTTACTGGAGAGGCAAGTATATTAATGTGTATTCAAGAATTATCTACATGTCTCCAATATCGATTACCATTAAAGATTGTTAATTTAAACAATAGGTATATGGGCATGGTAAGACAATGGCAGGAATTTTTTTATGAAGGCAGGTATGCAATGTCATATATGGATGCTTTGCCTGATTTTGCTAAACTAGCAAATAGTTTTGGTCATGAGGGTGTTACCATTGAACAACCTAAAGATTTAGAGCCAATGATGAAAGAAGCATTAAGCAAAAAAGATAAATTGGTTTTTATTGACGTCATCACAGATCAAGCAGAAAATGTTTATCCGATGATACAAAGCGGAAAGGGTCATCATGAAATGCATCTTTCTCCAACCAGCAGTGATACGGAGTTAGCTTAATCATGGAACAGAAGAGACATATTATATCTTTATTAGTAGAAAATGAGTTTGGATCTTTGTCTCAAATAGCTGGATTATTTTCTGCCCGAGGATACAATATAGATTGTTTAAACGTAGCACCAACAAACGATGAGTCTATCTCTCGGATGACTATAGTGACCTTTTGCAGTGATCAGAAAATACTACAACTAATGAAACTTTTAGAAAAATTAGTAGATGTAGTTAATGTAAAAGATCTTACAGAAGAAACACATATAGAGAGAGAAATGTTGCTAATGAAACTAAAATGTAATAAAGGACAAAGAAATGAATTAAAAAGGCTAACTGATATATTTCGAGCAAGGATAATTGATGTTAGTGATACTACTTATACTATCGAATTAACTGGTGTAGCAGAAAAAATAATAGCTTTTATGAATTCACTTGGTAAGATAAAAATTGTAGAAATGGTTAGATCCGGAGCCTTAGGCATAAGCAGAGGTGCAGAGGGTCTGCAGAGTAAAGAGTAATAAAATGAAAGTATATTATGATGAAAATGCTGACTTATCTATAATTAGGAATTTAAAAGTTTCTATAATTGGGTATGGATCACAAGGGCACGCTCATGCAAATAATCTCAAAGAATCTGGCGTTGAAGTATGTGTTGGGCTGCGTGAAAATTCTAAGAGTGCACAAAGAGCGCAGGATGCCGGAATAAATGTTGTTGATATAGTAACAGCATCATCAAGTGCTGATCTCTTAATGATTCTTGCCCCTGATGAATATCAAGCAGACCTTTATAAAGAATCTATCGAACCACATATAAAGAAAAACACAACACTTGCTTTTGCGCATGGATTTAATATACATTTTGACCAAATCAAACCTACAGCCGAGCATGATGTAATTATGATTGCTCCAAAAAGCCCAGGTCATTTAGTAAGATCTACATTTTTACAAGGGAAAGGCGTGCCGACGCTTATTGCAATAAACAATAATCATTCTGGTAATGCAAAAAATGTTGCATTATCTTATGCATCAGCGATTGGAGGTGGTAGAGCCGGTATTATTGAAACTACATTTAAAGAAGAAACCGAGACAGATTTATTTGGTGAACAAAGTGTATTATGTGGAGGAGTAACCGCGCTTATTAGAGCTGGTTTTGAAACACTTGTTGAAGCTGGATATGCGCCTGAGATGGCATATTTTGAATGTTTAAATGAACTCAAACTCATAGTTGATTTAATGTATGAAGGAGGGATGACAGAAATGAGATATTCAATATCGAATACTGCAGAATATGGAGATTTAACTAGAGGCCCTTTTTTAATAGATGATCATGTAAAAGATAAGATGAAAGTTATACTTAAGGATGTGCAAAATGGTAAATTTGCAAAAGAATTTGTAAATGAAATAAAGAATAATAAATCCAAAGAGTTTGACCGGCTTAGAGAAGAAGGTTCAAAACATTTAATTGAGAAAACCGGTAAAGAATTAAGAGATATGATGTCTTGGATGAAAGATAGTAAATTAGTTGATGAGGAAATAAAATAATGACAGAAAAAAAACGATTATCTGGAGTATATTTATTGCCAAATTTAATAACTACTGGCTCACTGTTTAGTGGATTTTATTCAATAATTTCGTCAATTAATGGAGATATAATAACTGCCATTTTTGCAATAATTGTTGCAATGATATTGGATGGGCTAGATGGAAGGGTTGCGAGACTCACAAAAACTCAGACATCCTTTGGAGCTCATTATGATAGCTTATCCGATATGATTTGTTTTGGAGTTGCTCCTGCTTTACTGATGTACACTTGGAGTTTATCTAATTTTAATACTTTTGGATGGCATTGGTCTAAAATTGCTTGGATTTCTTGTTTTATTTATGTTGCAGCCGCAGCATTAAGACTTGCTAGGTTTAATTCAAAAATACAACTTCAGGATAAAAAATACTTTATTGGTTTAGCTAGTCCAGCCGCAGCAGCTGTAATAGTTTGCTATGCATGGTTAATAGAAAACTCATCTATAGCAGTGTTAGATGTAACCATTTTAAGTTTAATACTACTTTTAACATTATCTGTTCTAATGATAAGTAATATTACATATTACAGCTTCAAAGACATAGATATCAGGCATAAAGTCCCACATATAAGCCTTTTTTTAATTGTCCTTGGCTTATCATTTGTATCTTTTGATCCGCCAAAGGTGTTGCTGTCTTTCTTCATTTTATATGCATTATCAGGTCCTATACTTCTGATTTTAAGAGTTATGAAAAAAAAGAATATCAGGTCGGAGAAAAAACCAACTGGGACCTAATATTGCTTGCAAAAAAATTTTTTTAATATAAAGTTTGTATTATGTTAATTAGTATTTTTATACATTCGAATTTTTTACTACAAACTCACCTGCTGAAGTTGTCTAAATAACTTTAGTAAACTTTATCAATTTACCAATTAACAGTCATGAAAGATAATAAACTAATCATATTTGATACTACCTTAAGAGATGGAGAGCAAAGCCCTGGAGCATCAATGGATATTGATGAAAAACTTCAGATTGCATTAGCTCTGGAAGACCTCAATGTCGATATTATTGAAGCGGGATTCCCAATTGCAAGTAAAGGTGATTTTAATGCAGTATCAGAAATTTCTAAATCAATCAAAAATTCAACTGTTTGTGGTTTAGCGCGTTCATTAGAAAAAGACATAGTTGCTGCATCAAAGGCACTTGACCATGCAAAAAAGAAAAGAATTCATACTTTTATAGCCACATCACCTATTCATATGGAAAAAAAATTAAAAATGTCACCTGATGAAGTTCTAAAATGTGCTGTCAAATCAATTAAATTAGCAAAGACCTTTACGGATGATGTTGAATTTTCCCCTGAGGATGCTGGCAGATCTGATTTAGACTTTTTATGTTCAGTAATAGAAGCTGCAATAGATGCAGGTGCAAACACTATTAATATACCAGATACAGTGGGCTATAATTTACCCCATCAATTTGGCGAATTAATACAAAATATAATTAAAGGTGTTAGCAACTCAAACCAAGCAGTATTTTCTGTCCACTGTCATAATGATTTAGGTTTAGCGGTTGGTAATTCATTGTCAGCAGTTTTGAACGGGGCTCGTCAAGTAGAATGTACAATTAACGGTTTAGGTGAAAGAGCAGGTAATGCTGCATTAGAAGAAATTGCAATGACAGTTCGTACAAGACAAGATATTTTTAACTGTGACACAAACATAAATACAAAAAAAATAATGAAGTGTTCAAGATTAGTTTCAAGCATAACAGGTTTTCCAGTTCAACCTAATAAAGCAATAGTTGGAAAAAATGCTTTTGCACACGAGTCAGGGATACATCAAGATGGTGTAATTAAATCCAGAGAAACATATGAAATAATGAGAGCAGAAGATGTTGGATTAGTTAGTAACTCTCTTGTTCTTGGTAAGCATTCAGGTAGAAATGCATTCAAACAAAAACTAAATGAATTGAATATACCTATAGATGGAGAAAAACAGCTTGATGATATATTTTTTAAATTTAAAGAATTAGCAGATAAAAAACACGATATATTTGATGAAGATATTATTAGGCTTTCTAACAATCAAGAAGTTACAAACACTCATATAAAATTTAATTATATGAATGTTGTAACAGAAAGTGGGCAAAAGCCATCAGCATTAATTAAATTAGAAGTAGATGGAAAGGCTATTGAATCAAGTTGCACTGGAGATGGAGCCGTTGATGCTGCATATAATGCAATTGAAGATATTGTCAAAAGCAAATGCAAATTGCTGCTTTATTCTGTAAATAATATAACCTCAGGTACTGATGCATTAGGAGAAGTTACAGTTAGAATCTCTAAAAATAATAACGTGGTTAATGGCCATGGAGCTGACACTGATATTGTCAAAGCATCAGTTTTAGCTTTTATCAATGCACTCAATAAACTTCAACAGAACCCAGATCTAGCTGTTAGCAAGAAAAGGGGAGTTTAAAGTAGATGCAAGAGCTCAAGCATTATTTTAATGAAATGGGCATCGAAACATTCTGGTATAAAAAAAGTTATAATAAAAACACAATAGAACAATCAGAAACAAGCCTATCATCTCTAAAAAATATAGTTTCTGTTTGTAAAAATTGTGATCTGCACAAAACTAGAAATAATACTGTATTTGGCGAAGGGAATGAGTCTGCTAAAATTTTATTTATTGGAGAAGCCCCAGGGAAAGATGAAGATAAAGAAGGCAAACCATTTGTAGGGAGGGCAGGTAAGCTTTTAACAGAAATAATTTCTTCAATTGATTTAACAAGAAGAGATATCTATATTGCTAATACAATTAAATGTCGCCCACCTAATAATAGAAACCCTGAAGAGATTGAAGTAAAGGCTTGTTCAAATTTTCTGGAGAAACAAATAGAATTAATTAAACCAAAAGTGATTATATTATTAGGAAAAGTAGCTGCTAATAGAATTTTAGGAATTGACCAACCTATTGGAGAATTAAGAAAGAAGAAGTTTCTAATTAAGCCAAATAACATACCTGCTATAATCTTTTACCACCCTGCGTATTTACTTAGAAGTCCAAAAGAAAAGAAGAAGGTTTGGGAGGATTTATTATTTTTAAAATCTGTTTTGAAAGAATATGATTGCTAAAATTGCACAATTTATTGAATTGAGAGAGATGAGACAAGAAGACTTGTTTCAAGTAAAGCATATTGAAAAAATGTCATATGATTTTCCATGGTCGGAAAAGATCTTAGAAGATTGCCTGCTTTATAATTATGATTGTTATGTTGCATCGCATCAAAATCAAGTTTTTGGCTATCTAATTTCTAAGATTTCTATTCCAGAAAGCCATATACTGAATTTGACCGTGGATAAAAACCATAGGAATAATGGAATTGGCTCACAATTATTAGACTTAGCTCTTTCTAAATCAACACTTCTAGGATCAGATACTGTTTTTTTAGAAACACGAAAAACTAATAAATCAGCCATTTATCTATATAATAAATATAACTTTCAACAAGTTGGAATAAGAGAAAATTATTATAAAACTAAAGATGGAAGGGAAGATGCCTTAGTTTATTGTAAAAAATTAAATCTCGCTAGGGCTTAAGGCTTTTATTGATAGTGCATGAATTTCTGTTTTCATAAGCACTCCTAGGGCTTCATATATTATTTTATGTCTCTCAACCTGAGTCTTACCTTCAAAGTCATTGGAGACTATAAGCAAGTCAAAATGACCACCAGACTTTGCTCCTTCGTGACCAACATGTAGATGTCCTTGATCTTTAATATCAATTTTGACCGGATTAAGAAATTCAAGACTTTTTTTAATTAAATTTATCCTCTTTTCAGTCATACTGTTATTATATTAAAAAGCTTTGTCTTTACATAGCGGAATGTCTGTTTTTGATCTTTATGCTAGAATTATAATGAAGTAAATAGCGGTTTGTTTTTATGAGTAAAAAAATAGTTTTTTCAGGTGTTCAACCTTCCGGGGAAATCCATTTAGGAAATTATTTAGGAGCTTTGAAACAATTTGTTGAACTTCAACATGATAATGACTGTATATTTTCTATAGTCGATTTGCATGCAATCACTGTTTGGCAGGATCCTGGTACGCTGGGCAATAGAACAAGAGAGGCTCTAGCAATTTTTATTGCTTGTGGCCTGAACCCAGAAAAGAACATTATATTTAATCAATCTCAGGTTAGTGAACATAGCCAGCTTGCTTGGTATTTAAACTGTACTGCTAGAGTTGGTTGGTTAAATAGAATGACTCAATTCAAAGATAAAGCTGGTAAAAATAAAGAGGTTGCATCAGTTGGATTATACACATACCCAATATTAATGGCGGCAGATATTTTGCTTTATAATGCTACACACGTGCCAGTAGGCGATGACCAAAAACAACATTTAGAACTAGTAAGAGATATAGCTCAAAAATTCAACAATGATTACAAACAAGATTATTTTATACTGCCTGAACCATTGGTAAACAAGATGGCTACACGCATTATGAGTCTTCGTGACGGATCTAAAAAAATGAGTAAATCAGATCCATCTGAGCAGTCGAGAATCATGATGACTGACACTAATGATCAAATAGTTAAAAAGATTATGAAAGCCAAAACAGATTCACTAAATATGCCAAATACTATAGAAGAAGCTGATAAAAGACCCGAAATATCAAACCTGATAAATATTTTTGTTTCATGTTCTGAAATAAGTAAACAAAAAGTCATTGATGATTTTGCATCTAAAGAAATATCTGTATTCAAAAAGGAATTAATAAATGCAATTACAAATACTGTTAAACCAATTGCCGATGAAACAAAAAAATTAATTGGCGATGAGAGTTATTTAGATAATTTATTGGCGCAAGGAGCAAAAAAAGCAAAACTAATTGCCTCGAAATCAATTTTAGAAATTGAGGAAGTTATTGGAGTTGCATACCAGAAATGAGCATAATTGAAGACAATAAATTTGAAGCATCTGTAAAAGGCACACTAATAACAGAAATACCTGAGGATTTATTTATACCACCTGATGCTTTAAGAATCATACTTGAAGAATTTGAAGGACCTTTAGACTTATTGCTTTATTTAATAAAAAAACAAAACATAGATATTATGGATATCCCAATCCTTCCTATTACTGAACAATATGTTGAATATATTAAAATGATGGAATCTATGAAATTTGAATTAGCATCTGATTATCTAGTAATGGCATCAACGCTTGCAGAAATAAAGTCTCGTATGCTTATACCGCACGATGATGAAGATGACGAGGAGGAAGACCCTAGAGCTAGTCTAGTTAGGCGTTTATTAGAGTATCAAAAATATAAAAACTTAAGTACTGAGATAGACACTATTTCTAGAGTAGATCGAGATACGTTTTTAGCCTCAGGAATAATAATTCATTTTAAGAAAAAAGATATCGAACCAACAATAGAAATTTCCCAATTAGAAGAAATATTTAAAGATGTTTTGAAGAGAGCGGATATTTTAGCATCACATGAAATTCATTCTGAACCATTGTCTGTCAGAGAGAGAATGTCAAATATCTTAGAGTCCTTAACGAACAGTGAGCCGATAAGCTTTATTAAATTCTTTGATGTCACAGAGGGCAGAATGGGAGTGGTAGTGACTTTTTTGGCAATATTAGAATTAGTAAAAGATAATCTAGTTGAAATCTTACAAAATGAACCACAATCAATAATTTATTTGCAATTAAAACAATCATGAGTAATTCCGAATCCAATAAGAATATTATAGAAGCTGCACTCTTTGCATCTCATGATCCATTAACATTACAGGATTTGGCGAACCTCTTTGATGATAAAAAAATCTCAAAAAATAAGATCAGAGAGATAATTGATGAGCTCAATAAAGAATATAATAATAGAGCATTTGAAATCTCCTTGGTGGCAAGTGGTTATAGGATACAGATTAGAGAAGGTTACGATCAGTGGTTAAGCAAATTAAATAATATGCCTTCAAATAGGTATTCAAAAGCTTTCCTTGAAACACTTGTTATCATTGCATATAGACAACCCGTTACTAGAGGCGATATTGAAAGCATAAGAGGAGTATCTGTTAACCCTAATATTATCCGTGGTTTGTTAGAAAGAGAATGGATTAAAATTGTAGGTCACAAGGAAACGCCAGGAAAACCAGAGTTGTTAGCAACAACAAAAAAATTTTTAGATTATTTTAATCTAAAAAACTTGAGTGATTTACCAGTCATTAAAGATGAAGAGAGCGTATAACTATTCCTTTAACCTCGGCATCAACATCACAAGATTACATGGTTTTGTATTACTATCTAGTTGATGTTGAATTATCTTTTCCCAGGCCGTTATACATGCATCAGTAGAACCTGGTAGAACAAAAATAAAAGTAGAATTTGCTACTCCAGCAAGTGCGCGAGTTTGCAATGAAGAAGTTTTAATTTTCTCATAAGAAAGCGATCTGAATATTTCTCCAAACCCATCAATTTCTTTATCTAGTAATGGCTTTATAGCTTCTGGCGTCCCATCTTTTCCAGTAATTCCAGTCCCTCCATTCGTAATAATCACATCTATATTTTTGTCTAATACGAAATCAGAAACAGAGGCTCTGATATCATAAATGTCATCAGGAATAATTATCTTTTTTTTGAGATTATGCCCAGCTTTTTTGATTAGATTAATTAATGTTTTTCCAGACTTATCTGTTTTAACCGTCCTAGAGTCTGAGACAGTTATGATAGAGATATTTAATTTTTTTAATTTTTTTATCATATCGATAATTAATATAAATAATTATAGGTTAAATATGAAGTTTATTATATTTAATTTTTAATCTGAACATAAAATGCTCCACTCCCGCCATGATTAGTCGCTAAACAAAAAGCTTCAACTATAGAGTATTTTTTTAACATCATAAATACTAGTTTCTTTAGAGGCGAAATTTCAGCAGTTCCCTTGCCCGTAATAATTAATATTTGTTTGATGCCACTAATAAAACATTTCTCCATATGTTGATTAATATTTAATTGAGCACTGTTAATAGTTTCTCCATGTAAATCAATCTTACCTTCTCTAAAATCATAGCTACGTTTTATTTTTTTTAATTTATTTAACACACTTATTTGAATTCCTGGTCGATACCACTCTAGCGGCTCTTCTACTACTTCTTTATCAAACTCTATTTGATTAATATTAATAACATTGAATTTGCCTTTTTGAGAAATATTATCTTCAGAACATTTCTCCTGAAGAATATCATCCATTTCTAGTTCTGTTTCAGCTAAAAGTTTTTCAAATTCACTTTTTTTTGACATAATATTTTCTCATACTATTTCTCATATTATTGAGTATAATGTAGTTTAACTATTTTATACGATTAATTTCATGAAAATATTGCTGTCTAATGATGATGGATATAAATCAAAAGGTTTATTAATTCTTGAGAAATCCTTAAACAAATATGGATCTGTTATAGTTTCTGTACCTAAAAATAATGTTAGTGCATGTAGCAGTTCATTGTCAGTTCATTCTGATGTTCAGCTAACAAAGATTGATGCTAATCACTATGTAATTAATGGAACCGCTGCAGATTGTGTTCATATTGCAACAAGAGGGGTTTTAAAAGAAATGCCCGACATAGTATTTTCGGGAATAAATTTTGGTTCTAATCTTGGTGACGATATTATTTATTCCGGTACAGTAGCAGCAGCTATTGAAGGTAGATTTTGTAAGTTTGCGCCAATTGCTATATCTATCACATCTAAAAAGCCTAGGTACATTATGGATCTGAATCTTAAAATAGAAATGGTTTTAAATAGCTTTTTTAATAAGATTTTTAAAATGAAGAATATATTTAATGTAAACATACCAGATATACCATTTAATAAAATCAAAGGAATTAGGTTTACGACATTAGGAAATAGAGCTATGCCTTTTAGAGCTAAAAAAATAATAAAAAATAAAAAAACTTATTTTTCTATTGGTCCAGTCGGAAGAAATATTACTAAAACAAAGAATTCAGATTTTAGTGCAATACAATCTGGATATATATCCATTACTCCTTTATCTATTGATATGTGTGATTTTGTAGCACTAAAGAAACTTAAAAATACTCATGTCTAATTCTCAAAAAATTGCAGGTGCCGGCCTAACTTCTTTAGAAACAAGACAAAAACTTATTGATCGGCTAAAGACAAAAGGAATAACAAATAAAATTGTTTTAGAAATGATAAAAAATATCCCAAGGCATTTATTTATTGAAACAGCGCTTCGTAATAGAGCCTATGATGATGTTTCTTTACCTATTGGCTACAATCAAACAATATCTCAACCCTATATTGTTGGAAAGATGACACAATTAATTTTTGAAAAAGACAATATGAATCGTGTTTTAGAAATTGGAACAGGTTGTGGTTATCAAACGGCAATTTTAGCATCAATTTTTAAAAGCGTTATTAGTATAGAGAGAATTAAGCCTCTTTATGATAGAACAAGTAAATCATTGAAGAGAATGGGTTTTAAAAATATAAGATGTATATTCGGTGATGGATTTAATGGTTCAGTTAAAGATGCACCTTTTGATGCTATTTTAATGACAGCTGCTCCAACAATAATACCAGATGAATTAATCCAACAATTAAAACCAAACGGAAGAATGATTATGCCACTAAATGAACATGGTAAGCAAAAACTTCTAAGAATAAAAAATACTAAAAATGGTATTCTTAAGAAAGTAATAGACGATGTTTTATTTGTACCTATGCTAAAAGGAACCAAAGGTTAATTCGTATGACGCTTTATACAAGAATAATTAATTTTTTTGAGACAAGTAAATCTAAATATCTTCTTGGTTTTGTTAGTTTTATAGAATCAATATTTTTTCCAATACCTCCTGATTTAATTTTAATACCAATGGTACTCTCTAAAAAATTTTATTGGGCGAGACTTGCTCTTTTAACCACAGTGACTTCTGTTTTGGGAGGTATACTGGGATATTATTTAGGAGCTTTTCTTTTTAGTGAAATCAATATTTATATAATTGAATATGGCTATTTAAATGATTTTAATTTCGTAAAAAATATTTTCATTGAATATGGGGCATTAGTTATATTTATTTCTGGCTTTACTCCTGTTCCTTACAAAATATTTACTATTACAGCAGGGCTTATGTCTGTAAACATCTTTATGTTTATTGTAATCTCTATTATAGGTAGAGGCTTAAGGTTCTATTTAGTGGCTTATTTAACTAACAAGTATAGAGAGAACATAAATCTTTATTTGAGTAAATACTTATTGCAGATTACAGCTTTATCTATATTTGTTTTTTTAATATATAAGTTATACATATAATATAGCAGAGACATTTCTTCCTTCATTAAGCAATATATTAAAAGTTTTACAGGCTGAATTTGTAATCATGTATTCTATCCCAATTTTTCTATGATGTATTTCGTTAATAATCTTTTCCGCAGGAATAATTATTTTTTTTCCAGTCCCAAATATTATAATTTCAGGCTCTAAATCAAACACACAATCTAAATCTTTAGGAGCAAGATGCTCAATTTTACCAAACTCCCACTTTTGAATTTTGTTATTTGATATCAAAATATCAAAATCGTATACTTCTTCACCAACATATATATTGTTGTCTTCATAATTCCTTATGAAATTTTTTGATAAAAGTGTATCTTGAGTTAGATCCATATTAATAGGAATTATAGATTAAATAATGGTAATATATAATCTTTTAAAGACTTATATATTGGTATTTATATGTTAAAAATTGGAATTTGCGGTCTTGGAACTGTGGGACAAAGTACCTTAGACCATATCATTAAATTTAAGAATGAAATCAGATCAAATGTTACCGTAGACTTTGAATTATCCCACGTTGCAGACCTTGATGTATCATCAAAAAATTTACATGGCCTTAATTTAATTACTAGTAATGATGCTTTAGAGTTAGCAAAAAACCCTGATATATCGATAATTATAGAATTGATTGGCGGAACATCAGCTGCTTATACAATTGTTACAGAAGCACTTAGAAATAAAAAGCATGTTATAACAGCAAATAAGGCTCTTATTGCTGAGCATGGTGACGAAATCTTCAGATTGGCAAAAGAAGAGAAAGTATATTTTGGATTTGAGGCTTCGGTAGCCGGAGCAATCCCGATAGTCAAAGCTTTGACTCAAAGTATGTGTAATGAAAAAATATTTTCAATTTCTGGCATTATAAATGGAACATGTAATTATATACTTGATCAAATGTCTACACAAAATCTTGATTTTGAAAAAGCATTGAAAAGTGCCCAAGAACTAGGATATGCCGAAGCAGATCCATCATTTGATATTGGTGGAAATGATGCAGCTCATAAAATAGCTATCCTATCTTCTTTAGCTTATAAAATTGGTTTACCTTATAAAAATACTCACATTGAAGGGATAAAAAATATTACACCAATGGATATAAAGTTTGCTAATGAACTTGGATATACAATTAAACATATTGGTGTTACAAAAGAATCTGATGAGTCAATTGAATGTAGGGTTCATCCAACTCTTGTACCAAAAAATAATATATTATCTCAAGTTAATGATGTAATGAATGCAATTTTAGTAAAAGGCGAAAGATTTGGAACTTCTATGTTCTATGGTCATGGTGCTGGAGGCAATGCAACTGCATCAGCAATAATATCTAATCTAGTTGAAGCAATCAATTTTTCTGAAAATATTGATACAACAAATTCAATAATTAGTAATAGTGTAGGGGCATTAGAGAGAAAAATTAAAAACATTGAACAAGTTGAGAGTTCGTTTTATCTTAGAATGCATGCAAAGGATATTCCTGGTGTTATGGCTGAAATTACAAACATACTTGCAAAAGAACAAATTAGCATAGAAGCTGTAACTCAACATGAACCTGAAAAGGATGATGCCTTAATACCAATAGTAATGATTACAAATTCAGTGACTGGGTTATCTGTTAAGAAAGCTATAGAAAAGATACAAGATCTTAAAAATATCAATGGAAAAGTAAATAGAATACGAGTTCTAAAATTAAATGAAAAGTGATTCTTTACAATATGTAAGTACTAGAGGACATAAAAAAAAATTAGAATTCCATGATGTAATTTTTGAAGGTCTAGCGCCTGATGGAGGCTTATATATTCCAGAATATTGGCCCACACTTAATAAAGACATCATAAATTCATTCTCGAGTAAAAACTATACAGAAATAGCTCATGATGTTTTATCACCATTTTTAGATAATACAATAAATGAAAATGAATTGAGATTAATTATTGAGTCGGCATATAGATGTTTTGATTCAGATGAAATTACACCTTTAACCAAGATTAGCAATGATGAATATCTTTTGGAGCTTCATCATGGTCCAACTTATGCCTTTAAAGATATAGCTATGCAATTTATTGCTAGACTTATGGACTTTTATCTAAGCAGAGATAATACAACAATTAATATTTTGGGCGCAACTTCAGGTGATACTGGAGCAGCAGCAATAGAAGGTTTTTCAAAAACTCAATCAACAAATATTTTTATATTACATCCTCATAACAAAATTACTGATATACAAAGAAAGTTTATGACAACCGTTAAATCAAAAAATGTTTTTAATATTGCTATTGAAGGTAATTTTGATGATTGCCAAAAAATAATTAAATCTATATTTGCTGATAACAACTTTAAGAAAAATAATAAACTAACGGCGGTGAATTCAATTAATTGGGCAAGGATAATGTGCCAAATTGTTTATTATTTTTATTGTGTTAGTCGATTACCTTCAAATAAGAGAATTAATTTCTCTGTGCCAACTGGTAATTTTGGTGATATATTTGCCGGTTATATTGCTTCAAAAATGGGTCTAATTATCAATAATTTAGTTATTGCAACTAATGAGAATGATATATTAGCAAGAACACTTAAAGATGGACAACATACATTAAAGGAAGTTCTTGCAACTAGCTCACCAAGCATAGATATTCAGATTTCAAGTAATTTTGAAAGATTAATATATGATGTAACTAAAGACTCTGAGTATATAAAAAAGATTATGGATGATTTAATTAGTAAGAAAAATTATGTACTTAAAACCGACATAATTTCTGTAATTAAAAAACACTTTAGCGCTTATTCAATCAATCAAGACGAAGTTACGTTATTAATTAATTCATTATTTACTGAGAAAAAAATTACTATTGATCCACATACAGCAGTTGGCTTAGCAGCTTCGAGAAAAAATAAATCAAGTCAATGTATAGATGTTATTTTATCGACAGCACACCCGACGAAATTCAAAGATACAGTGACTCCTATCATTAATGATGAATCTTATGTAACAGATAGGGTTAGGCAGATAATCAATCTAGATGAAACAATGACTGTGCTAAAGAATGATGAAGCAGTTGTCAGAAATTTTATTTTGGAGAATATATAATGATAAGAATATTTTTGTTGATTGCTATCATTCTTCTTTTGTACATCATCCATTCAAAAATTAATCATGAATATCATTTCATAAGGAATGTTATAAAAATAGCTTTGATTGTATTTAGCGCAATATTCTTAGTGATATTAATTTCAGCAATGATGGGAAATAGTTTAAACCTATTCTGATAAAAATTTTTCAGCATCTAGCGCAGCCATGCAACCAGATCCTGCTGACGTAACTGCTTGACGATAGATTGAATCCGAAACATCTCCAGCTGCAAAAACTCCATCTATGCTACAACTTGTTGCATTCCCTTTGTTTCCACTTTTAACATTCAGATAACCATTTGACATTTCAAGTTGATTAATAAATAAGTCTGTGTTGGGTTTATGCCCAATTGCAATGAAGACTCCTGAGCAATCAAGATTCTCTATTTTCCCAGATTTTAATTTTTTAATTTTAACTGAATCAACTTTTTCGCCATCACCACAAACTTCTTCAAGCGTAGTATCCCATAGTATTTCTACTTTTTTATCCTTTACTTTCTCATTTAATCTATCCACAAGTATTGCTTCTGCTCTCAACTGATCTCTTCTATGAATTAAAATAACTTTTGATGCAATATTAGATAAATAAAGAGCTTCTTCTGCAGCAGTATTACCACCACCAACTACCAATACTTTCTTTTCTTTATAAAAAAAACCATCACATGTTGCACAAGCTGACACCCCTTTACCTAAATATTTTTTTTCTGAATCTAGTCCTAAATATTTAGCGCTGGCACCAGTTGCTATTATCAGAGATTTACAGGTATATAAATCTGAATCACCTATTAATTCAAACGGCTGTTTATTTAAGTTAACTTCTTTGATGTGATCAATGATGACTTTGGTACCAAATTTTTCTACATGCACCTTCATTCTGTCCATCAATTCAGGCCCTTGAAGATTATTAGAATCTCCAGGCCAATTTTCTACATCAGTTGTTGTTGTCAATTGACCTCCTAGTTCAAGACCAGTAATCAATATAGGGCTGAGGTTTGCTCTTGAGGCATATAGCGCTGCCGTATAACCGGCAGGACCAGAACCAAGAATTATGAGTTGATTGTGCTTATTTTCCATGTTGCAACGAATTCTCTGATTCGTTCTAAATATAATAGAATAATAATATTTTTATAGCAAATTTAGGCTATTTTGAGCATTTCTGTAATAGAAAATTTGTGATTAATATATTAGTATATTAGAAAACGAGGGTTAATTGGCTCAAGCTAGAAGAAATAAAAAGTTTACATTAAATAAGCTTACCTCAATAAAAAAAGAAATCTCAAGTTTCTTTATGCTAGTCTTCTCGCTGCTTTTTCTTATATCAATATATAGTCATGATCCCGGCGACCCTAATTTCTTTAATTCAGGCATTGCCTCTTCAGTAAATAATTACATTGGAATAGTCGGAGCTTATGTTTCATTTGTTTTTTTTGAAATTTTTGGATTTTTTTCATATCTTTTTCCTGTTTTTCTTATTTTAGTTGTATTGGAGTCCTTTAAAGAAAATTCATTTACAAAACAGCCAATAGCAAGGATAACTAATTTTTTCTATTTCTTATTAATTATATTTTCTTCCTGCGTAATATTAAACTTTCTTGGGCCTGAAGAATTTTCAAACAATGATGGCTTTCTTTTTGGTGGGTTTACTGGATTTTATTTGACTAATCATATAGGGATTTATATTGGAACCGCTGGAACTCTGTTACTCTCGGTTGCAACGCTAATACTATCTGCATCAAAATATTTCAATATTGATATTAGTCTTGTATCAATGAATTTTTATAAGTATTTAAAATATGGCTATTTAAGAATTAAGTTTATTTTTAATAGTTATATTGAAAAAATATCTTTATATATTGAGAAGAAAAAACATAGACAAGAAGTCGCTCAAACCCCTTTAGTTAAAAAAGTTTCTGAAACTGCTCTAGAAATCCCTGAAGAAACAAAACATGTCAGTAAAAGAGAGTTTAAAGAAAAGCAAAAAGATTTATTTTTAGGTGACAATAAATCTGATTTACCCCTACTTGATTTTTTAATTGATCATGGTTCTGAAAAAGTTAGCTATGATGATCAATCATTACATAATATGTCAACTTTGTTAGAAGCTAACCTTAAAGATTTTAATATAGATGCTGAAGTCAAAAATGTTAGGCCGGGGCCTGTTGTCACATTGTTTGAAATTCAACCAGCTAAAGGAATAAAAGTTAGCCAAATAATAAGTTTATCAAAAGACTTAGCTAGAACGATGTCAGTCAGTAGTCTAAGAGTTGTAGATAATATACCGGGAACTGCATCAATAGGTATAGAAATTCCTAATGATGTTAGGGAAACTGTTTCCCTAAGAGACATTATTATTTCTAAAGAATATGAGAGCTCAAAATCTTCTTTAACCATTGCGTTAGGTAAAGATATACAAGGGAGCCCTGTTTGTACAGATTTACATAAACTTCCACACCTATTAGTTGCAGGTACGACTGGATCTGGAAAATCAGTAGCAATACATTCAATGATTATGAGTTTGTTATATAAATCCAAACCATCAGACCTGCAATTATTATTAGTAGATCCAAAAATGTTGGAACTGAGTGTTTATGATGGAATTCCGCACTTACTTAATCCAGTAATAACAGATATGAAACAGGCTGTAAATGGATTGCGATGGTGTGTACAACAAATGGAAAAAAGATATAGGATGATGAGCGAGCTAGGTGTAAGAAATATACGCGGATACAATAAAATAATTAATGACAAGATGGATCTTGGTAAGAAGATAGAACTTAACAATAATGAAACAGAATCATATCATGAAAAATTACCATACATCGTTGTTGTTATAGATGAATTTGCTGACATGATGTCCGTAATTGGAAAGAAAGTTGATGATTTAATTACTAGAATAGCTCACAAAGCAAGAGCAGCTGGCATACACTTAGTTTTAGCAACTCAGCGGCCGTCTGTAGATGTCATTACAGGTATCATCAAAGCAAACATTTCAGCGAGAATTGCCTTGCAAGTATCATCTCATATTGATTCAAGAACAATCATTGATAGCATGGGGGCAGAACAATTATTAGGAAATGGCGATATGTTATTTGTTGGGCCAACAACTAGAACTAATCAAAGAATACATGGCGCTTATGTTAGTGATAAAGAAGTCAAGGATGTTGTAGATTTTCTAAAAAAGAATGGTGAAGCATCATATATTGAATCTCTTTTAACAGATGACGATGATCAAAATAATGGAGTTGATATTAACTCAAATGATGATGAGCTTTTTGCAGAGGCAGTTAAGCTTGTTACGGAAACTAGAAAAACATCAATCTCTTTTTTACAAAGAAGATTAAAGATAGGCTATAATCGAGCAGCTAATCTGATTGAGTCAATGGAATCTCAGGGTATATTATCTGCACCACAATCAAACGGTAATAGAGATATACTAAAGGATAAAGATTAGTCAGCTAGATGATAAATATAGATTTAATACTTAACAATCCTGATATTATAAAAAATAAAATGGAATCAAGAAATTTTGATCTTGATTTAGAATTAATTAAAAAATTATCAACTGCAAGAAAAAGACTCATAACTGAGAAAGAATCTATTTCAGCAGAAAAGAATATTTTGGTTAAGAAATTCAATGAAATAGAAACTGACTCAGAAAAGGAAAACTTAAAAAATCAATCTAAGGTGCTAGAAAATAAAATAAATGACAATAAAACGTCTTTGTCTCAAATACAAACGGAATTAGATAATTATTTATTAACCATCCCAAATATTCCAGATGAAGATGTACCAGTTGGAAAAGATGAAACCTCTAATATAGTTAATAAAGAATGGGGGTCCATTTCTAAATCTAAAGCCGACCACTCTGAAATTTTTAAACAAAATAATCTTATAGATTTTGAAACAGCAGCTTTAATTTCTAGATCACGATTTGTAGTTTTGAGAGGTGAAATTGCAAAGCTTCATAGAGCTTTAATTAACTTTATGCTTACAACTCATACTGAAAAATATAATTATCATGAATACAATATTCCCTATCTCGTAAATGATGAGAGTCTAGTGGGAACAGGCCAATTACCAAAATTTGCTACTGATTTATTTAAAATTGAAAATGAAAAACTTTTTTTAATTCCAACCGCTGAAGTACCTCTTACAAGCCTTCACAGAGATAAAGTACTCTCTGAATCACAATTACCATTAAGGCTTGTTGCTCATTCACCATGCTTTAGATCAGAAGCAGGCTCTTATGGGAAAGATACAAAAGGAATGATTCGACATCATCAATTTGAAAAAGTTGAACTTGTTCAATTAGTTAAACCATCAGAATCAAAGAAAGCACTTGAAGAATTAACTCTCCATTGTGAATCAATTTTAGAAATGTTAGAAATACCATTTAGAAGAGTCAGTTTATCAACTGGTGATTTAGGATTCTCCGCTTCTAAAACATATGATTTAGAAGCTTGGATGCCGGGACAAAATAAATATAGAGAAGTATCGTCCTGCAGTAATTTTAAAGACTTTCAATCTCGTAGATTAAATATTAAATATAAAGATACAACTACAAAAAAGAAAGATTTTGTCCATACTCTAAACGGGTCTGGATTAGCGATAGGAAGAACTCTCGCTGCATTAGTTGAAAATAATTTTGATAATAATATTATTAAGATTCCTGATGTCCTGCATAAATTTACAGGATTCAAAACTATCAAATTATGATATTTATTTGATTTAAACTATAATGGCTTGACTGGAGGGATGGCAGAGTGGTTGAATGCACTGGTCTTGAAAACCAGCAAGGTTTAACGACCTTCCAGGGTTCGAATCCCTGTCCCTCCGTTGATTCATAAATCCATGAAAGATAAAAAATTATTCAGTTGGGCACTTTATGATTGGGCGAATTCAGCATATGCAACAATTGTTTTGGCAGGGTTCTACCCAATTATTTTTGCTGAAAACTTTGCATCAATCATTCCTGATACAGAGAGAACTTTGATACTGGGTATTTCAAATTCTTCAGCTAGTCTTTTACTTATTATCATTGCACCACTGATAGGATTGATAGCAGATAGAAAAAGAGCTAAAAAAAGGTTTTTAATCATTTTTGCTTTAATCGGTATAGTTGCTACTTTTTTATTATCTGTGGTTGCTAAAGATCAATGGCTTCTAGCTTCATTTTTCTTTGGATTGTCATTATTTGGATTTATGTTGTCAAATGTTTTCTATGATTCCATGATGCTTAATTTTAAAAATACGAATCAATATGACTCTATATCAGCTCTTGGCTATGCTTTAGGATATTTGGGTGGGGGCTTAGCATTCGTAATATCCTTATTATTTTTATTTTATTTTGATCAATCATCTTATCCTTTAATTTATGAAAAAAAGATAGTTTTTATTTTCACTTCTTTTTGGTGGCTATTATTTATGATACCTCTAATTTTATATTGGAATGATAATGATTCAAATCAAACCATATCTAATCCTCAATACAAGTTGAGAGACACCTATAACTATATAAGATCAAATAAGAAACTCCTCCTCTTTCTATTTGCGTATTGGATATACATTGATGGTGTCGATACAGTTATAAGAATGGCAGTAAATTATGGGATAACTATTGGCTTTGGTTCATCAGATTTATTAATTGCGCTTCTTGTAATACAGTTTGTAGGGTTTCCTGCCACTCTTTTTATTGGATATCTGGCTAATAAATATAATACAGAATTAGGAATACAAATTTGTTTATTGGTATATTTACTTGTGACGATACTTTCATATAACCTTACTTCAATTTTTGAATTCTATATAATTGCTATACTCATTGGTTTAGTTCAAGGTGGGATACAATCTTTGAGCAGATCTTATTATGCTAGAATAGTTCCGAATAATCGAAGCTCAGAATTTTTTGGTGTATACAATATGTTAGGAAAATTTGCAGCGCTTATAGGACCTCTTGTTGTAGGCTTCATGTCTTATGCTTTTGATAGCACTAGGATTGGTATATTAAGTCTTTCCATATTTTTTATACTAGGTCTTTATCTATTTAACATCCAAGCTAAAATAAATAATCAGTCTCATAATTAGGGAGAGGTGTCCGAGTGGTTTAAGGAGCACGCTTGGAAAGCGTGTATACAGGAAACTGTATCGTGGG
>JAYZKL010000019.1:0-13739 GCA_036163455.1 Pseudomonadota bacterium
CCAATAACGCTAAAACAGGATTCAATATTTTTACTTTTGTTATCAGATGTTAGTTCAACAACTTTTTTGAACAAATTATTATTGAGACCACCACATAATCCTCTGTCGGATGAAACGATTATATATGCTCTTTTATTTATCTTTCTTTCTTCGAAAAAAGCTGAACTGTATTCAGGGTGTGCATAAGATAGATGTTCTATAACATTCATAATCTTCTCTGCGTATGGTCGAGCCCTATTCATTTGAGCCTGAGCTTTACGCATTTTACTAGCAGCTACCATCTCCATAGCTTTAGTTATTTTTTGTGTATTTTTAATACTTTTTATTTGATTGCGTATTTCTTTGCTACCAGACATTTTTACCAGACTCCATTAGATTTAAAATCTTCCATTAATTTCTTTAGTTCATTTTGTACTTCTTCGCTATAGTCTTGTGTTTGATTAATTTTATCTAATAATTGTGAATGTTTAGATCTTGCAAACTCATGCAATGCTTTCTCAAAAACAATTACTTTGTTGACTTCAACGTCATCAATATATCCTTCATTTACAGCAAATAATGAAAGAGCCATTTCTGCAATAGTTAAAGGTGAGTATTGGACTTGTTTCATTAGTTCCATTACACGCTGGCCTCTTTCTAATTGTTTTCTTGTTGCTTCATCTAAGTCAGAAGCAAACTGAGAAAATGCAGCCAGTTCTCGATATTGGGCTAACGCTAGTCTTACTCCTCCACCAAGTTTTTTAATAATTTTAGTTTGAGCAGCTCCGCCAACTCTTGATACAGATAAGCCAGCATTGATGGCCGGTCTTATTCCAGCATTAAATAAATCTGTTTCTAAAAAAATTTGTCCATCCGTAATAGAAATTACATTGGTAGGTACAAAAGCAGATACATCGCCAGCCTGTGTTTCTATAATTGGCAGGGCAGTTAATGAACCTGTTTTAGTTTTTACTTTCCCTTTAGTTAATTCACTAACAGCATCTTCATTAATTCTTGATGCTCTTTCAAGGAGGCGTGAGTGTAAATAAAATACATCACCAGGATAGGCTTCCCTACCTGGGGGTCTTCTTAACAATAAAGATACCTGTCTGTAAGCCCAGGCTTGTTTAGTTAAGTCATCAAAAACAATTAGTGCATCTTCTCCAATATCACGAAAATATTCTCCCATTGAACATCCAGAATAAGGTGCAATGTATTGCATAGCCGGAGAATCTGACGCTGATGCCGCAACAACAATTGTGTGTTTCATAGCATCATGCTCTTCAAGCTTTCTTACTACAGATGCTATAGAGGATGCTTTTTGCCCTATAGCAACATAAATACATTTAATTCCTGTATCTTTTTGATTAATGATTGTATCGATTGCAACTGCAGTTTTGCCTGTTTGCCTATCTCCAATAATAAGCTCTCTTTGGCCACGGCCTATTGGCACCATTGAATCAATAGATTTCAATCCAGTTTGTACGGGTTGATCAACAGATTTACGCTCAATAACGCCAGGTGCAATTTTCTCAATTGGTGAAAAACTATCACTTTTAATTGGGCCATTATTATCAATAGGCTCACCAAGAGAATTAACAACTCTTCCCAAGAGTGAATTCCCTACGGGGACTTCTAAAATTCTACCCGTGCATTTAACTGAATCACCCTCAGAAATATGTTTATAATCTCCAAGTATGACAGCTCCAACTGAATCTCTTTCTAAATTTAAAGCAATGCCATATGTTTTATTAGGAAACTCAAGCATTTCACCTTGAAGCGCATCAGTAATTCCATAAATTCTTGCTATACCATCAGTTAAAGTCACTACTGTTCCTTCATTGTGAGCCTTTGCTTCAAGCTTAAAATCTTTAAGCTTGTCTTTTATAATGTCGCTGATTTCAGTTGGGTTTATAGTCATGTCTTTTCCTTCTCTAACAAACTAGCTGGTCTTGCAATTGAGATAAATAGTTTCTCGCACTAAAATCTCTCACCTGATCATCTATCCTAATTCTCATGCCAGCAATTAATTCTTTAGTTAAGATAGATTTTATTTCAATCTTTGATTTATATTCTTTTTCAAATTTATTTTGCAGAACTTTAATTTCAGATGACGATAGTTTATAAGGTGTCTCTACAACAACAATCTTGATATTGCTGTGCTTTTCTTCTAAAGAATTATAAATCTCAAGTATTTCTTTTGCTTTAAAGATTCTTTTTGTTTCGAGCAAAATATTTAAAAAATGTATTATTTTATTATTGGTATTCTTAGGTAAAAAACTTTCTAAAAAATCCATCCTTTTAGCATTAGTCACTTTTGGGTTTGCAAGTATTGCCTTAACATTCATATCAGAAACTATCTCTGAAATTATAACCAGACACTCCTTCCAGTCTTTCAAAGAATTATCATCTAAGGCTGTTTTAAAAGCAGCTTCGGCGTAAGGTCGAGCATATGTATAATTATCAGACATATCTAAAACCTTTTAAGTGATTCATCAAAAATTTCTTTATGTTTTTTTTCATCAATTTCTTTATTTATTATTTTCTCTGCGCACTCAACAGATAATGCTGCAACATCTTTTTTGAGCTTCTCCTTGGCCGCATTTATTTCTTGTTGTATTTGTTGGTTTGAAGCTAATGTAACCTTATCTGCTTCTTTTTTTGCAACCTCTCTTGCTTCTTCAACTATAGAACTATGTTGATGTTTAGCTTGATCAATAATTTCTGAAGCTTTCTTTTTGGCATCGCTAACTATTTGGTTATAATCGCTCTCAGCTTGTTCCATTTTTTTCTGTCCTAATTCTGCAGAAACTAGCCCATCAGCAATTTTTTTTGATCTTTCATCCATTGCTTGAGTTAATGGCTCCCATAAAAATCGTTTGATAAACCAAACGAAAATAATGAAAGTGAGCATTTGGCCAAAAAGTGTTGCTGTCACATTCATCTCTTATCTCCTAATAACTCGATCTTTCATGCACCAATTGCAGCTTTTGCAGCGCCAATAAACGGGTTTGCAAAAACAAAAAACATTGCAAATGCAAGAACTATGAAGGGGAAAGATTCCATCAGTCCTGCCGTGATAAACATTTGTATTCTCAGTGCAGGCAACATTTCTGGCTGTCTTGCGATTCCTTCTATATATTTCATACAAATTAAACCCCAACCAATTGCAGAACCAAATCCAGCTGCTGCAAGCATGATTGATACTCCCAAACTAGTTGATGAGTAAATTTGAGTTATCATTTCTGGTGTAAGTGTATTTTCCATACTATATCCTCTTAAAAAAAATTAATGTGATTCCTCTGACGCTAAACTTATATACATTATTGTTAAAACCATAAAAATAAATGCCTGTAATGTAATTACAAGTATATGGAAGATTGCCCACAAGCTACCAGGTAATGGGATTATATACCAAGGTAACAATGCTATTAGTAAAAATACTAATTCTCCAGTAAACATATTTCCGAATAATCTTAATGCCAAACTCAATGGTTTTGCCAGCTCTTCAACCAAAGTTAAAATGAAATTAATTGGAGCTAACCAAATTCCAAACGGATGGACCATAAAAGATTTTAAATAACCTCCAGCTCCTTTTATGCTTATATTGTAATAAATACATAAAGCAAAAACGGTCAATGATAATGCAAAAGTAGTGTGGGGATCAGTTGTTGGCACAACTTTCAAATAATGTATACCAAACAAGCTAGCAATTTTAGGCAACAAATCTACAGGAATTAAATCCATAGCATTCATTAAAAATACCCAAACAAAAATAGTCAGGCCTAGTGGACCAACTAGTTTATTAGGTTTAGGAAATGCTTCTTTTACAAGATTATTGACAAACTCAATTAGTGTTTCTAAGACATTTTGTATTCCTGATGGAGAAGAAACAGTTATGTTTTTACCTACTCTGTAGCTAACAAACATAACAATAACTGCAATCAAAACAGCAAAAAAGATACTGTCTAAATTAAATGTCCAAAAACCAGTGCCAACTGCCAATGGTTCTAAGTGGTGCGATATATACCCTACAGGATTATCTGTTGCTGGGGCTTCACTCATACTACTGTTATAAACCTTTAATAAATATATTTAGTTTTATAAAAGACATATCCAATTTGTGCCAGCGCAAATGCGACCAAAATTTGTAGCGCCTCTAATACTAAATAGACTATCCCTACATAGAAACCTATCAAGATTATTGCAATTCTTACAAATAAACTTTTAAAAAGTAAAAAAGCGCTTTTGTCTTTTTCTTGTTTCTTGGCAGCCTGAGCTGCATCGTTAACACCTTTAGCCAAGAGCATAGTGTTTAAGATTGACAATGATCCTCCAAAAAAAGAGGACACTATTTCAACTGAGCCTGTGCTCAAAAAAACCAGCGCAACTACCAATGAAATTGCGATCTGATATAAGATTACTCTTAACACTTTCGATGTTTACCATGTGCAAGAAATCACAGCCTCTATGGCTAATGTAAGTATAAGTCAGTATGGGTGTTAGTTCAATTTATATATAGTCAGTGTTGGGAGTTTATTTGTTATTTTTGATTTTATTTATTATTCCTTGTAGCTGATCAAGCGTATTATATTTTACAACCACCTTTCCTTTACCCCCTCTGCTAGGAAGAACCTTAATATCAGCCCCTAAAATATCAGACAACTCTCTCTCAAGAATCATTGTGTCAGTATCTCTGGGGCTATTACCTGTTTTTGGCTTGCTCTCAGAAAATTTTTTAAATAGACTCTCAACCTCTCTAACAGATAATCTATTCCTTATAGCTTGCCCAATTACTTTTTCTTGATCTTTGTCAGATAATGACAATACAGCTCTAGCATGTCCCATTTCAATCTGTCCCTCAAGAAGTTTAGATTTTACAAATTCTGAAAGCATGTTTAGTCTTAAAATATTTGCAATATGAGATCGTGACTTTCCGGAAAATTGTGCAATTTCATTGTGACTCATACCAAATGTTTTTTGAAGTTTTTGCAAAGCTTCTGCTTCTTCAATTACATTTAGTTGTTCACGCTGAATATTTTCTACTAATGCAAGAAGAGCAGAATTCTTTTGATCGGCATCTATTACAATCGCATCAATTGTATCTTTTTTGATATATTGCACAGCCCTCCATCTTCTTTCTCCGGCTACCAACTCATAACCATCATCTGTAGCTCTTACTACAATGGGCGCTATCAGCCCATTTTCCTTAATAGAGTTTCCTAGTGAAATTAAACCTTCTTCTCTAAAATTTTTTCTTGGTTGATTCGGGTTTCTTGATATTTGTTCTATAGGTATTTTTAGTATTTGTTGGGCAGATTGTTTCTGTTTACCAGGGGTTTTTTGGACAGATTTTTTTGATTCAACAGCTTGTTTATCGCTTAATAATGCTTCAAGGCCAGCACCCAGAGCTTTTCTTTTTGTCATAATATTAAATATAGCTTGCTATCGAAAATAAGTATAGTGAGGTCTTATTTTTCTTGCTTAATAATTTCTCCAACCAGTGACATATATGCATATGCTCCTTTAGAAGAATCATCATATTCTTCAATGGGCTGACCATGACTTGGTGCTTCAGCAAGCCTAATATTTCTTGGTATTATTGTCTTGAAAACTTGTTCTTTAAAATGTTTGATTAGTTGCTTACTAACGTCTAAGGCAAGATTATTTCTAGGATCAAACATAGTTCTAAGTATCCCTTTTATATTTAACTGTTTATTGGCTCTTCCTTTAATATGTTCAATTGTACTAATCAATTCAGTGAGCCCCTGTAATGCAAAAAATTCACATTGGACTGGGACAATTATAGAATTAGCTGCCACAAGAGCATTTACAGTTAAAATATTCAATGAAGGCGGACAATCAATTAAAACATAGTTATATGATGAAAGATTATTAGAAAGAGTTTTTTTTAAAGTAAATTCTTTGTCTTCAGACTGTAAGAGCTTAACTTCAGATTCTGTTAGCGATGGTGTAGCTGGTAGAAGTGAAAACCCAAGTTCTTTCTTATCAATAATAACTTCTTTTAAATTAGCATTACCCAATAAGATGTCATTTATAGACTGCTGTATTTGGTGGGGATTCACTCCACTGCCACGCGTAGCATTTGATTGGGGATCTAAATCTATTAATAATGTTTCTCTATTAGCTTTAGATAGATATGATGCCAAGTTGATGCAGCTGGTTGTCTTTCCTACTCCACCTTTCTGATTAACAACAGCAACGATTTCCGTCATGTTCGGGTCTCAAGCAAAAAACGCTTATTTTCAAAAAAGGGCGTGTCTATTTTACTCAGCGTGAACTTATTTTTAGTAAATTGCTTATTTAAAGATAAAGCATTTGATCCTGTCAAAAAATAAATTGGCAAATTTGTGCCAAAATTTTTTCTAGCAACTTCGGTTATTGTAAAAACTTTATCATGGTAGCTCATTTTAGATAATTGTTTATTGCTAAAGTTTTTTAGAACTATGCCAGCAATATCATCTGCATCTCTAAATTTTTCAAAACTTTGATGTATTATATTAATATTTGTTATATCTAATTTAGATTTAACTTGTTCCAAAAATCTTATTGGCTTTTCTTTTTTGTCTAACAAAATAATATTAGAGTTTTTTCTTATCATAGCTATTATCAGCCCTGGTATGCCTCCACCTGTTCCCACATCTAATAGTTTACCATTAGGCAGATATTTACACATGGCTATAGAGTCAAAAACGTCTCTTTTGATAAAATAACTAGGATCGTTTGTGCCTATAATATTATGTGTTTTATGCCAAGAAAAAAGTAATTTAATGTATAGTGACATACTTTTAATTAACGTTTCTGACTTACTAAACTTAAAGAAATCAAAAACCTCGCTTATCTGCTTATTAATCATATCCATAAATTTTTAACTATTTTTTAGGCTTCTTAAAATTATTAAAAAATGTTTTTCTTAATATGTATTCTTAACAGCGAGATAATAGAAGGCGTAATTCCTGATATTCTGCTAGCTTGCCCAATATCTTTAGGCCTAACTTCAATTAGTTTTTCAACTGCCTCATTAGATAAACCCTTTATTTCATCATATTTGATTCTATCTGGTATTATTACTTTCTGTTGTGTTTCCATAAGGCGTATTTCATCTTCTTGTTTTTTTAGGTATCCAGAATATCTTTCATTGTTTGCAACTAAATGGCCAATATCAGAATTAACGCTTTTCCCGAAACATTCTAATTGAGCTATATCTTCGTATCTAATGTTGGACATTTTTAACAAATTTTTTAAGTTTTCTGTCTTTTTAAGATTTAGTCCAAGATTATCTCTCAGATAGTTGCTTATATCGGTTCTTGGTTCTACAAGAATTTTTTCAAGCCTCGCGGTTTCAGTTTTGATTTTTTCCATCTTCTTTTTGAACAAATCAAATCTTAATTTAGAAACCACTCCTAATTCAAAACCTTTTTCTGTCAATCTTTCATCTGCATTATCTTCTCTTAATCTAAGTCTATATTCAGCTCTGCTTGTAAACATTCTATATGGCTCTATCACTCCTCTAGTTACAAGGTCATCCACCAAAACTCCTATATAACCACTCTTTCTAGAGGGGCACCATGTTTCCTTATTTTTGAATTTAAGTGCAGCATTTATTCCTGCAAGAACACCTTGTGCAGCAGCTTCTTCATAACCCGTGGTTCCGTTGATTTGTCCAGCAAAAAAAAGATTGTTAATGTATTTTGTCTCAAGCGTGTTAGTCAATGACCTTGGATCAAAATAGCTATATTCAATGGCATATCCTGGCTTACTAATTTCGCAGTTTTCTAAGCCCACAATTGTTTTAAGAAATTTTTGTTGAGTTTCTAAAGGCAAGCTTGTTGATAATCCATTAGGATAAATTTCAATATCACTTGTTGTCTCTGGCTCAAGAAATATTTGATGCGACTCCTTGCTCTCGAATTTTTCAACTTTATCTTCTATTGATGGACAGTATCTTGGGCCTGTAGAAGTTATCGTCCCGTTATATAGGGGCGATAGTTGTTTTGAATGCTTGATTATTTCATGCGTCTCTTTATTTGTGTATGTGATATGGCATGGTATTTGTTCAATTTTTTCCGGGGTTAGTTGGTAATGATCATTTAAATATGAAATACATGGTTGGTTAATATCGCTATGTTGTATTTCAAGCCTGCTAAAATTAATACTAGATTTTTTAATGCGTGGAGGTGTCCCTGTTTTAAGTCTTCCAATTTTAAAAGGTAGCTCTAAAAAAAATTTTTCTAAATCATTTGCTGCTCTGTCTCCCGCTCTTCCTGCGGAATAACTCGTATTTCCAACATGTATTTTACCGCCTAGGAAAGTTCCTACTGTCATAATTACGGCAAAAGCATAATATTTTTGATTGTCATCTGTTATAACTCCTTTTATTTGTTCTCCATTAATTATCAAAGATGTAACGGACGCCTCTAAAACATCAAGGTTTTGTGTGTTATTGATACAGGCTTGCATGTTTTTTTTGTATGCATCTCTACAAGTCTGTATTCTGGTTGCTCTTACTGCCGGGCCTTTTCTTGAATTAAGGGTTCTCCTTTGTAATGCAGAATTATCTGCAACTCTACACATCAACCCATCTAATGCATCTACCTCTCTAGCCAAATGAGATTTGCCTATCCCTCCTATAGCCGGATTACAACTCATAGCTCCAATAGAGCTTTTTTTCATTGTTATTAAAAGAGTTTTAGCGCCTATCCTTGCAGCAGCATGCGCTGCCTCACATCCAGCATGTCCTCCACCAATAACAATTACCCCGTACTTATTCATTTATTTACCTATACAAAATTCAGAAAAAATTTTCGAGAGAAGCTCCTCTGTACTATCTCCACCCGTTATTTGAAAAAGGCTTTCTTGTGCCAACTTAAGCTCCTCTGCTAACAATTCCAATTCATCATTATCGAGATATTTTTTTGCGTTGTAAAGCGAGGTCAATGCACTTTTTGATGACTCCAGATGTCTGTTGCGAGCAGTTACAGTATTTTCAGATGAGGCATTATAACTATCATTCATTTTGATCATTCCAAGGATATGATTTATTCCATAATTTTTCTTTGCAGATAGATAGATTTTATTTATTTTACCTTTTTTAATAACTGGCTCTTTTTTTGTTAAGTCTATTTTATTGAAAATCAAGTCGTAATTTTTTATTTGAAATTTATTTATTATTTTTTTATCTTCTTTGGTAAAGCCAACAGTGTCATCAACTACGTAAAATACATTATCTGATTTTTGTATAGCCTCTCTAGTTTTTTTAATTCCTTCTTTCTCAATCTCATCTGTTGATTCTCTAAGCCCAGCAGTATCAATTACTACAAATGAGTGGTTATCAGACTGTATTTCATATTGTATTGAATCTCTTGTGGTTCCAGGTGTATTTGAAACTATTGACGAGCTCTGACCGAGCAAGGAATTAATTAAAGATGACTTTCCAACGTTTGGCCTCCCTGTTACACAAAAGATATTTTGTTTACTAAGCTTTATTCCTTGGTTAGCAACAGAAATTATTTCGTTAACTCTCATTGTAATATGGTCGATGTCGTTCATTAGCGCGGAGTTCTTGTTTTCTGGAATGTTGTCTTCTGGAAAGTTAATTATTGATTCAATTTTTGCCCTGAGTTCTAAAATTTTTTTATTTGCCTCTGATATTTTGTCAGAAAAAACACCGTTTAGTGAATTAAATGATCCTTTAACAGCCTTCAAGCTGCTTGAGGTTATTAGATCTGATACTGCCTCCGCCTGGGCTAAATCAATTTTTCCATTTAAAAATGCTTTTTCTGTAAACTCACCAGGCCTTGCATGTTGTACTGTTTCCCCCACTATATTTTCTAGAATTGCATCTAAAATTACTGGGTTGCCATGAGCGTGTACCTCTAACATATCCTCTCCCGTATATGAATTTGGTTTTTTGTAATAGATTGCTATTACATTATCTATAGCATCTCCCTCTTTATCATAAAATTTTCTTAAAGAAGCCTCTCTAGGCATTAACTTTTTTTTAAAAATTTTTTTTATTAGGTTTAATGTTTCTGGTCCAGAAACTCTTATTGCTCCAATCCCTGAATTACCTGGCGGCGTTGAGATAGCAGCAATCGTTTTTTCTCTACTCATGACCCTAAGAGTTTATAATTCTTTTGTTTATCACATACTGTTGAGCTATTGATAGAACATTGTTGGTCAGCCAATATAAAACCAGGCCTGACGGGAACGTTGCAAACAAAAATGTAAAAATAATTGGCAAGAACATAAAAATTTTCTGTTGCATTGGTTCCACCGGTGCAGGATTTAGTTTTTGTTGAATGTACATTGATATCCCCATAGCTATTGGTAGTATAAACAATGGGTCGGCACTTGATAAATCTCTAATCCATGCAATAAATGGCGCTTGTCTCATTTCTACGCTTTCTATTAAAACCCAGTAAAGGGCAATAAAAACTGGTATTTGAATAAGTATTGGGAGACATCCACCTAATGGGTTTACTTTTTCTTCTTTGTACATCCGCATCAATGCTTCGCTGTACTTCTTTTTATCTTCACCATATCTTTCTTTTAGGGATTGCATTCTAGGTGTTAACTTTTTCATTTTAGCCATAGATCTATAGCTTGTTTCAGATAACTTAAAGAAAAGTAATTTAATTAAAATCGTGAGGAAGACAATAGCCCAACCCCAATTGCCTAAAACAAGAAATAGTTTTTTTAAAATCCAAAACAATGGCGCTGCAATAAAGGTAAGAGACCCATAATCAACAGTTAAAACTAAATTCTCAGAAATAGATTCCAGCTCGTTTTGATTTTTAGGGCCAACAAATAATCTGCTTACAAATAGGCGTTCACTCTTTGGTTGTATTTCTTGATAATCATTTACTGCACCAATTAAAAAAATCTTATTTAACCCATCGGGCATATATTTTGTATATACGGTGGCAGCTGTTCTTTCTTGTTCTGAATAAGGAATCCAAGCAGTTAAAAAATAATGTTCCAGCATGCTAATCCATCCTGCCTGAAGGTTTTTCAAAAGAGGGGCTTCTTGTATTTCTTCAAAATCTACTTTTACAAATTTTTCGTCAGAATCGTAATAAGCTGCACCCGTATATGTATATAAAAACTGATTTGTGCTAGAAGTTCCCTCGCTTCTTTCTATGCTATTGTACTGCCTCCAATAAGATGTTTTGCTGCTATTGTTTATAATCTTTTGAGAGACTGTGATCAAGTGTGAATTATTGACGAAAGTGTATGTTTTCGATATCTTGCTTCCATCTCCTGTTTCCCCATATAAAGTGACATCTAGTTTTTCTTTATTAGACATCTTATATAGCTGTTTATCTGATGAAAAAAAAGGTGGGGCCTGTCTGCTTTTGTTTTGTACTCCAATCTTAGCAATATAGTTTTTGTTTTTAGAGTCTAATAAAATAATATTGCCTGAGTTTCTGTCTTGCGATTTTGAATAATTCAATAGCTCTGTGTATATGATAGAGCCATCTAATAAACTAATTTTTATATTCTGATTATTTGTGACAACCGTAACATAATTCTTGTCATACTTTTGTGTTGTTGTTGGGATTGTTGTATTTTTTGGTTCATCCTGATTTCCAGATATACTAGTTTCTGGGATTTCGTTTTGGGTTGTTTTAGTTGGCATTGATGGTTCTGAATAATCTCTGTCCCAAGCATCAAAGAGCAAGATAATGATAAAGGCTAATGCGCTATATAAAAAAACCCTATTGCTCATTTTCACTCTTTTTTTTCATAGGAACTGGGTCATATCCAAAAGTGCCGCCAGGCCTACAGTTAATGATTCGTTTTAGAGAAAGAAATAGGCCCATAAAAAAACCTCTTTTTCTAAAAGCTTCTATGCAATAAGAGGAGCATGTCGGCTGATGCCTGCAACTTGAAACAAAAAGCGGGGAAAGACACTTTTTATATACGATAATTGGAAGTGTTATTATTTTGATAAAGATTTTTTCAATTCTTTCCATTCTTGAATGTATATGTTATCAATGTTTATCTTAGGCGCATTTATTTTTTGCTTAATTACAACGAGGATATCATAAGAGAATAAGTCTTTTTGGTCTTTTTTAAAGTCTTCTCTTATTTTTCTCCTTAATTTATTTCTAAGAACTGCAAGTGAAAGTGTTTTTTTGGGTATAAATATTCCTAGGCGCGGGACTTTTTCTGTATTTTTTTTATAAAAAATATTTTGTGAAACGCCTATAATTTTTTTTTCTTTTTTAAAAGCAGTTAAGGTATTAGAATCTATTTTAAAAAAAACTGAGGCTCTTGTTTTTATAATTTTTACGGACAAAGTGTTGCTCGGCCCTTCGCTCTTCTAGAATTAATTATAGATCGGCCGGAAGCCGTTTTCATTCTTGAACGAAATCCATGCTTTCTCTTCTTTTTTAGGTTGCTTGGCTGAAATGTTCGCTTCATGTCTTTTTACTCGTTTGTATATACTCCTGATTATATATTTCTTTGTCAATATTTAAATTTATTTTTTTTTGTGGGATATTAGTATTCTTGGCCTTAGGCAATCAATATGGATAATAACACAACACTATGGGACAAATGTCTCGAAACCTTTGAGCGCTTGCTTACTGAGAAACAAATGAAGCTTTGGCTGCACCCGCTTAAAGTCAGAGTAGACGAAAAGACGCTGCATATTCATGCGCCCAATAGGTTTGTACAGGAATCTGTTCAAAAAAACTTTTTTTCTCTGATTGAACAAACCGTCATGGAGTTAAGCCCTGGCCAAATTGACAAAGTTTCATTGTCTCTAGCAACACCCGTGCCTTCGTCTCTGACTGAATCTGCGCTTCCTGTTAGAAAATCAACCTTTACTTCTAACTTAAACGAATCATTGGTGTTTGATAATTTTGTTGAAGGAAAATCTAACCAGCTTGCTAAAGCCGCTGGTCAATCTATAGTTGCTAATCTAGGTCAATATAACCCGCTCTATATATATGGTGGCGTAGGACTTGGCAAAACACATCTGCTGCATTCTATTGGGAACGAAATTATGCGTAAGTCTCCCAGGAAAAGGGTTGTCTATTTGCACTCAGAAAGGTTTGTCCAAAATATGGTTTCAGCCCTAAGACATGGAAAAATGGAAGACTTTAAAACATTTTATCGTTCAGTAGATGCTCTTCTACTTGATGATATGCAGTTTTTTGTTGGCAAAGAAAGATCGCAAGAGGAATTTTTTCACACATTTAATTCTCTTTTTGAATATAAAAAACAAGTTGTTCTGACGTCAGATAAGTACCCTAAAGAAATTGAGGGGTTGGAAGAAAGACTTAAGTCCAGATTGGTTTGGGGCAATGTTGTATCTATTGATCCTCCTGATTTAGAAACAAGGGTTGCTATTATTCATAGTAAAGCTGAGCTTTCGGGTGCAAATATTCCTGATGATGTTGCTTTTTTTCTTGCTAAAAATATCTATTCAAATGTTCGTGAGCTTGAGGGCTGTCTCCGCAGAGTTTTAGCCACATCTCACTTTAAGAGAGAGGTGGTAACTTTGGGTTTTGTGAAAGAAGCTTTAAGGGATTTGCTTTCTCTTCAAGAAAGGCAGCTTACAATTGAGCACATTCAAAAAACTGTTGCCACTTATTATAAAATTAGGGTAAGTGATTTGCTGTCGTCAAAAAGAGACAGGAGAGTCACTATGCCGAGACATATGGCTATGTATTTATCAAAAGAGCTCACTAGTCATAGTTTACCGAGCATTGGTGATGCGTTTGGTG
>JAYZKL010000020.1:0-13402 GCA_036163455.1 Pseudomonadota bacterium
ACTAGTGCAGATGCAAGCATATTATTTGTACCGCCAGCGTTTGCAGCAGATTCTGCAATGGAGGCAGCGGATGCAGGAATTAAAACACTTGTTGCGATTACTGATGGTATTCCTGCACACGATATGATTAAAGTGAAACGTTATATGAGACGATATAAAAATGAAGATAGAATGACTTTAGTGGGGCCAAACTGTGCTGGTGTTATAAGTCCTGGAAAATGTATGCTTGGGATTATGCCAGGACATATTTATAAAGAAGGAAATGTTGGTGTTATAGGAAGATCAGGCACTTTAGGTTATGAAGCTGCACAACAGATGAAAAATCTTGGGATTGGAATTTCAACAAGCGTTGGTATTGGTGGAGACCCAATTAATGGAAGTTCTTTTAGAGATCATCTTGAAAAATTTGAACAAGATGATGAGACAAAAGTAATTTTGATGATTGGAGAAATTGGTGGGCCACAAGAAGCTGAAGCAGCATCTTTTGCTAAAGAGAATATTTCTAAGCCTGTTGTAGCATATATTGCAGGATTAACTGCACCCAAAGGCAAAAGAATGGGTCATGCAGGTGCTATTGTTAGCGCATATGGTGAATCTGCAGCAGAAAAAGTTGAAATATTAAAAGAAGCTGGAATTACAATTGCAAAAAATCCATCTGTTATTGGAGATACAATTGCATCTGTGATGAAATCTATTAATGGATAAAGATTGTTCTTTAATAGATATTGGCGCTAATCTCACGCATAATCAACTTCTAGATAACATAGATTCAGTTATTACAAGATTTAAAAAAGCAAAAATTGAAAAAGTAGTAATCACCTCTTCAAATCTAAATGATACAAAAAAAGCTCTTGAGCTAATAAAACAATTTCCAGACGTATTCTTTACCACAGTTGGGTTCCATCCTCACAATGCTAAAGACTTCAGAGACGAAGATTTAATCACTATGGAGTCATTTGCTGAAAATTTGTACGTTATATCATTAGGTGAATGTGGGCTTGACTATTACAGGGAGTATTCATCAAAGAGTCAACAAATTAATTGTTTTGAAAAACAATTAGATTTAAATACTAAAATTAATTTACCTGTATTCCTTCATGAAAGAGGCGCACACTCTGACTTTTATTCAATACTCAAAAAATATATCAATAAATTTGATAAATCCGTTGTTCATTGCTTTACTGGCAATAAAAGCGAATTGTCTAAATATTTAGATATAGGTTGTTATATTGGTATAACGGGATGGATTACCGATTTAGATAGAGGATCTCACTTGCATGATATTCTTAAGTTTATTCCTGAAGATAAACTATTAGTTGAAACTGATGCACCATATTTAATACCAAAGAATATACCTAATAATGAAAATCTTACAAACGAACCATCTTTCTTACCTTTTGTTGTTGAACAAATTGCAAAGTGCTTAAATAAAGATATAGAATATATCTATAGACAGACTTATAAAAATACAAAAGAATTTTTTAAAATATGAGAAAAGAAAAAGAATATTATTTAAGATTACCCAAAAATAAGAATCATCTTCTTCTACATTCTTGCTGTGCGCCATGTTCTGGAGAAATAATACAAAGATTGGTTGATTCCGATATAAAATTTTCAATATTTTTTTATAATCCAAATATACATCCACTCAAAGAGTATGAAATAAGAAAAGAAGAAAATATTAGGTTTGCAGAAAAAAATAATATTCCATTTATTGATGCTGATTATGATGTAGATGCATGGTTTAAAGAAACCAAAGGTTTAGAATGGGAACCTGAAAGAGGCAAAAGATGTACTACATGCTTTGAAATGAGGTTTTTAAAAACAGCACAATATGCATATGAAAATAATTTTGATATTATTTCTAGCACTCTTGGTATTTCAAGATGGAAAGATATGAACCAAATAAATGAAGCAGGCAAATGGGCTGTCAAAAAAATCCCTAATCTAGAATATTGGACTTTTAATTGGAGAAAGAATAATGGGTCTCAGAGAATGTTATTAATTTCAAAAGATGAGGGTTTTTATAAACAAGAATATTGTGGCTGTGTTTATTCATTCAGAGATACTAATATCTGGAGACAAAAGAATTCTAGAGAGAAAATAACTATTGGAAAAAATTTTTATAGAAATTTAATTAAAAAACCCGCCAAGAATTAATAGCATTGTTATGCTTAACCAGGTCAGAAGTGATCTGGCTACCAATGTTTGGATATATGAAATTTTCTCTATAATATCTTCCTTGTTGCTATCCTTGTCTAGCTGTACTGATGAGTTTCCAATATTATTTACTAGATCGATGTTAGATTCATATATATTACTTCTATCCGCTTTGTGTTTTTTCCAAATCAATAAAGAAGATTCAAAATTACCAACTATTGCAAAGGCTAAGGAAGTTAATCTAATCGGAATAAATTCCATCAAACCTAAAACATCCTTAATATCATTTCTGGATTTCTGATCTATTCTTATGTCTTTAGTAAATGAAAAATAATCCAATACTTTATATCCCAAAGCGCCACCAGGCCCAAGGAGTAAAAACCAAAAAATAATAGAAAATATATTTCGTGTTGAACCATAAAATAAATTTTTGCTTATTAAATAAATATCTTTTTGTGATAATTTGTTTATATTAATATCTTTAGCTAAAGTTTTAATGAGGTCTTTATCTTCGACCCCTATTTCTTTATCAATAATAAATTTAAAATCATCTATTTTTTCATTAAACTCATTTGGTTTTAGACAATAAAATAATACTATAAAACTAAATAAAAACGATAATGTCCAATGAATAAATTGATAGAAGAATCCATTTATAAGTATGGTCAAAAATATGCAAAAGAAACTAAAGAGTAAATATATAAATAACTTTTTATCAATATACTCCTTCACAAAAAGATGAAAATTATTATAAGATCTTTTAATAAAATTCTCATCTCTTAAAGAAATTAGTGGGTCATAAATAAACTCAACTACTAAAACTGAAATTATTAAGAATGCTGTTTCCATATCAGAATTATTTTTTTATTTTTTCCCAGTTAAAAAAAGGCCCGGGATCTACTTTTCTATCTGGAGATATTTCACTATGTCCTATTATATTATCATCATGAATTTTTGGGTAGCATATCTTTAAGGCTTCAATTAGTTGCTTTAGCTGTTTATATTGAGTTTCTTCAAAATTTTTATCCACTGAGCCCTCCAATTCAATTCCTATAGAGAAATTATTACAATCTTCTCTTCCTTTGTAAGAAGAACGACCTGCATGCCAAGCTCTTAAATTAAATGGCACAAATTGTATTATATCTCCATTTCTTCTAATAAAAATATGTGCTGAAACCTTTAGATTCTTTAAAGATGCAAATGATAAATCGGAAGAACAGTCAAGTTTGTTGGTAAATAATTTAACTACATTATCATTATCAAAGATACCTTTAGGTAAACTAATACAGTGTATTACCACTGTATCAATATTGATGTCTTCAGGACGTGAATCACAATTAGTTGTGGGTATATATAAGATATCACTAATTAAATGGCTAGATTTATCTATTTTTAACATATATATTCATCTAAATGAAATAGACTGTTAATATTATACTTATCTCTAATTATGTCAAACTTTCTGATTAATACAGACAAAAAATTAAAAAAAATAATTGCTGAAATACAGGATTCTAAGTATATAGGGGTAGATACAGAATTTGTGAGAGAGTCTACATATTATCCAGTTCTTGCACTAATACAAATCTCAACCAAAGAATCAATTTTTTGTATTGATGTATTAAACATTAAAGATAAAACATCTCTTAAAAAAATTTTGAGTAATAGGAAGATTACGAAAATTATACACTCATCAAAACAAGATCTTGAGGCATTAAATAGTTATTTTAAATCATATCCAAACAATATTTTTGATACACAAATAGCTGCAAACCTTGTGGGCCTTGATATGAATATCAGCTATAGTGGAATTGTCAAAAAATTATTCAATAAAGATTTGAAACAAGGTTCATGGAGAACCAATTGGTTAGAAAGACCGCTGAGCGAAGAAAAAATAAATTATGCATGCAATGATGTTAAATATCTCTTAGCTATTTATCAAAAATTAAATAAAGAACTGATTAAATATAAAAGATTAAGCTGGTTTAAAGAAGAACAAAATAAAGAATTAAAAAAAGAAAATGTTATAGCTAAACCAAGAGATTCTTGGAAAAAGATTAATGCATCTCCTGATTTATCTAGAGTGCAAGTTAGAAAAATAAAGTATCTAGCAGAATGGCGTGAGAGAAAGGCAATCAAAAAAAATCTTCCAAAAAGATGGGTGCTATTGGATAATGAATTAACAAAATTAGCTCTATCTGATGAAAAAAGAATAAAAACTATTCTAAAAAATTTAAAAAATGATCTAAGTAATTCAGATGAAAAAATGATTATTTCATTAACAAAAAAATATTCTAAAAGTCATGATAATGGAAATAGTAAGTCTATTAAAATGAGATCAAGAAAACAAATTAATGAGTGCAATAAATTACTTGAAAAGGTAGCAGTAAAGTATAAACTACCACAGTCATTAATAGCTAATAAACGTGAATTAGACATGTATGCTAAAAATCAAAAACAAATAAGGTTTTTGGAAGGATGGAGATTTAAAATTTTTGGTAAATTGTTACAATAAGAAATGAGAAAGTTTTCTTCTAAAATAGTTGATGGCAAAGATCGTACTCCTAGCAGATCTATGTTGAGAGCGGTAGGTTTTAAGGATAATGATTTCAAATTACCTCAAATAGGCGTCGCATCTACTGGAAGTATGGTTACGCCATGTAATATGCACATTAATAAATTAGCTGAAATTTCTGCCAAATCGATTGATGCTCATGGCGCAAAATCTTTAATTTTTAACACAATTACAGTGTCTGATGGAATCTCAATGGGAACTGATGGTATGCGCTATTCTCTTGTTTCAAGAGAAGTTATAGCTGACTCCATTGAAACAGTTGTTGGTTGTGAAGGGTTTGATGGGTTTATCACCATTGGTGGATGTGATAAAAATATGCCGGGATGTGTTATGGCAATGGCAAGGCTTAATCGGCCATCAATTTTTATATATGGCGGCACTATTCTCCCAGGTAAATATAAGAATAAAAAAATAGATATAGTTTCTGTTTTTGAAGCAGTTGGTAAGAATGCTAATAAAGAAATTAGCAATGATGAATTATTGCAGATTGAAAAAAAAGCAATCCCTGGTCCTGGCTCTTGTGGAGGTATGTACACAGCCAATACTATGGCATGTGCAATTGAAGCATTAGGGTTAAGCCTCACTAACAGCTCAGCTCAAGCAGCAACCTCAAAAATCAAACGCATTGACTGTAAGGAGTCTGCAATGGCTTTAATGAACTGTGTTAAAAGAAATATTAGACCTAGGGATATCATTAACAAAAAATCATTAGAAAATGCAATTACTGTTGTTATGGCTCTTGGCGGATCAACTAATGCTGTGCTTCATTTGCTTGCTATTGCAAACGATGCAAAAGTAAGACTCTCTCTCAATGATTTTGAAAGAATTGGTAAGAAAGTTCCTGTTTTAGCAGACCTAAAACCAAGTGGTAAATACACTATGGCAGAATTAGTTAATGTTGGTGGAGTTGCGCCACTGATGAAAATTTTATTAGAAAAGAAACTATTACATGGTGATTGTATTACTGTCAGCGGTAAAACACTAAAGGAAAATTTGAAAAGAGTTCAACATTATAAAAAACAACAAAAAATTATTAGACCTTTCAAAGATCCAATAAAGAAGAATGGACATCTTGTCATTTTGAAAGGCAATTTATCTCCCAAAGGTTCAGTAGCTAAAATTACTGGAAAAGAAGGAGATTTCTTTTCAGGTAGGGCTAAAGTTTATAATTCTGAAGAATCAGCTTTAAAAGATATTCTAAATGATAAAATAAAAAAAGGAATGGTAATTGTTATCAGATATGAAGGTCCTGTAGGTGGGCCGGGAATGAGGGAAATGTTGTCTCCAACTTCAGCAATAATGGGCAAGGGGCTTGGGAAGGATGTTGCATTAATTACAGATGGGAGGTTCTCGGGAGGAAGTCATGGCTTTGTTGTTGGTCATATATCACCTGAAGCCTTTATAGGCGGACCCCTAGCTATAATTAAAAATGGCGACATAATTGAGATAGATACCATTAAAAAAGAATTGAATGTAAGAATTACTCAAAAGGAATTTAAGATGCGTCTTAAAAAATGGAGTAGACCAAAGAAAGTTTTGATCAATGGTGTATTAACAAAATATGCAAAACTTGTAAGCCAAGCTGATACTGGCGCAACTACTAGTATAGACATTTAAACTTTTGTGAACTCATCACCATAAAGCCTTGTCATTATTTGATTAATTTTTTTTAACCTTTCTATTGCATCAGATGTTGAAATTAAATCAGCTTTAAGCTCTAATTCAATAGGAAGTAATTCTGTCAATCTATACCCTATCCACGAGGCATCTGAAAACCTTTCCTGTTTAAAACTCATAAAGTCTTTTAAATTAGGATAAATTTTCTTATAAAACTTAGATAAAACTAAATATTGTTGTGGAATTAAATATTCTTTCTCTAAATCTAGTTTTTTAATCTTTCCTCTTAATAAATTTTCTTTATCTAGAGATGTATTTGAAATTTTTACAATATTTTTACCTTCAACTGTGATTCCAAGTAACCCATCTTGAAGTTTATTCCAATCAGTTATCTCTACCCATGAACCATATTCAAAAACATCCTTAACGTATAAATCTGGCTCTTCTTTTTTAACAAGAGAAATACAAAAACCTTCATTATTTTTAATACATGCAGTTACCATATCTAGATATCTTCTCTCAAAGATTCTCAATGGAAATAGTCCGCCTGGTAATACAATGCTTCTTAATGGAAAAATAGGAGCATTTACAAGATGATTTTCTGATGAGAATGATGTCATTTCTCTTGATTCTCAAAAAAATCTAAAGAAACAGAATTTATGCAGTATCTTTTTCCTGTAGGTTTAGGCCCATCATCAAACACATGGCCCAAATGAGCATTACATTGCTTACAAGTAACTTCTATTCTTTTCATGAAAAAAGAATTATCATCAATATAGTTTAATGAATCATTTGAATATTTTTCATAAAAACTTGGCCAGCCTGTTCCAGAATCAAATTTTGTTTTAGATGAAAATAAAATATTTCCACAACAAATACATTTGTATAAACCAAGTCTTTTATTAGAATTATATTCTCCACTAAATGGTGTTTCAGTACCTTTTTCCCTTGTCACTTTATAGACATCTTCAGATAAAATTTCCTTCCATTCTTTTTTTGATTTATTTCTGTACGACATTTTTTATTAATTTGATTAGGCCAGAAGTATTACCATTGCTCATAATTAGTATTTTATCAATTTCTCCTTTTATTTTTCTAATATAGCTTGATATTTCCTTATCTGTGGTAAAAGCATTAATATTTCTAGATTTATTATCATGAAACTTAACCTTAGACTTTTGGTCAAAATGAATAATAGAGTAATCAGACCTTCCTAATGCTTTATATAATTCAGATGAGTGTGTCCCTCGAATCATTGAGTTAGATCTAATTTGACAAATCGCAAGAGTTTTTTTATTAGGTTTAGCATTTTTCAAAGCTATTATTGAACTTAAAATTGCGGTAGGGTGATGAGCAAAATCATCATAAACATCAATTTTCTTAAACTGACCCACATATTCCATTCTTCTCTTTACTCCTTTAAAACTTTCTATAGATTTATATATACTTTCAATCGATAAAGATAGTTTTTTACAAGCAATTATAGATAATGCAATATTTTTAAAATTGTGATTACCTAAGAGAGTAGTTCTAAATTTTGGATTTTTCCAATAATTATTTTTTAAAGCAATTAATTTTGACCATACACCTTCAGACAATAATCGTTTAATATTTTTATCAGAATCATTGTATATAATATAGCCATTTCTTGGTATCGTTCTTAATAATTGATGAAAGTTTTTAAGAATATCATCTATATTGTCAAAGATATCTGCATGATCAAACTCAATGTTGTTTATCAAAAGAATATCAGGCTTGTAATGAATAAATTTTGATCTTTTATCAAAAAAGGCTGTATCATATTCATCTGCTTCAATGACAAAGTATTTTGATTTTGTTAAATTAGCAGGTTTCTTAAAACCAATTGGCTGTCCACCAATAAGATAGCTTGGATTAATCTTATTTGATTTCAAAATATGCGTTATCACTGATGAAACTGTAGTTTTTCCATGAGTACCTGATATCGCTATAACTTTTTTATCAATAAGTATATTTTCCTTAAGCCATTGAGGCCCTGATATATATTTAATTTTTGATTCTAATAGTTTCTCAATTATAGGCATACCTCTTGACATTACATTGCCAACAATAACTAAATCGATTTTATTATTTAGAACTTTTGGATTATATCCCTTAGAAAATTTTATTTTATTTTCCTTCAAGACAGTTTTCATTGGATCAAAAAAATTTTTATCGGAACCGGTTACATCATGTCCTTTCTGCTTCGCTAGAATTGCTATTCCAGCCATAAAAGTTCCTGATATTCCTAGAATATGTATTCTCATTAAATTAAAATTTGTAGAACAATTAACATTACTGAACCAACTATCATACTATAAAGAAATGAAACACCAAGTCCAAAAACCATGCTTTTATCTAACGCATGTTTAAAAATAAACCCATTAATTAACCATGTGTATATTGTAACAACCATAATTAACAAAACTATGAGGTTTTTGTCATAGTCAGCAATAATGCTAATCAATGTGGTCAAAAAACCAACTATCGCATGAATTCCTAATATTGCGGTGCCCACTTGCAAATAACGAACTTTATACTGATCAACAGTATCTGAAGCTTTGTCTTTAATATTTAAACTTAATTGTACAAAAAGAAGAGTTACTCCAATATATACTAAAGACAATAATATCTGGTGACCGTAACTAAATTGGATGGACGGGTCTGATGGAATTAAAGAAATCAAAATATTAATAAGAATAACAGAATTTAGTAGGTTTGAATCCGTAGGTAAATCCTGCGGGCCTTTTGAAAATTTTAATATATCAAAAAAAATTGCCAAATTATTAAACATAATAGTGCTATAATGAAATCTATAACTATCTATTAGGATAACATATTGGATCAAAACTCTATAATTAAATCTTATAAGCGGGTCTCCAGTTTTTATGATATGACATTTGGTCAAGTTTTCCGTCCAGGTCAAAAAACTGTAATAAGTAAAATGGATTGCCAACCATCTGATTCAATTCTTGAAATTGGAATTGGAACAGGTTTATCTTTTAAATATTATCCAGATGAAACAAAAGTTATTGGTATCGATATATCTCCTGATATGTTAAAGAGAGCTAAAGAAAAAATAAAGAAAAGAAAGTCAAATGGAAAGTATATTTCAGAAATGAATGGTGAGCAGTTATCTTTTGCTGATAATTCTTTTGATAAAGTAGCTGCAATGTATGTTATCTCGGTAACACAAAATCCCCAAAAACTCTTACAGGAAATGAAAAGAGTTTGTAAGCCAGATGGTGACATATATATAGTAAATCATTTTAGTTCTGAAAATGATGGATTCCTAATAAAAATATTTGAAAAGGCATTAATGCCAATCAGTAAAGTACTTGGCTGGAAACCTTACTTCCCTATTTCAGAGTTTGAAAAATATGCTGGCCTTGATATTAAAGAAATTTCAAAAGTAAATATATTTGATTATTGGAATATAATCCACGCCGTAAACAAAAAATAATATAATCTCAATTAGTTTTTTACAGCCGTATCGATCATCTTTTTTAATTCACCAGAATTAAATAAATCAAGAGTAATATCGCAACCACCAATTAATTCACCTTTTATATACAGCTGAGGAAAAGTTGGCCAGTTTGCAAAATTAGGCAACTCTTGCATAATTTCTTGATCTAGAATGATATTTACATATGCAAATTCATGCCCACATTGCTTAAGCGCTTCTACAGCTTTCGAAGAAAAACCACACATTGGCATATCTGGGCTTCCCTTCATATAAATAATTACAGGGTTCTCTGTTACTTGTTGTTTTATTCTATCAATAGCTGAGACTTGTTTGTTCATATATTGATAAATTATATTATAGTGTTTATTTCGTCAACATTAATTTGAAACCATCTCTCAAATAATGCAAGGTGCCATAATTTATTACCGTTTAATTTGGTAAGATGCTTGTTTGGGTTTCTTAATAAAGTTTCAATATTTTTAGAATTAAAAACCCCTCTTTTTGTACATGAATCTGACAGCAAAATATCTTTCATGTAATCTAGGAACTTATTTTGAACAATTTTTAATGGAGGCACAGGAAAATAGAATTTTTCCCTGTTAATAAACTCATCAGTGAAAAACTTTTTTGCAATTTTTTTAAGATGGTGTTTTCCGCCATTCATAATTTTTAATTCTGAAGGGATTTGAAGCATGAATTCAACGAGACTAATATCTAAAAACGGCACTCTGGTTTCTAATCCCCATGACATTGTCATACTATCAACTCTTTTAACTGGATCATCTATAATTAGTGTTGATAAATCAATTCTCAAAACTTTATCTAAGAAACTTAAATTTGTGTTTTGTTTTTCAAAAAGAGACTTTATAAGAGCACTACTATAATTATCAGAACAAAGCGTTTCACTTATAGTTTTACAAAAATCAGTGTGATCTCTATCAAAATAATTCATGCTAAATTTTCTTAGATTGCTAGATTCTAGTTTTTCCATTTTTTCATACCAAAAATATCCTCCAAAAAGTTCATCAGCTCCTTGCCCACTTAGAACAACTTTTTGTGTTTTTGACACTTCTTTGCCTAACAAAAAAAATGCTGAAGCATCTTGACTAGCCATTGGCTCTGGCATACATGAAATCACTTCGTCCAGATTTTCAAATAACTCATCTTCTGAAAGAAAAATTTTTTGATGGGATGTATTGAATTGTTCAACAATTTTGTCTGAAAAATGAAATTCATCACCACCTTCATTTTCGATACTTGGGAATCCAATTGAAAAAGTATTAATATTAGAATTACAGTGTTTGGCTGCAATGGCAGTGATTAGGCTTGAATCTAATCCACCAGACAGTAAAACACCAACAGGTACATCAGAAGTGTTTAATCTTTTTTTTATCGATAGCGCTATCAATCGCTCTATTTCCTCTAAAGCATCTTCTTCTTTAATAGAAGAATCTAAATTTATGTGATTAAATGAATAATATTTTTTATTTTCTGTTTTTCCATCTAATGTAATCGTTAAATTGTGCCCTGGTTCTAGTTTGTTTATATTTTTAATTATTGTTTTTGGAGCAGGAACCACAGAATGCAAAGTAAATTGATAATGTAAGCTAGTTTTATCTATTTCTATTTGATTATTTTGTGAATTAATTAGTGATTTAGTATTTGATGAGAATCTAAAAAAATTATCATTTAACGTATAATATAAAGGCTTTATACCTAGCCTATCTCTTGATATAAAAAAAGTTTGTTTATTGGTATCATAAATACAAAATGCAAAAACACCATCAAAATGATTTACACATTCCTCTCCATAAAAATGATAACTTTTCAAAATAACTTCAGTATCACCATCTGAAAAAAAAGAATATCCTTCCTTTTTCAATCTATTTCTTAATTCTTTATAATTGTAAATCACCCCATTAAAAACAATTGTTAAATTTAATGAATGATCAGTCATAGGCTGATGCGATTTTTCCGTAACATCAATAATAGATAATCGTCTATGACCTAAGAAAATTTGATTATGGAAGAATAATCCTTCGTTATCTGGACCTCTTCTAGCAATAGTTTCAACCATTCTTTTTGAAGTCTCTCGATTAACCCCTCTATTATCAAACCTTATTTCTCCACAAATCCCACACATATACTAAGCCCTATTATAATATTTTTAACTTATGATAGATTAAACAGTCTACATCATTTATGATGATGACTGAATTATAATTATTACATGAGGTGAATATGAATCCTTTACTTTCTATAAAAGGCACAATAATAACCGGTTTTATCTTAACAGTTGTTTTATTATTAGTTTTTGGTGGTAATGCACCATTAGATGGAGCAACACTCTTAAGATGGTTTCATTACTTGTCAGGTATAACTTGGATTGGATTATTATATTATTTTAATTTTGTTCAAGTTCCTGCAATGGCTGCAGCTACTGCCGATAAAGATCCTGGTCCAGCAGCTATTGGAAAATACGTAGCTCCATTAGCACTTCTATGGTTCAGATGGGGCGCTGTGGTTACTTGGATTACAGGTGCAGCTTATCTTGCACATGCAGGAAGGTTTGTGTCTGCTTTCACTCTCTCGAGCGGAGATATTGTAATAGGTTTGGGGGCTTGGCTAGGTACAATTATGCTCTTCAATGTCTGGGTATTAATATGGCCAAACCAACAAAAAGTTCTTGGTATGGTTCCAGCCACTGATGAAGAAAAAGCCCATGGCAAAAAAGTAGCTTTACTTGCTTCCAGAACAAACACCGCTTTGAGTATACCGATGTTACTGTTTATGGGAGCTTCTCATAACTCAGCAGCACTTGGCTTAGCAACTGTTTCAAGTTATATATTTATAATTTAAAAGAGTAACATAAAAAAACCTAACCCATCTGGGTTAGGTTTTTTATTTAGTAACGTTTCAGACGTATTTTATTTAGAACTTATGAGTAAGTCCCATACCCCATGTACGAACTGAACCGCCTGCTGCATCAAATCCCTGTCTAGCATAACCTATTTGAAAGTTTGTTGCTTTACTAAGGTTGCTTGTTATTGACAAAGATGTAGTTCTATAGTCTTCAGCAGTTAAATTTGCATCTCCATGGCTCATAGCGTATTGAATTAAATTGTTACCCATTGTGTAATGAGCTCCAAAAGTCAAAATTTCACCTTCACCATTTGTAAAGCTTGGTCCTGTGCTAGAAGATTCTAAATCTTCATCCCAGAAGAAGACACTTAGTCCAGGCATTACTTTATATGATCCAAAAATTTTCTTGTTTCCTTCACCAGGATTACCGGCGCTGACTTCATTATCATGTGTAGCTGATACACCAAATTCAAGACCAGATACAAGAAAATCATTAAACTTTATTCCATATGAATAATCGCCAGCTTGCATATTCGAATTAGCTTTCTCACTTAATCCATACATATAAGCCAGTGTTACTGGACCCATTTTAGCATGGTAAGAAAACATTCCTTCCATGTTGCCAGCCATACCGAAATTACTGTCACTCATACCACCATGGTTGTTCATTGCCCATGCTGTATCCATAGTTACATCATATTGTC
>JAYZKL010000021.1:0-8651 GCA_036163455.1 Pseudomonadota bacterium
CTAAAATGATAGGCGCAAAGGAATTAGCGAGACTGTTTCCTGTTCTCTCCCTTGCATTTGGCCAAGAAAACATCATTAACCTTCCTTCTGAAAATAGAAGAAACCTGTTAGATTGGGGCCTGTTTCACGTGAAACGAGACTATCTGGGTTTATTGCAAACCTACCAAAAATGTCTCAAACAAAGAAACTATTTATTAAAAAAAGGATCAACTGAAGATATTGAATACTGGACAGCAAAAATAGCAGAAGCAGGAGAGAAGATTTCAAATGAAAGGATGTCACACTTTGATAAAATAAATAAGTCGTTTCAAGTTTTTGTTGATATAGCTGCCCAGAACGACAACAAGGCGCATCAAGATATTAGAAGCGTAACCATATCTTATAAGAGAGGGTGGGACGAAAAGACAGCCTTAAAAGAATCAATCACCAACAATTTACAGAAAGACAGGGCAATTGGTTTCACTGAATTTGGGCCGCACAAAGCAGATATATTAGTACAATCAGAAAGTTTTGAACTCAAGAAAATCGGGTCTATGTCTAGCCAAGTTCTGGCAAGCTTGCTCCTAACGTTGGCGCAAGCAGAAGTATTTCACGTGGAACATAATTACCGGCCAATTTTGCTGATAGATGATTTATTTTTTGGAATAGATGATACAAACCTTATGCTTATGATAGAATTACTTATTCAGGCAAAAACACAGAGTTTTTTAACTGCTCCTGACATTTATAAAGAAAAACTTGTAGATATCAGCCAAAAAACTGAGAAAGTACAATTATTTACTTTAGATGAAGGTGGGATAAAAAATATAAACACATAGAGCGTAAATATGAGCAAACCAAAATACGATTCATCGAGCATAAAAATACTAACGGGGCTAGAAGCAGTACAAAAACGCCCAGGTATGTACATTGGGGACACAGATGATGGAAGCGGATTGCATCAAATGATTTATGAGACAGTTGATAACTCAATTGATGAAGCTCTTGCAGGACACTGTACAACTGTAAATATTGCAATACATGAAGATGATTCTGTAACCGTGAAAGATAATGGACGAGGCATTCCAGTGGATGATCATCCAGAGGAAAAAAAATCTGCAGCAGAAGTAATATTGACAACGCTGCACTCAGGTGGAAAGTTTGATGATAATTCATACAAAGTGTCAGGTGGGCTGCATGGAGTTGGAATATCTGTTGTCAATGCGCTTTCTGAGTTTTTGCGTCTTACAATCCATAGAAATAATAAAACATATGTGCAAGATTATAAAGACAGCAAACCTCTAAACCCCCTTAAAGAGAAATCAAAATCCACATACAGCGGAACAGAAATAACTTTTAAGCCAAGCAAAAAATACTTTACAAATATTGACTATAATGCCGAATTATTGAAAAAAAGGTTTAAAGAATTAGCTTTTTTAAATAGTGGTATTGAGCTGAATTTTAAAGACGAGAGAAATAATTTTGAAGAAACATATAAGTACGATGGTGGAATAAAAGAATATATACATGAATTGATTAAGAAAAAAACACCAATTCATGATGATTGTATTTACTTTGATACTTCAAAAAAGAACATTAAAATTGAAATTGCCATGGTCTGGAGCACTTCTTTTCAGGAAGACATTATTTGTTTTACTAACAATATACCTCAAAAAGATGGAGGAACTCATTTATCCGGATTTAAAGCTTCTCTAACAAAAACAATTAATACATTCATAGACAAACAGCCACAGTATAAAAAAGACAAGATTGATATAACAGGAGATGATGCAAGAGAAGGCTTAACATCAATCATATCTGTAAAGATGTCAGATCCGAAGTTTTCTTCACAAACAAAAGACAAACTGGTTTCGTCTGAAGTTAAAGGAATTGTTGAGTCCAGCCTAAACACCAAGCTTTTTGAATTTTTAGATGAAAACCCTAAGCAAGGAAAAGGAATACTAGCAAAAATTTTTCAAGCTGCTATTGCACGGGAGGAAGCTAGAAAAGCTAAAGAGCTCATTAGAAGAAAAGACCCCCTTAGTATTGCTAATCTGCCTGGGAAGCTTTCTGACTGTCAAGAGAAAGACCCTAATAAAAGTGAGTTATTTATTGTTGAGGGTGACTCTGCTGGCGGTTCAGCTAAACAAGCTAGAGATAGAAAGACACAAGCAATCCTGCCTCTAAAAGGTAAAATCCTTAATACTCAGAGAGCTCAAGATCATAAAGTTTTGTCTTCGTCTGAAATCGCATCCCTCATATCAGCTCTAGGCTGTGGGTATAATGAAGATTTTGATTTATCAAAGCTGAGGTATGGAAAGATTATTATTATGACAGACGCAGATGTTGATGGCGCTCACATTAGAACTCTTTTACTAACATTATTTCACAATAAAATGGGGGCACTATTTTCTAATGGCAATATTTATATTGCACAACCTCCGCTTTATAAAATAAAAAAGGGCAAACTTGAAAAGTATTTGAATAACGAAGACGAGCTTTCAGAATTCATAAACAAGGATATCGCTAACAATATTAAAATATCTGTTGGCGGTCATCTTTTAGATCAAAATAAATTTTTAACACTTTTACAAGAGTTTTCTAAAATGCGTTCACTCTTAAAGTCTTTCCCAAAAAAAAGAGACAAAATGTTGCTTGAATATCTATCTTTTTTTAGGCCGTTAAGCGTATCAGAACTTGCTGACAAGAAAAAAGCCTCTTTGTGGGCAGATGATTTTTCTAAATTCATTGAAGAGTCTACCCCTGTAAACATAAGCTTTGAGATTAAACCAATAACAGACCCTAGCGACAATCAGGCGCATATAATTGAAGTGTCTAAGACGCAAAATGGCGTTCAAAATAATCTAGAGCCTCTTCATAAACATTTCTTTTCATCTGATTCATACTCAGAATTAATGAAGCTTGAATTAACTAAATACCAATACAACAATTGTTTTTATGTTGATAATTCAGATATAAAGTCGAATGTAGATACTATCGCTGTGATAATTGATGAACTACTAAATAAGTCAAAAGAGGGTTTAACGCTTCAAAGATATAAAGGCCTAGGTGAGATGAATCCTAATCAACTAGAAGAAACAACCATGAATACAAAAACTAGAAACCTTCTTCAGGTATTGCCGCTTGATGATTCAGGTAAAAATATTTTTGAGGAATTAATGGGGGAAGATGTTGAAATGAGAAAAGCTTTTATAAAAAATAGCGCTCTTTACGTAAAAAACTTAGACATATAGGCTTTAATGAAAATTGCAACTTGGAATATCAACTCCATTAAAGTTAGACTACCTGCAGTTACGCAATATATTTTAGAAACTTCCCCAGATGTTCTTGCTCTTCAGGAAACAAAAAGCATTGATGAAAATTTTCCTAAAGAAGAAATTGAGAAATTAGGATATAAATGCTTTTTTACTGGACAAAAAACATATAATGGCGTTGCAACAATTTTCAGAAATGCTCCATCCGACATTCTTCTTAATCCTATATCAACAGCTGAAGATGAAAAACGATCACTTGCGGCAGTATACAATGACACACTAATTTTAAATCTTTATGTAGTAAATGGCCAAGATATTGGAACAGACAAATATAAATATAAGCTAAGATGGTTGGAATCGGTCATTAAATATCTTAATAAAATTAAAAAAAAATATACAAATATTATAGTCTTAGGAGACTTTAATATTGCTCCAACAGATGCTGATGTATTCGATGTTGAGGCAACCCATAATCAAATACTCTGCTCTCCAAAAGAACGTGACTTTATTGATAGATTAAAAAAAATTGGCCTAAATGACCTGTTTTTAAAATTTGACCACCCTGAAAAAACCTTTAGTTGGTGGGATTACAGAGGTGGCGCATTTCATAAAAACATTGGCTATAGGATTGATTTGATATTTGGAACAACTGATATTTATGAGAGAACTAAAGACGTATTTGTAGACAAACATACACGTCATAAACAATGGTGCAAGAAAGAACCGAGAACATCTGACCATGCCCCTGTTGTGGCTATAGTAGATAGTTAAAAACCATAGAAGAAATTTTTCCAGTTTGTTATTATCAAGTTAGGGTGGCACCTAATGAAAACTATAATGGTAATAAATTCAAAAGGTGGTTCTGGTAAAACAACCATCGCTGTTAACATAGCCGCGTATTATGCGCATAAAGGCTATGAAGTAACTCTTGTTGATTTGGATCCACAAAAGTCCAGTCTAGATTGGCTTGAAAATAGGCCAATATCTAAACCTAAAATTAAAGGAACATCAAGTTTCACAAAGCCATTAAAAAAAAGAGAAAATATGATTGTGGTATATGATGTACCAGCAGCAGTCCACGGCAGTAGACTTGAGACCTACATAAAAAAAGCACAAAAAATAATTGTTCCAGTATTACCATCACCAATTGACATGAAAGCTTCAAAAAAATTTATACAGAGTTTAAGAAACATGGGAGCTGTTGTAAGAAAAAAAATTAAAATTGGACTAGTAGCGAATAAATGCAGAGCAAACACAAACATCTTTCTTGAGCTAGACGACTATCTTGTTAAAGAAAGAGGCATGCCATATATTACTGCATTTAGAGATAACACAAATTATATAAAATCTGCTAAAAGAGGCTTGGGTATATTTGAATTTGCTGAGTCAGCAACCGCACAAGACAGAGAGGAGTGGAAAAGTTTAATTAGTTGGATTAATTCTGCTAAGAGATAGCTTACTGATATTTATTTATTAGGCTTATGTAAGCATCGTCACTGTCTATTAAATCAACAATTTCATAGTTAGAAGCTTTGCCGAGATAAAGCGAGTCTATAATTCTTAAGTCAGGCACTAAGAATACAAGTTTGTGATTATCAAGATCACCTTTAAACTTATCAATAAAAATTTCTAAAGAATGTCGACTTAAAGCTATGACATAATTAAAACAAGACCTATCTAATCTAATCTTATCAGCTGACAAAATCTTAGGGGTCCTCACATATACATCAAACACTTTTACTGTTGCCCCCCTATCACTAAGCGTATCAAAGATTTCATTCCGACCATCTCGTCCCTTAATTACAATAATTTCTTGTTTTGTAACATCTTGGAACTGATCCATATTTAGCAGGTCATTGCTTGAATAATTATCTGGAGGGAAGTAGCAGTTATTCCCAATTAGATTCTCGACATGCTGTGCAGTAATTTTTCCTATAGCAAAAAAAGCTGAGTTATTTTTCATCTTGACTCCTTTGAAAAATTTATAAGAGCATTTCACAGAATTTTTACTCTGGAAGATAACTTTATCCGTTATTTTTAGATGAGCAATTAGGCTTTTTGACTCAGAAGAAACGGGCGTTATCTCTGTTAGGGGACAATATATTAATTTGCCACCTAATGAGCTAACTTTTTTAGTCAACTTTTCTATTATACTTGTCTCAGAAACAATAATTACATTCATAATTAATTTTAATTCATTTTAAATAGTTTTCTTGCACCCTGCTTTATAAAAATTTTAGCTAATTTTTCACCCGCTAATACAGCATTATTTTTTTTGTCTATATATTTTGATTTAATATAGTTTTCACCATTTATATCTGAGACGACCGCATTAATCATTATATCGTTCTCTATGATGTTTGCATTTACACCAATTGGAGACATGCAGTCTCCTCCAATTTTATTTATGAAGGATCTTTCAGCATCCGCGCATGCTTGAGTCTCTTTATCTACATGCTTAGTAAGAATATTTGTTAATTGTTTGTTTTTTTTTAAATATTCAACACACAAAACACCTTGTCCCGCTGAAGGGATAAAAATGTCAGAGGGGAGTTTGTTTGAATAGTCGCTATCTATAGATAATCTATGTATTCCAGCAGCAGCTAAAATTATTCCATCGAGATCTTCATTTTTTAGCTTATCTATCCTTGTTTGTATATTTCCTCGAATCTCCTTAATCTTGATATTATTGCTTGCAGCTTTGAGAAGGGCAATTCTTCTAGGACTAGATGTGCCAATTAGAGCCCCATTTGGAAGAGAATCAATTGATTTAAATTTCTTTGAGATTAGGACATCTGACGGGTCAGCCCTTTCTGTGATTGTTAACAAACTAAACCTTCTATCCAACGAAGCAGGGACATCCTTAAGAGAATGTACGGCTATATCTGCATCTTCATTCAACAATGATTGCTCAAGTTCCTTTAGAAATAGTCCTTTGCCTCCTCTAGCCTTAAACACTTCTTTTGTTACAGTATCACCCGATGTCGACATTGGTATAAGATCAACAGCATTGAAATCATTTGTCTGTTCAAGCAAATGTTTGACAATATTGGCCTGTATTAATGCGAGAGGGCTTTTTCTGGTTGCAATTCTAATTATCTTTTTCATATGTTAGCTGTTTTATTTATACTATACTTACTGGTTAAATCATCAAATTAATTTTAAGTGTAATGAGTTTATTTAATGAAAAAAACTACTAGAGCAACAAGATTTACGAAGAAAATCGATAGCGAAGTATTGGAATTTAGTGAAAGTCTGACAGTAGATATAGTGCTTTTTGAGGCAGATCTGAAAGTCACGATAGCTCATGTTCAAATGTTAGCTAAATGTAAACTAATAACAAAAAATGAACTTAAAGCAATTTTATCAGGCTTAGGAAAAATACAGACAGCAGTAAAAAAAGGTAAATTTCCATGGTCGTACGAGCTTGAGGATGTACATATGAACATTGAGAATCATCTTACTAAGATAATAGGTGATGTTGGAAAGAAGATTCATATGGGTAGATCAAGAAACGATCTGGTGACTACAGACTTAAGGCTATATTTGCGTGATTTTGTTGATGTTTTTTTAATTAAATTGAGAGATTTACAATATGCTTTATCTAAAATGGCAATTATTTATAGCAACTCTCTGTTTCCAGGATATACTCACCTGCAGGTTGCTCAGCCAGTTACCTTTGGTCATCATTTATTAGCTTGGAATGAAATGATCTATAGGGATGAAAAAAGGCTTGTTGATTTTAGAAAACATTTGAATATCATGCCATTGGGCTCAGCAGCATTATCTGGAACTACGCTTAAGATTGATAGGAAGTTTGTTGCAAATAAGCTGGGCTTTGAGGAAATAACAGCAAATTCAATGGATGCTGTTAGTGATAGAGATTATGTTTGTGACTTTGCTTATGCAAACTCGATGACTATGCTCCATTTATCAAGAATGGCAGAAGAACTAGTTTTATGGAGTAACCCACAATTTGATCTGATTTATTTGGACGAAAGTTTTTGTACTGGGTCATCAATTATGCCTCAGAAAAAAAACCCTGATACACCTGAGTTGATAAGAGGAAAGACTTCTGGTGTTTTTGGCAACTTAATTTCATTGCTCTCCCTAATGAAGGGATTGCCTTTAACTTATAACAGAGATTTACAAGAAGATAAGAAAATAATTTTTGACTCAATAGAAATAACATTAAGTTGTCTTAATATCATGCCTAGATTGATTTTAACCTTATCTCTCAATGATAAAAGAGCAGAAGAAATTTCTGCTAGTTCATTTTCTACAGCAACTGATTTAGCAGATTATTTATCTTTGAAAGGTATTCCATTTAGAACAGCGCATGATACTGTAGGTAAAATTGTAAAATATTGTGAAAAAAAGGCACAAAAACTAGAAGAACTATCTTTATCTGAATTACAAAAATTTTCATCATTAATAAAAGACGACATATACAAGTATTTAGACCCTAAAAATGCAATTAGATCTAGAACTGGAGTTGGGGAGACATCTCCAAAATCAGTTGCTGGTCAAGCGCACAAAAACCTAAAAAGATTAAAATCTTTAGGCTATAAACAATGAGGTTGTTAATATACCTTTTTTTAATTCTCATCCCTTACAATGCATTAACTCAAGAAATGCCTTCTATTGGTGAATATAAAGAACATAACAGATCAAATAAATACGATGCTTTCGTTTTAGGTTTAGAAAATGGTCTTGAATGGGCAAATGATGAATTTTATAGACAATATGCTAAACAGCTATTTTGTAAACCATCAGATTTAAGCCTGCCTGTTACGGAAATAAAAAAACTTATAAATGAACAAATAGAACGAGATAACTCTTTTTTCGAAAAATATCAGGATGCCCCCTTAGTTGGATTAGCAATGAAAAATGCTTACGTAAGAAACTTTCCTTGTTCTGATAAATAAATTACCGCTATAATCTATTGGTTATTGTAAACAGATTTAAAACCCTTATAATAGTAGGGTATTATAAAAAGGAGAATTTGAAATGTCAGAAAATAAAACAGCGGCAGAAGCACACCCAGTGCCACAAGGAGATGACATCATACTACCAGATGGAACAGTCGTAGGTTCATGGAATGGAGAAGATGCTAAAGACCTCCAAGTTGAAGTTCAAAGAATAATCAAAGAACAAAAGGAAAATGGCGCAGACCGAAATAATCTACTAATTAGATTTGGCATCCCTCATATGGATCAAACTCCAGAACATCTCAGAAATTTTGTGGCTTACGCAATTTGGGGTGTAGATAAACAAGGGATGTGTCTAACTCATAGAAGAGCCGACCATTTTGAAACTGTTGAAAAAATTAATGAAAAATATGGAAGCGAGACTGCTCAAGCAGCAGCACAAAGATATCGCGAACCAAAATAATTT
>JAYZKL010000022.1:0-5524 GCA_036163455.1 Pseudomonadota bacterium
TCCTTGTCATAGAATAATTTCAAAATCAGGGAACATCGGTGGTTTCTCCGCATTTGGAGGACTAGTGCAAAAAAATAAGCTTTTATGTCTTGAAGTAAATTAGCTGATTGGTCTCATAATGGCCTCTTGAAGAATGGCCAAATTAGCGTAAACCCAATAAACATAAGCCAAAACACCTAATACTCCAAAAACCTTAGAATCCAAGAAAGTATTAAGCTTCAAAATCCCAGCTATACATTGGCTAAAGTTGTAGACAAAATAACCTACAGAACCAAAAAAAACTAAACTAATTATTGTTACCAACATACTTTTAGTTTATCACTAAACCAAAATTATAAACCATCATATTGATTAAATTATTCTAACGTGACCACTATTCTTTTTGGTATTCCACAAGCCTTTCCATCTTCAGATTCAAAAACAGAGGTATAATTGAGGATGGCGCCTAAAGGAGTTATGGCATCAACTATTTTATCAAATGCATATCCAAGCCCAGTTGAAAGAAGTAAGCTTTCATCAACCCCTTCACCTTCTTCCAGCGGGAAAATTCCAACTTCTCCCTTAAGATGCCCTCTTTCACAAAATATATTTATTGGTCCGCAACTAGCTTCATATAAAATTTCTGCAGGCGCTTCAATAGTTAACTTTGTTGTAGTCGAAAATAAAGTGCATTTTGCTTTAATGCTTTCCTCTTTTTTATTTACTGTATCAATATTCAATCTCAGTGTGATGGATTCATCTGGAGTTGTTGCACAACTTGATATTAATAAAATTAAAAAAATTATAGAGATTTTATTTTTCATGATAGTTCCTTAGAAATACAATCATAGTTATTTTTTTATTAAATTTTATTAATTGTTTATGACGATTGTAGAACTTGAAGAACGGCATCCATAGTTTTTTTGGCATCACCAAATAACATTCTTGTATTATCCTTAAAGAAAAGCGGATTTTGTACCCCTGCATAACCTGTCGCCATACTCCTTTTTAATACTATCGAAGTGTTACCCTTCCAACATTCCAAAACAGGCATACCTGCAATTGGACTATTGGGGTCTTCGAGTGCTGATGGATTCACGATATCATTAGCTCCTATAATTATTGAAGTGTCCACCCCTGGAAAATCTTCATTTATCTCATCCATTTCAAAAACAATATCATATGGTACCTTAGCTTCTGCTAAGAGTACATTCATGTGCCCAGGCATTCTTCCAGCCACTGGATGAATAGCAAATGAGACATCTATTTTTTTGTTCTGAAGAAATTTAACAATTTCATTAACTGTGTGTTGAGCTTGTGCCACTGCCATTCCATATCCTGGGATTATCATTACTTTTTTTGATGACATTAATAGCTCACAAACATCATCGGCTTCAATTGGATTAACTTCTCCCTGATCTTCAGCAGAAGCCATATTTCCAGATGTATCATCAGTCCCAAAGCCACCAGCAATAACAGAAATGAAACTCCTGTTCATAGCTCGGCACATAATATAACTTAAAATTGCGCCACTACTTCCTACTAAAGCCCCTACGACAATTAATAAATCATTACCTAACATAAAACCGGTTGCTGATGCTGCCCATCCTGAATAACTGTTTAGCATACTTACTGCTACTGGCATATCTGCTCCACCAATTGCCATGATTAAATGAACGCCAAATATTAAAGCTAAAACTGTCATGATAACCAAAGGAGTTAGTGCATCAGGAGTATTTTCAGTGATGACAAATATATATCCATACAAACTTATAACGACAATCAATATTAAATTTAACCAATGTCTGGCAGGTAAAACTAATGGATTCCCGCTCATTTTCCCACTTAATTTACCAAATGCTACAACTGAACCAGAGAAGGTTACTGCACCAATAAAAATACCTATATAAATTTCAATCTCATGTATTACTTTTTCAACGCCATGATAGATAATTGACGTATCCAGAAAATTCACATAGCCAACAAGAACTGCCGCAATTCCAACCAAACTATGTAGAATTGCAACCAATTCAGGCATTTCTGTCATTTGAACCTTCTTTGCCAAATAAATTCCAATCAATCCACCAAAAGCCATTAAGGAAAAAATTAGAAAGAAGTTATTGGTGACATGAGGGCCAAGGAGTGTTGCAATTATGGCTATGCTCATTCCAAACATCCCATACATATTGCCCTTTCTTGCTGATTCTTGATTGCTGAATCCACCCAAAGTAAGAATAAATAAAACAGTTGCCCCGATATATAATGCCTTTGCGAGTTCTAAGTTGATTTCCATTTCTAATCCTACTTCTTAAACATATCCAACATTCTTTTTGTCACAGCAAAGCCACCAAAAATATTTATGCTAGTTATAAAAATAGCTAGTGAAGCCATGACAGTAAGTATTAAATTATCAGATGATATTTGTATTAACGCACCAATGATTATGATGCTGCTAACAGCATTTGTGACAGACATCAAAGGCGTATGTAATGCACTAGTCACATTCCAAACAACCATATAACCAACAAAACAAGCAAGAACAAAAACTGTAAAGTGTGCCATAAACGACGCTGGCGCAACTGAACCAAGACCTATAAGCGCTAACATGGATAATATAAATCCAATCATTGTGTTGCTTTTTTTTGGCTTATCTACTTCTTTGATCGACACATCTACTTTTTTTACTGTATCGCTAGATTTTACTTTAACATCCTTTTTTATTTCTGGAGGTGGCCATATTATTTTTCCTTCTCGTATAACGGTCATAGCTCTTACTACTTCATCATCCATATTAAAATTTAACTCCCCATCCTTTTTTGGAGTCATGTCATCGAACAAGTGTTGCATATTTGTTGCATAAAGTTGGCTAGCTTGTGTGGGTAACCTTGATGGTAAATCTGTATAGCCGATTATATTAATTCCATTAATTTCTATTTTCTTATTTTTCTTAGTTAGTTCACAGTTCCCGCCTTGTTCAGCAGCTAAATCTACAATTACACTTCCTGGTTTCATTAGTTCAACCATCTTTTTAGTTATTAATTTTGGCGCAGGTTTACCAGGGACTAAGGCAGTTGTTATAATAATATCAATCTCCTGACATTGTTTTTCAAATAATTCATATTCAGCTTTAATATATTCCTTGCTCATTGTTTTTGCATAACCGCCAGTGCCAGAGCCATCTTCTTCTATATCAATTGTTAAAAATTCTGCATTTAAACTTTCGACCTGATCCTTCACTTCTTTCCTAGTATCAAACGCTCTTACTATTGCGCCTAAACTACTCGCTGTTCCTATAGCGCTCAATCCAGCAACGCCTGCACCAATGACGAGAACTTTAGCTGGTGGAATTTTACCTGCAGCAGTTATTTGCCCTCCAAAAAATCTAGAAAAGCAGTGGCTGGCTTCAATCACAGCTCTTGAACCAGCGATATTAGCCATACTACTCAAAGTATCAAGTTTTTGAGCACGAGAAATTCTAGGTACAGAATCCATTGCTATTACATTGATGTTATCTCTAGCCAGTGAATTTAATTGTTCTTTATTTTGTCCTGGCGAAAATAATGATATTAAGGTTTTGTTTGCCTTTAAATTTTTATTTTCTTCTGGTGTTGGTTTATTAATCTTTACAATGATGTCAGATGATTTCCAGAGTTTGCTTGATTCTTTGACTATCTTAACCCCTAATTGTTCATATTGATCATCAGTAAAATTAGCAGCCTCGCCTGCTGATTTTTCAATTTGAATGTCATAGCCAAGTTTCAATAATTTAGTGGCAACCCCAGGGGTTATAGAAACTCTATTTTCATTCGTCAATATTTCTTTTGGAATTCCAATAATCACAAATTATTCCTGAATTTGATGCTGCTTAAGATATCACAAATTAGAGATTTATTCAGCATGTTATTATGTAGTTCTGTCGATAATTGAAAAAATTAGACTTTTTAAAATAAAATCTTCTCTACCAAAAATTGCAGATCCCTTTGTAGCTTGTTTCGCTAATTTTATGCAATATTGTTTAACTTTGGTTTCATCCTTAAAAAGCAGTATGCTGCCTTTATTTTTCATTAAATCTTTATTAGTCGCTTTACCTAACTTTTTTTTATCTCCAATAAAATCTAATAAATCATCAGTCGCTTGAAAAATTAGCCCAAAGTTTTTTCCATATAATTTAGCTTGTTTAATCTCCTTATTAGAACCACCTAACATAATGAAAGGCGCAGATGTACAGAATTCAAAAAGCCGAGCAGTTTTTAAGTAATGCATTTTTAATATATCTTTCTGTAATACTTTTTTCTTTTCATATAATAAATCTAATGATTGTCCAGCAGCTAAACCTTCTTTCCCTGAAATGGATGCTAAAGCTTTAATTATTTCACTTCTTACAAAGGAGTCTGAGTGGGTTCTCTTATCAGCTATTATTTCAAATGCTAACGTAAGCAAACTATTGCCTGCTAATAAAGCTGTTGCCTCATCAAATTTTTTATGTGTAGTTAATATTCCTCTTCTATAAGTATCATTGTCCATCACCGGCATATCATCATGGATTAATGAATAACAGTGCACCAATTCAGAAGCTAGAGCCACTCTCATATAATTAATCTTTTTAATTTTTAGGTATTTGGATAAATACATTACCAACAAAGGCCTTATTCTCTTACCTCCATTCAGAGTTCCATAAATCATAGCTTTGATAAGGTAAGATTTATTTTTAAAACTCTTAAAATAAGAATCGACGTATTTATTAAATTCTCTAATTTCTTTATTTATTGACTTCAGCATCTTCCCCATTATTAGAATTTCATGATATATCGATAATCAATTATTACAGATATTGATTAAACATAAAGATTTAATCTCTAATCTTTTATAGATAAATCATAACTAAATAAAAGATATGGTTTATTATTTTATAATTAAGATATAGTCAACATAAGAGTATAATTTTGAATAATGGGTAAAACTAAAATATCAATCATAATAGTGCTCATAGCAATTTTAGCCATATTCAATTTTGGGGATTATGCAAATACACTTCTTAATTTTATAAATATAAACTTGGAAAATGTTAAAGCTATTAAAGATCAGAACCCTTACTTAGTTGAGATATTTTTCTTTACTATATATGTGCTAGCAACAACAATTTCTTTACCTGTAGCTACTATACTTGGCTTATTATCAGGTATGATTTTTGACCTAATGACGGCAGTTATATTAGTTTCATTTGCATCTTCAATTGGGGCAACTTTTGCTTTTTTACTTTCACGTTATTTATTGAGAGATTACGTTAAAGAAAGGTTATCTGAACAATATGAAAAAATAAATTCTGGATTTATAAAAAGGAGTGGTTATTATTTATTTGCTCTAAGAATGTGCCTAATTTTCCCATACTTTATGATTAACTTGGTTTCCGGTTTAACCACAATAAGAACACCTGTATTCTATATAGTTAGCCAGATTGGAATGCTGCCAGGAACCATTATAATAATTTTGCTCGGAAGTAACATTGCTCATTCAATTACATCAAATATTGGTATAGGAATTGAAA
>JAYZKL010000023.1:0-3602 GCA_036163455.1 Pseudomonadota bacterium
TAACATCATCAAATCTAATATTTTTATTAAAACTTAAATTATTATTTTTAATATTTTTTTCACTTCCTGGTAAATGAATTATATTTTCTAATAGCTCCAGAACTGGAATATTGAATTTTATTGTAGTTAAGTTTGCAAATATTTGCTGCATAGAAGGTAAAAGCCTGTAAGCTGCAAGTACAAAAACACTTAAAATTGGTAAATTGCCAATTAAAGAATTATCAACTGCAATTAGATATAAAACTACTGAAAAAATACCTCCAAATGCAACAATTTCTATCATGTACTTAGGCAAGTGTGAAAATAAAATACTTTTTGCAGTCAAAAACGAGTATTTATTAGCTGCAGTAGAAAATAGATTAACATAATGTTTTTCAATGTTATAAAATTTTACATCTTTTATGCTGTTAAAAGCATCATGAGTATTTTTAAATCTTTTATCATTTTCTTTCAGTCTTTCAGCCCCATTTCTTTGTAGGAGAGCTTTAATATTTTTATATATTAAAAAATAGATTAATAATAGGAATAATATAGATGCAATGAAAAGCTTATAATCAACTAAAAGTAACAAAATAGATATAGTCAGTACTATAAGACTTTTTGCTATAACTTGAAGATAAGGCAATATAATTCCTTCAGAGAGGACGCAAGATTCATCCAATATATTTCTACTAATATTAGAAACATCAGATTTTATAAAGTAACTATAATCTTGATCTAAGTACTTACTCATTAAGAGACTTGAAATTCGGTGATTCTGTACAGCAGAAAATTTTACTATCTGCCAAAAAGTGAAAGCATTAATAAGGTTACTTAAAACAAAAAGAGTAATTACTAATAATCCTGTAACAACAATAATATTCATTTTTGATTCAGAAAAAATGCTTTGAATGTAAATAAAATATTTTGTATTAGTAAAGGCCTCAGGATCAGTTAAAAGTCCAATAAAAGGCATTATAGATGCGACACCTAACATCTCTATAATACTTGCACTAAAGATTAATAAAAAGACAAATATAAGTTGAGGCTTATCTCTATTATCAAAAAGTTTAATTATTTTCTTAGTTAAATTTAGGTTCATTTTCTTTATTAAGAATTTGAAGCAAATGGTTTTTTATTATTTGTTGAGGCAGATTATCTAAATCTAAATTTATGGCATTCTTCTTGATATTATTTAATGCCATTAAATATTGATCATATGGTTCATCTAATAAATAATTTATTTTTTTTTCAAAATCATTATATTTTGAAAATTTATATCTTATTGCATCATCATAATCTACATAATCATTTGTCATAGATGTATCAATAAATAAGGCTTTTTTATTTAAAGCTAATGCTTCTAAGACACTTGTTGACATAAAAGACACTGTCAAATTGCTTTGTTGGGATAAATTGTAACTCGAGTATTTTTGGTGATTATATTTAAAAATGGATGCACTGTTATCAAAAAGTTTAAAATAATAATTATATTCTTCATCCGATGATGTTCTTAAAGCAATTGATATCTTTTTGTTATTCTTTTTAGCATATTTAGCTAGATTGATATTTACTTGATGAGAATGTTTATTTATATCATCTAGGAGTTTATTATTTTTACACTTTCTTGGATTAATCCACATTGATATTAAACATATATCATAATTGGTATCAAATTTATTTTTTTGATTTTCAAAAAAAATTCCAGATCTTAATGAACCTATTGGATGACCATATTTAATTTGATGCCCTAATTCATTATGTTTTTTCAAATCATATTCACCAAAACAATAGAAATGCTCATGACAATATTCTTTATTTAATAATTTTTTATGAAACTTTTGTCTAATTCCATTTTGGATTGCTATATATGTTGGGCCTTTATAATGTTTTGATAGCCAATGATATAATATATTGTCATCTATATAAGTAATAACTATTTTAGGATTAATGAAATTTATTATAGTTAAAAAATATGTCTTATAAATAATTGATAATAAATTTTTAACTGAATTGATTGAGAAAATAAGATTTTTTAAATAAATAATAATAAAGTAAGGATTCAAATAATAATATTTTATATGTGAATCAACAATGATATATTCTTCATATTTTACAATATACTCTGTAATCTCATCACAACCCTCTCTGTCAAAAATAACAATATCAGATTGCTTTGGAAGCAAAAATTTAAATTTATTAAAAATAAAGACTACTCTTTTGTTCTAAAGAAGTTTGTTATAAGTATATAAAGAAAAGATAACAATAAGCCTAAAAATGTAATCACAAAAACAATAAGTTTCCTTTTTGGTGCATTTCTTACTGTTGGAATTGTTGCTGGTTGATCTATTTCAGCTGATTTAACATCTCCATAAAGAAGTTTACTATGTTCAAGTGTTCCAATATGTTCTTCTAGTATTCTTAACCCAGGAATAAATGGGTCTTCTGATTCTCGATTTTGTAAGCTCTGTATTTCAGCTTGAATAATTTTAGTACCTAAAAAATATAAAGGTGCTTGAGTAACTGCAGTCGATTCTTCGCCAACAATTACTGATTGAAGATTACTTGTATTATCTTGTTTCTCAGTAATACCTAATTTTTTTGCTAGCAGTAATGCTTCATTTAATTGCTCTATCCTGTCTAAAGTTAATTTCTTTGCTAATTTACGCTTTGCAATAACTTTTCCTTCCAACATATTTTTAGTATTAAAAAGAGTTCTATTTACAGCATCAACTAAATCTGTTGAAGTTTGTTCATTAACCATATTGATATATTCATTTAACCATTTTGCTGCAAGTTGTGGATCTGTGTGTATGAAAGATATTGATAAAAAATATTGCTCTCTTAATTCTTTTGAAGCTATTTTTGATTCAATTTTAAAAAATAATTGTTGGTGAAAGTTTTTTTCGAATGAATCTTCAATATCTGTATTATCAAAATATTCATATAATTTGTTATCGAAAAAGTATTCTCTCTGTAATTTTCTTGATTGTACGTTTCTTACATAGGTATCATACACTCTTTTTTGCGTCCATGGGTTAGCAGCTGAATCAAGCTGCCCTAAGACTGAACTACTTAATTTCAATGCTTGAACATCTTTTTCTAGAGGCGGAATTATATATGCATGAGTTCTATAGTTTTCTGTTAGAAGAAGTGAATAAATAACTGAAAAAATAAAAAATGATGCAACAATGCCAAAAATTGTTTTTCTTTTATCAATTAAAGCTTGTATGAAGTTTTTAAAATCTAATTCTGTATTCATGTATCTTTCCTTATATCTGAAATCTTACTTTTCATTGTATCAATTTCTTTTTCTAATTCTTCTAATTCATGTTTCAAATCATCATATTCTTTACTTTTTCTTTTAAAGAACCTTAATGTTAATCGAGTTTTTTCTTCAAACCCTTCTTTCGTTAAAAAATAAGCATATGCGCGCTTATTTTTATTATTAACAAAGTTTCTAGTTTTAACCACGCCTTTATCTATCAAAGCTTTTAAAATAAAATTAACTTTGCCAAGACTTATCCCAAGAAATGCTGATAATTCACGTTGACTAACCTTCTGCTTTTCTTGCAAATAGCGTAAAACCTTTAGATCATTATCATGACCTAGTTTTTCAGAGA
>JAYZKL010000024.1:0-2641 GCA_036163455.1 Pseudomonadota bacterium
ACACAGATGATACAAGGTTTGCCCCTAGTATTGATACAATAAAGTTATTAATAAAAGAAGGAGCTATAATCAATGCGTATGACCCTATCGCTACCCTCAAAAAAGAATTTTGTAATATAAAAGATTATACTGAATCTAAAACAGCTTTGGATGCTATCAAAAAATCTGATGCGTTACTAATTTTTACAGAATGGAAAGAATTCTGGTCAATCAATTTAAATGTCTTTAAAAAATATATGAAGAAACCAGTGGTTTTTGATGGAAGGAATATCTATATAAATGAAAATATGAAAAAACATAAGATAGATTATTTTAGTTTTGGCAGAGAGGCTAAGTAAGATATAGTTGAATGAAAATAAGCGTAATAATTCCTTACTACAATGAATCATCAACTATCCTTCAAACACTAGATGGTTTAAAACAACAAAGTCTAAAACCAAGCGAAGTACTTTTAATTAATTCAGGATCAAATGATTCATCATCTTCCATTATTGATGATTGGATTTTGAAAAATAATTTTCAAGACAACTATAAAAATATCTATTCAGGAGAAATGAGCCCAAGCTCATCAATTAATAAAGGCCTTGAGAATGCAAAGAACGATATAATTGCCTACATGGACTGCGGACTTTTAATCGATAGAAATTGGCTTAAGGATAATTTATCTGTCATGACAGAACATAATTCAGAAATTGTATCCACGTGCATCTATACTAAAGGTGAAAATATAATTGATAGTTCATTCATTGCGCAAACATATGGTTATGCTAGATCAAGACCTTGTCTACCAGGATCGCTGATACGGATATCAGTCTTCAAAAAAATAGGTAGGTTTCTTAGCAATGTTAGGTCTGGTTACGATGTAGATTTTATAAATCGTATTAATTCTAGCAATATTAAAAGAACAATTAATTATGACAGTCAGCCTTTAACTTATTATGATATTAATTATTCATCTAATTTTTTTCATGCCTTTAAAAAAATTTTTAGTTATTCATTGGCTGGGTGGATAACGACAAATGACAAAAAGCCAATTTTATACCTTCTATTCTTTTTTATCTTTTTTTGTTCATTTTTTTATGCTTTTGAAAGCATATTTATTTATTCATATTTTCTTACTCGCGGCTATCTAGTTCCTTATATCAAATCAAATAAAAGTCATTTAATTAATAAGCCAGCATTAATTGTTTTTTTACCTATTTCAGGACTTATTATTGATGTTGCAAGGATTTCAGGTTATCTTTTTAGTCTATTCATAACAAATAAAAGAAATTAGGTTATAAAATATGGCAAAAAAAATTACTCTACCAGCGTTAATTTTATGTGGCGGGAAGGGGTTAAGATTAAGACCAATAACTAAAGATAAGCCAAAACCTCTAATAAAAATTAATAATAAGCCGATTTTATACCATATTATTAGTCACCTACAGAAACAGGGTATTAAGGACTTCATAATTGCTACAGGTTACAAGTCAAATAAAATTGAAGCATTTATGAGGAAAGATTTTAAAAAACTATCATATACTATTATCAATTCTGGCGATGTTAGTATATTAAAACGTATAAAAGATTCTCTTAAAGTAATAAAAGGAGATTTTTTGTTATGTTATGGAGATACAATCACTGACATTAGTATACAAAAATTAATTAGCCACCATAAAAGGCATTCAAATTTGGTAACAATTTCATCATATCCAATAACAATCCCATTTGGAGTAATGAGTGTTAAAAATGGTCATGTACGATCTTTTAATGAAAAACCTATTTTAGATGATGTAATGAATATTGGGTATTACTACTTTAGCGATCAATCCCATAAAATTATTTCAAAACATAAAGATCTGGTTGGTTTAATAAAATCATTGATAAAAAATAAAAAACTTGTATGTTATCATCACAAAGGAATTCATATAACTATTAATACCGTTGCTGAACTTGAATATGCGCACAAAAATATTTCAAAAATACACAAATAAAAAATTCTGGAACAATAAAGTAGTTTTAATAACAGGGATAAATGGTTTTGTGGGTGGAAATTTAGCCAAGCAACTTCTATCTTGCGGAGCTAAAATAATAGGAATTACCAACAGCACTAAAAAAAACAAGTTTCTCAAATATGAAAAAATATATGAGTCAATAAAATTACATAATATTGATATATCTAATCAAACAAAACTGTCTAAAATATTTTCACTCTATAAAATAGACATTTGTTTTCATTTAGCTGCTCAAGTAGATGTTAATGTAGCAAGGCTGGATCCTCATGCAACTTTTGAAACAAATATAAGAGGTACATATAATCTCTTAGACTTGCTTAGAAATCATAATAGTATCAAATCGATTATTATGGCCTCATCCGATAAAGCTTATGGAGAATATAAGACTAAAGATTTGCCTTATACTGAAAAACACGATTTAAGACCAATATTTCCATATGATGTTTCTAAAGCAGCAGCTGACTTAATATCTAAATCATACTCTTCTGATTTATATAAAATGCCAATAATTACCACGAGGTTTGCAAATATTTTTGGTCCAGGACAACTTAATTTTACTGCATTGATACCTGATTGCATTTTAGCAAATCTTGGTTATAGAAAATTTATACCTAGAGGATCTGGAGAAAATAAAAGAGACTTTC
>JAYZKL010000025.1:0-22249 GCA_036163455.1 Pseudomonadota bacterium
TGATCCTTTCTTTTATTTAAGCGGCTCATTCTTGGCGCTTATATTGGCTTATACAATCAGATTTTCAACAATTTCATTAAAAACTAATGAATCAGGGCTTAATAAAATTAAAGAAAATATTGATTTAACAGCTAGATCATATGGTCTATCAAAAACATCCATTTTAAAAAGAATACATGCGCCAATGATGCAGGTAACTATAATAACATCTCTGATTTTAGTATTTGTAGATATTGTAAAAGAACTCCCAGCAACCCTCATTATGAGGCCTTTTAATTTTAACACTCTAGCTGTAAATATTTATGAATTGGCATCAGCGGAACAATTATCATATATCGCATCACCTGCTCTTACATTAATTATTATAGGTCTAATTCCTGTTATAATACTAATCAGGAAGACAGTTGGTAATGAAAGAGAGTAATACTAAACTACAAATTAATGGCATTACTTTAAAACTTGATAATGAAGAAGTTATCAAAAATTTAAGTTTATCAGTTTCTCAAAATGAGATTACAGCAATATTAGGCGCTAGCGCTTCAGGCAAAAGTTCTTTACTTAGAGTTATAGCTGGATTTGAGAAGATAGATGCTGGTGAAGTTATTTTGAATCAGAAAGTTGTCAATAATGAACAAAAAACTGTGCCACCTGAACTTAGGAATGTTGGGATAATCTTTCAAGATTTAGCATTATTTCCTCATTTAAATGTAAAAGAAAATATATGTTTTGGAATGTCTAACATGACTAATAAAGAAAAGGATGAACGATGTGATGAACTTAAAAATCTTTTAAATATTAGTGAGATATTAGAAAAATTTCCACATCAGATTTCAGGAGGTCAACAACAAAGGGTTGCTATTGCTAGAGCACTGGCTCCAAAACCTCAACTACTTTTATTAGATGAACCATTTAGTGCCCTTGATGAAGAGTTAAAAGAGCAGTTAGTCCAAGATGTTAAAAAAATTCTTAAGACTGAAAAAATAACAACTATTCTGATTACACATAATATAAAAGAAGCTTTTGGCATTTCAGATAAAATTGCATTTTTATCAGATAAGAAAATTGTTCAATATGATACCCCTTATAATATTTATCATAAGCCACTCTCTAGAGAAATTGCAAATTTCTGCGGGATTAGCAGTTATGTTAAAGGAAAAGTTTTAGATAAAAATCATGTATCAACTACACTGGGAAATATTTCAGGTCAATCAACTGAACCTTATGCTTTAGGGAAAAATATTGAAGTTTTAATTAGACCAGATGACATAATTCATGATGATGACGCTATCTTGACAGCAAAAGTCGTTGAAAAAATCTTTCATGGATCTGATTTTCTCTATAAATTAGAACTTAATGATGGGCAAAATATTTTTTGCTATACGCCTAGCCATCATAATCATTCACTTAATGAAGTAATCGGTATTACAGTTGAAATTGATCACTTAATACTATTTGATACTTAATTATATTTCTCGTAATTTTCTTCTAAGTATCTTGCCAACATTGTTTTTTGGCAGTTCTTTTATGAATTCTATGTATTTTGGTATTTTATAGATAGTGAGTCCTTTCTTACAAAAAGATATTACCTCCCCTTTTTTTAAATTAGGATTATTTGTGACAATAAATAGTTTTATGCTTTCCCCTCTATTTTTATCTGTAATTCCAATTACGCCGGCTTCTAAAATATCTGGATGCCTTGTAACATAATCCTCTATTTCTCCTGGATAAACATTAAATCCAGATGAAATAATCATATCTTTTTTTCTGTCAACTATTTTTAAAAACCCATCTTCATTTATTTTTGCTATATCACCTGTTTTAAAGTAACCATCTTTCGTAAAAGCGATTTTTGTCTCTTCTTTTGAATTCCAATATTCTGTCATTACTTGTGGTCCCTTTACACATAACTCCCCTTCGTTATCTATTTGCAGTTCTTTTTCATTATCATTCCTTATTGAAATCTCTGTCGATGGCATTGGTAATCCAATAAATCCATTATATTTATCTGTTATAATGTTTATTGCTATAACAGGAGATGTTTCAGTTAGTCCATAACCTTGTATTATATGAGTGCCGGTAATTTCCTTCCATTTTTCTGCCGTGTCTTTCAGAACTGCCATTCCTCCTCCTACTGCAAATTTCAATTTTTTAAAATCTATTTTTTTAAAGTTAGAATTTGAGATTAATAAATTAAATAATGTATTTACACCTGTCACAACAGTAAATTTATTCTTTTCCAGCGTATTAACAAACCTCTTAATGTCCCTAGGATTTGTAATTAAGAGATTTTCCGCACCTAACTTAAAAAAGGTTAAGCAATTAACAGTAAGAGAAAAAATATGATATAAAGGAAGAGCTGTTAATATTATTTCTTTACCTTCGGAAACATAACTCTTTATCCATATATAAACCTGATCAATATTTGATAATAAATTGTTATGAGTTAATACAGCCGCTTTAGATTTCCCTGTAGTTCCACCAGTGTATTGCAAAAAAGCTATATCATCCCTTCCTATTGACACTTTTTCCAATGCAAATTTATTTTTTATAGTATCTTTAAACCGAATCATATTATTCTTTAAAGTGACTGTTTCTCCTTTCATAAAAAGGACTGATTTAATTAATAATTTGATAATAGGGTTGAGTAAATCTGTAACACTGCAAACAATTATATGCCTTAGTTTAGTTTTATTTATTACTGGTTCTAATTCATTTAAGAATTTATCAAGCACTATAATTATCTCAGGTTCAGAATCATGTAAGACATCAAGTAATTCCCTTTGCTTAAATAATGGGTTTACATTAATAACAATTGCGCCTGCAATAAAAGATCCAAAAAGAACAACTGGATAAGTCATTAAGTTAGGAAGCATTATTGCAACTTTTGTTCCTTTTTTTATTTTTAGATTATTTTGAAGATAAGAAGCAAACTTTTCGGAATATTTTTTTGTGTCATCAAAAGTAATTGAGGAATTGAAATTTCTAAATGCAGTTTTTTTTGAGAACAATTCGGTTGTTTCATAAAACAAATCTTGAAGAGAGTTATGTTTGCTCTGACTAATTTCTGGAGGTATATTGTTTGGGTAATTTTTTATCCAAATTTTTTCCATAATCTTTCTCTGTTTACATTCATTATCTCACATAATAAATTACAAAGCCTCTGAAAAGAGGCTTTGAGTTTTTATATATATGCGTTAGTTGATTTTACGGTTACATACCCATGCCGCCCATGCCCATTCCACCCATGCCACCCATATCAGGCATAGCTGGTGCTCCAGCAGCAGGAGCGTCATCATCTTTAGCAAGCTCAGTTACCATAGCTTCAGTTGTTATCATCAATCCAGCAATTGATGATGCATTCTGTAGTGCAGTACGAGCTACTTTTGTAGGATCTAATATCCCCATTTTTAACATGTCGCCAAATTCAGATGTTGCAGCATTATAACCATAAGAGTCTTTTCCATCTTGTACTTTCGACAAAATTACTGAACCTTCATCTCCAGCATTTGTGACTATTTGACGCAGTGGTTCTTCCATTGCCTGAGATGCTATCTGTATTCCTTGAGTTTGATCAGCATTATCACCTTTAAGTTTTTCTAATGCCTGCCTTGCTCTAAGCATAGCTACTCCTCCACCAGGAACTACACCTTCTTCCACAGCTGCTCTGGTTGCATGCAGAGCATCTTCAACTCTAGCTTTTTTCTCTTTCATTTCTACTTCTGTTGCAGCTCCAACTTTGATTACAGCAACTCCTCCAGCTAATTTAGCCACTCTTTCCTGCATTTTCTCTTTATCATAGTCAGACGTTGCTTCATCAATCTGAGTTCTAATCTGATTAACTCTATTTTCAATTGAAGACTTTTCGCCTCCACCATCAATAATAGTAGTATTTTCTTTTGTAACAGTAACTTTCTTAGCTTTACCAAGATCGTTTATGTCAGCTTTTTCAAGACTAAGTCCAACCTCTTCTGAAATAACTGTTCCTCCAGTAAGAATGGCAATATCCTCTAACATTGCTTTCCTCCTATCACCAAAGCCTGGAGCTTTTACAGCAGCTACCTTAACAATACCTCGTATACTATTTACCACTAAAGTTGCTAAAGCCTCGCCTTCTACATCTTCAGCAATTATTAAAAGCGGTTTACTTGCTTTGGCTACTCCTTCAAGTATAGGAAGCATGTCTTTGATGTTAGAAACTTTCTTATCATACAAAAGTACATAAGGGTCTTCTAACTCAGTTGACATATTTTGTTGGTTAGTAGCAAAATACGGAGACAAATAACCTCTATCAAATTGCATTCCTTCAACAACCTCAAGTTCGTTTTCTAATGATTGGCCTTCTTCAACAGTAATAACACCTTCTTTACCAACCTTATCCATAGATTCAGCAATAATAGAACCTATATTTTTATCTGAATTGGCAGAAATAGTTCCTACTTGTTCAATTGCATTATGATCAGTGCAAGGTTTTGACATTTTTTGTAAACTTTCTACTGCTACATTGACCGCTTTATCTATACCTCTTTTTAAATCCATTGGGTTCATTCCTGCAGCAACACATTTTAAACCTTCTCTTAGTAGTGACTGAGCTAGAACGGTCGCAGTTGTCGTTCCATCGCCAGCAATATCAGATGTTTGAGAAGCAACCTCCTTAACCATTTGCGCTCCCATATTTTCAAATTTATCTTTAAGCTCAATTTCTTTAGCAACAGACACTCCATCTTTAGTGACTGTTGGCGCACCAAATGATTTATCTAATACAACATTTCTACCTTTAGGTCCAAGTGTGGTTTTAACTGCATTAGCAAGGATATTCACTCCATTGACTAGCTTCTTTCTTGCATCATCACCAAATTTTACTTCTTTTGCTGTCATTTTATTTTCCTCTAATTAAATAATTTTATTCTTCAACAATGGCTGTTATATCATCTTCTCTCATTACGAGGAGCTCTTCGCCATCAACCTTAACTTCAGTGCCTGAGTACTTTCCAAATAGAATTTTATCTCCAGCTTTAACATCAAGCGGTCTAATTTCACCGTTTTCCAATATCTTTCCCTTACCAACTGCAACTACTTCTCCTTTTACTGGTTTTTCAGTTGCCGAATCTGGTATTACAATTCCACCTGGAGAGGTTTTTTCTTCATCCATTCTCCTTACTATCACGCGATCATGTAATGGTCTTATATTCATCTAATATACCTCATTATTTCTTATTTTCTGCGTTAGCACTCTAACCCTTCGATTGCTAATGATAGCGACTCTTTCTCAAATTTCAAGTGGTTGAAGTATCATTCATCAATATTTTTATGCTCAACATCAATAATTGTGCGGCCTTTTTTTTGATATCTCCTGTAATTTTTAGAGCTACTCATGAATTTATTTAGAATTATATGTCTAAAGGGCTTAAATAATAATAACACTCCTATTAAATCTGTAAAAAAACCTGGTATTACTAATAAAAAACCAGCTAAAAAAAAGAACATGCCTGAAAATATTGCAAGCTCAGGCATTATTCCTTGCTGTAAGCTGTTTTGTATCTCAGTAAAATACGAGAATTTACCATTTTTGATTAAATAAACTCCCAAAAAAGCTGTAGTAAAAATTAAGATGATGGTCTCCATTGTCCCAATTCTTGAACCAACTTCTATAAATAAAATTATTTCAATAAGTGGAACTAAGATTAAAAATATGGGTATTATGTATTTTAATCTCATTATATTTTAATATCTAAGTATGGAAGATGATTTTATATTAACACTAACCTCTACGGATGAGGAAGAAATTTCAAGAAAAATAAGTAAAAAACTTATTGAAGAAAAGGCTTGTGCTTGCGTCAATATTATACCAAAGATTGAGAGCCATTTTCTTTGGAGAAAAAAACTCCAAAAATCACAAGAGAGTTTGATTCTTATAAAATCTCATAGGAGCTCATATAAAAAAATAGAATCTATTATTAAAAAATTGCATAACTATGAGGTTCCTGAGATAATTTCTATAAAAATTGATCAAGGATCAAACGAATATTTAGAATGGATTAAAAATGAAACTGACTAATAAAATTTTTCTCTTTATATTAATTTCTATTTTTCTCTTTACTCATGACAATATCATCAGTTCTGTAAAAGCAGAATCTGAGCTCTCTAAAGATTTAAATTCCACTAATGAATTCCTTCATCCAGATAAAGCATTTATTGTGAAATTAAAAAACTTTGAAAAAGAACATATAGAAGTTGGGTGGGATATAGCAGATGGATATTATTTGTATCTTGGTATGTTTAAGTTTGAAATTAATAGTAATAACACAAAGATAGAGTCGGTAGAAATGCCCGATGGGTTGAAAAAAACTGATGAATTCTTTGGTGATGTTGATGTTTATTATAATAATGTTAATGCAAAAATTATCCTATCTAATACACCAATTGAGAATTTTAAGTTAACAGTTCATTATCAAGGATGTGCAGATGCTGGTTTATGCTATCCACCGGCAAAAAAATCATTTTTAATTAATATTGAATCAACAAAAGGTTTTTTTCAAAAAACAAGTTTACCAACAAATCAAATAGGTATTAGCAATATATTGCAATCCAAGTCTATCTTATATAATGTATTTCTGTTTTATATAGCTGGATTACTTCTAGCATTTACCCCTTGTGTTTTTCCTATGATTCCAATATTAACTGGCCTTATTGTTGGTCAAGGACAAAATATTTCAACAAAAAAATCTTTTTTGTTGTCTTTAACATATGTCTTTTCTATGTCAATTACATACGCAATTATAGGGATTATTTTTGCTTTATCTGGCAGTAATATACAAGCAAATTTACAAAGCCCATATGTGATTACTGCTTTTGCATCTTTATTTATCTTTTTGGCCTTAGCAATGTTTAAAGTTATAAATCTACAAATGCCAACATTTATTCAAACATCATTATCGGAATCTAGTAACCAATTAAAACCTGGATCTTTCTATGGCGTTGGTATGATGGGATCGCTTTCAGCTCTAATTATTGGACCTTGTGTAACTGCACCTCTAATTGGCGCATTAATTTATATAGCTAGCACTAATGATTATGTTTTAGGGGGTTTCGCTCTTTTTGCGCTCGGTTTTGGAATGGGTACTCCATTGCTAGCTCTTGGAACTTCTGCTACAACATTAGTAAAAAAAATAGGGCCGTATTTAGATATAACAAATAAAATTTTTGGTCTACTTTTTATTACAGTTGCTATTTGGTTACTAGAAAGAATTGTCTCTATACAAATAGCAGCATATTTATGGGCCCTATTGCCAGCAACTATTGTCTTTTTAATTTACAGTCATGGAAAAAATACTGGAACAAGTTTTCAGGGTTTTTTAAGTAAATTTATTTCAGTAGTGATGTTAGCTTATGCTTCTCTTTTGATTTATGGGGCTAATGTGAATCAAAATTTTTTACCTATAACAAGTTTTATAAATCAACCAATAGCTAATAAATTTATAGTTGTTAAAAATTCAAACGATCTCCATAAAATAATAAAAGAGTCAAAAAATTTAACTATGGTTGATTTATATGCTGACTGGTGCATTGCTTGCAAAGAACTTGAAATGTACACATTCAGTGATAAAAAAGTATCAAATATGCTTGGAAAGATGAACTTGGTTAAATTTGACGTCACTAATATGAATGATAATATAAATTTATTCTTTCAAGAAAAGAAGCTCTTTGGGCCGCCAGCTCTGATGTTTTTCTCATCAGATGGAAGTGAAATCGCTGGCTCTAGAATTGTTGGGTTTATAGATGCTGAAACTTTTTCCAAAAAACTTGAGTCACTAGATTTATAAAATTTCATTTTTTATTAAATTCTTGTAATTTCAGCTAAATTCGTTAAACTTCTACTAAAAATCACTAGTTTTAGTTTGGGGTATAAAAAGTGTCCGATATATTAATCATAAATGGTCCTAATCTTAATCTTCTAGGCACAAGAGAGCCTGAAGTGTATGGAAAAGAAACTCTAGCAGATATTGAGTCTAAGCTGAGTGAAATTGCATCAAGAGAGAAAATATCCCTAAACTTTATTCAAAGTAATGCAGAGCATGAGATTATAGATGTGATCCAGTCTGCAAAAAAGGAAGGCATAAAATTTATTATAATTAATCCTGGTCCCTTAACTCATACTAGCATAGCTTTACGAGATACTTTTTTGAGCACACAAATTCCTTTTATAGAAGTTCATATATCTAATATTTTTAAAAGGGAAGAATTTAGAAAAAAATCTTTTTTAAGTGATATTAGTCACGGTTTAGTTGCTGGATTAGGTTCAAATGGATATGAATATGCCTTACAAGAAGCAATAAAAAAAATTTAGGTTAATTTATGGATTTAAGAAAAATTAAAAAACTTATGGAACTTCTTGAGGAATCTGGCTTGACTGAAATAGAGGTTAAGGAAGGGGAAGAATCAATAAAGTTATCTAGAGCAAAAAAGACTGAGAATACTATTCCTAGTCCTCACGCTAAAAAAATTCAAGAAGTTACAGAAAATACTAAAGAAGAAAAAATAAACCAACAAGAAAAACCAGAAGGAGAAACAATTGATTCACCAATGGTGGGAACATTTTATAGAGGGCCTTCTCCAGACTCGAAACCATTCATAGAAAAAGGACAGAAAGTCAATAAAGGTGATACTGTCTGTATTCTTGAAGCAATGAAAATGATGAATCAAGTCACTGCTGAAAGGAATTGTGTGATAAAAGATATACTCGTTGATGATGCTGAACCAGTAGAATTTGGTCAACCTCTATTTATAATTGAATAGAAATGATAAAAAAAATACTTATAGCCAATAGAGGTGAAATTGCGCTAAGGATATTGCGCTCTTGTAAAAAACTAGGGATACGAACAGTTGCCGTCCATTCTACAATTGATCGTCAACTACCCCATGTTAGATTAGCAGACGAATCAGTATGTATTGGTCCAGCAGATCCTAAAAAAAGTTACTTAAATATGCCTTCTATAATAAGTGCTGCAGAATTAACTGATGCTGATGCGATTCATCCAGGCTATGGTTTTCTTTCTGAATCAGCTGCATTTGCTGAAATAGTAGAAACAAACAAATTTATCTTTATTGGACCATCTAGTGAAGTATTAAAAACTATGGGTGATAAAATTAAAGCAAAAAATACAATGAAAAAATTTGGTGTACCTTGTATACCTGGCTGTGATGAAAAACTCTCAGACGATTTTAATCAAAACTCAAAAAAAATTGATGAAGTAGGTTATCCAATTATGCTCAAAGCTATTCATGGTGGCGGTGGTAGAGGCATGAGGGTAGTTAACCAAAAAAAGGATTTATCTGAATCAATTGAAATAACAAAAAGTGAATCTCAAAATGCCTTCGGAAGTGGTGACTTATACTTTGAAAAATATTTTGATAAACCTAGACATATAGAAATTCAAGTTTTATGTGATAATTTTGGCAATGCTATTCATTTAGGCGAGAGAGATTGTTCTATGCAAAGGAGAAATCAAAAAATTATTGAAGAATCCAATGCTATAAATATTCCAAGAGAATCAATTAATGAAATTGGTGAAATTTGCTCTAAAGCCTGCAAAGATCTAGGCTATACAGGCGTTGGCACTTTTGAGTTCCTATACCAAGATGGTAAATTCTATTTTATAGAGATGAATACTAGAATACAGGTAGAGCATCCTGTTACTGAACTCATAACTGGCGTAGATTTAATATCTGAACAAATTCTTTCTGCTTCAAATGAAAAACTTACTCTTTCTCAAAATGATATTAAATTTAAAGGCCATGCTATAGAATGTAGGATTAATGCCGAAGACCCAAAAACTTTTATTCCTTCTCCTGGAAAAATCACAGTTTTTCATGCTCCAGGTGGCCCTGGTGTCAGAATGGATTCACATATCTATGCTGGATATGAAGTCCCTCCTAGTTATGACTCTCTTTTGGCAAAAATTATAGTTTTAGGCTACAACAGAAATGTTGCTATTAAGAAAATGATTCATGCTCTTAATGAAACTGTTGTAGAAGGAGTAAAAACTAACATTGATTTACATAAAGAACTGCTAAAATCTGATTTTTTCATAAATGGCGACTTCACTATTAATACATTATCTAATTATATTACCAATTAATAATAAACCTAAAATCTTAAATTACTACGATACTTAGAACTATATTTGTAGTATAGTATGGTTTCGGATGTTTTCTGTAAAAAATCTAAAAAATGAGTAATTGGGGTATTCATTAAATGCGTAAAAAAAGAGAAATTAAAAATCTTGAAAATAATTCACTTAGCAAAACAATCAAGCAAGAAACTATCTCTTATTTAAAAAAAATGAACGGTTCTGGGGTTAGCAATCTTCATAACCTATTTGTCTCTGAAACCGAAAAAACATTAATCTCAACTGTTCTGAACTATCTAGGCGGAAATGTCACTAAAACAGCTGATTATCTAGGAATAAATCGCGGAACATTGATTAAAAGGATTAAAGATTATAAGATTCAATAGATATTTTAAATGACACCTAAGATAAATAAGAAGTTTGCAATCATCAGTGTCTCAGACAAAAGCAATATTGATCAAATCGCAAAAAAATTAGTAGAAAATAATTATAACATTTTATCAACTGGCGGTACTGCAAAGTTTTTGACGTCTAAAAACATTCCTAACATTTCTATCTCAACATTCACAAACTTTAATGAGATTCTAGAGGGTCGTGTAAAGACATTGCATCCAAAAATTCATGCAGGAATTTTGGCTAAAAATAAGCAAGATTTAAAAAATTTGAAAGATAATTTTAGTTTAATTGACATAGTGATTGTTAATTTATATCCATTTGAAAAAGTAATATTAAATCCAAAATGTAAACTAGCAGATGCAATTGAAAATATTGATATTGGTGGACCAACAATGCTACGTGCTGCTGCTAAAAACTACAAAAGAGTAACTGTAATAACTGACCCACTAGATTATGATGATGTAATTAAAGAAATAGAGAAATTTGGAAATACAAAAGAAAAAACAAGGTTCTATCTTGCGCAGAAAGTCTTTTCTAAAACCTCTATTTACGATCAAACAATTACAAATTATCTTCAGCAAAAAGATAAATCATCTGTGTCAACTCTTCCTGATTCATTTAATATAAATTTGGAAATGAAACAGATTTTAAGATATGGAGAAAATCCTCATCAAAAAGGAAAGTTATATAAAATAAAGAGTCCAAGTTTTTGTGGATTTGACTTTAATCAAGTCTCAGGCAAGGAACTTTCATATAATAATATAGTTGATGCAGAAAGCGCATACAGTTGTGTTCAACAATTTACAAAACCGGCATGTGTGATTGTAAAACATGCAAACCCTTGCGGTGTATGTGAAAATGTTTCATTATCAAAAGCATATGATTATGCATATAAAACAGATCCTACTTCTGCCTTTGGAGGAATAATTGCATTTAATAAGGGTTTAGACGATAAGTTGCTTCAAAAAATAATTAGCAGGCAATTTGTAGAAGTCATCATAGCCCCAAAAGTCACTAATAATGGCCTAAAAATCATGAAGGCTAAGCCTAATATAAGGTTATTAATAATTGATAAATTTGACCCCAAAATAAAATCATATGATATGAAAGCGCTAAAAAGTAATTTTCTAATTCAAGAGTCTGATTCAAAGTCTATAGCAAAAAATAATTTAAATTTTGTAACTAAAAAAAAGCCCTCATTGAGAGAAATTAATGATTTATTATTTGCCTTTAAGGTAACAAGGTTTGTAAAATCAAATGCTATCGTTTTTGTTAAAAATAAGAAAACCTTAGGTATAGGAGCTGGACAAATGAGTAGGATAGATTCAACTAATATAGCTAGAGATAAAGCAAAAAAGCAAAAAATAAATCTCAAAGGTTGTGTGATGGCATCTGAAGCATTCTTTCCTTTTAGAGACAATGTTGACTTAGCTAAAAAAATTGGGGTAAGTAGTATTATACAACCAGGTGGTTCAATAAAGGACAAAGAAATAATTTCAGCTGTAAATCAGCATAAAATGTCAATGGTTTTTACTGGTATCCGAGTATTCAAACATTAAATATGTTATTAAAAGTTTTGGTAATAGGTCAGGGAGGGAGAGAGCATGCAATAGCATGGAATCTCAGTAAGTCTGAAAAAATAAATTCTATCTATGTTGCTCCAGGAAACGGTGGAACTTTTTTTGAAAAAAAAACAACTAATATTAAATTAAAAACTACTGATATTGACTCGTTAATAGATTTTGTAAAAAAAAATTCAATTGATCTTACAATTGTTGGGCCAGAAGCACCTCTTGTTGATGGAATAGTAAATAGATTTAACGCAGAAGGGTTAAGAATTTTTGGACCAACTAAAGAACATGCTAGATTGGAAGGATCAAAAGTTTTCGCAAAATCCTTCATGAATGAAAATAATTTGCCAACAGCTTCTTCGGAATCTTTTTCAGAAAAACAATCTGCTACTAAATATCTTTCTACTAGGAAATATCCAGTAGTAATTAAAGCTGATGGCTTGGCATCTGGAAAGGGAGTGGTAATAACAGATAGTTTTGAAGATTCATTAGAAGCAATTACACAACTTATGAATGATGACTCCTCAAAAAAGGTGTTAATAGAAGAGTTTTTGACAGGGATTGAAATGTCAGCAATCTATATATGTAATTTTAGAAATTTTGGAATACTTCTACCGTTGACTAAAGATTATAAATCAAGAGATGAATATAATTCTGGACCAAATACTGGGGGGATGGGTGCAATTACACATCCGTTTGTATTAGAAAATAAAAACTTTCTCTATAAGTTAAATATGAAAATAAAGGAAATATATGCAAAAACAATTGCATCTATTAATAAAAAAGTTGGGTCTGATTATTTGGGATTCTTATATATAGGATTGATGGTTGATAAGAATGGTGAAATAAATATTCTTGAATATAACTGTAGACTTGGAGATCCAGAAACACAAAATATAATGATAGCTCTTAATCATTACAATATAGATTTATTAGATTTAATATCTGGGGTTGAAAATCTAGCTTTTGATATTTTTGAAGAAGAAGAAAATGACAGTGACCCTCTTTTCTGTTGCACTATTGTTTTGGCATCTAAAGGTTATCCAGGTAAATTTAAAAAAGATTTTTATTTAGATTTATCTGAAATTATTGAAAATGATTTTATAAAAATATTTCATTCTGGCACTGTAATAGAAAATGGAAAAATAAAGGTTATAGGTGGCAGAATTTTATCAATAAATGCAACAGCTCCTGATAAAGAAAACGCTGTTTCATTGGCTTATGAAAATATGAAAAAAATTAAAGCTTATGAAGATGAGGCTTTTACAAAAGAAAATAGTGATTTAATTTTTTACAGACAAGATATAGGAAATTAATTATTTTTTCATAGCTTCAAAGAATTCTGCATTTGTCTTAGATGACTGGAGTTTGCCTAGCATAAATTCCATTGCATCGAGCTCGTCCATAGAATGAAGAACTTTTCTTAAAATCCAAATTCTTTGTAATTCCTCTTGAGTTGTCAGTAATTCCTCTCTTCTTGTTCCAGATCTATTTATGTTAATAGCTGGATAAATTCTTTTTTCAGCAATTCTTCTATCTAGATGTATCTCCATATTTCCAGTACCTTTAAATTCTTCGTAAATCACTTCATCCATTTTTGACCCTGTATCTATTAGAGCTGTTGCTAATATAGTAAGGCTTCCCCCTTCTTCCACATTCCTTGCGGCACCAAAGAATTTTTTTGGCTTTGTTAATGCGTTTGCATCTACCCCACCAGTTAATACTTTTCCTGATGAAGGAGCCATTGTATTATAAGCTCTTGCAAGCCTTGTTATTGAATCTAATAGGATAACTACATCTTTCTTATGCTCAACCAGTCTTTTTGCTTTTTCTATAACCATCTCAGCAACCTGAACATGTCTATGTGCGGGTTCATCAAATGTGCTTGCAACTACTTCCCCTTTGACCATTCTTGACATTTCTGTCACTTCTTCGGGTCTTTCATCAATTAGTAGAACTATTAATTCACAATCTGGATTATTTGAAGTTAAGCTTTGAGCAATATTTTGAAGCATTATTGTTTTACCGGCTTTTGGGGGAGATATAATCAAACCTCTTTGACCTTTACCAACTGGCGACGCAATATCAATTAATCTTGCAGCAATATCCTCGCTGCTACCATTTCCACGTTCTAATCTTAATCTTTCGTTAGCATGCAGAGGTGTAAGATTTTCAAATAAAATTTTATTCCTGGAATTCTCAGTATCATCATGATTGACTCCATCAACTTTTAATAACGCAAAATATCTTTCCCCTTCTTTTGGAGGTCTAATCTTACCTAATATGGTGTCACCTGTTCGCAGTGAAAATTTTCTTATCTGACTAGGTGAAACATAAATATCATCTGGTCCAGCTAAATATGAACTTCCTGAGGATCTTAAAAAACCAAATCCATCTTGCAATATCTCCAAGACTCCGCCCCCAGAAATATCTTCGCCGCTCGATGAATGATTTTTTAAAATGGTAAAAATAACATCTTGTTTTTTGAGTCTGCTGACATTTTCAGCACCCATACCTTCAGCAATTTGGACCAGTTCTTGGATTGGTTTTTCTTTAAGTTCAGTTAAGTTCATAATTTTATTGTGGGTTATTGTAAGGGTTTATTGAAATCATATATTGTTGTCTAGAAATGATGTAAGTTCTGATTTAGTTAAGAGACCAACTTTCGTCTCTTTTTTTTCTCCATTTTTAAAAAGTATTAGAGTAGGGATTCCTCGTATACCAAATTCTTTAGTAGTGTCAGCATTCTCATCAACATTAATTTTTGCAAATTTGATTTTTCCTTCATAGTCTTTTGATGTCTCATCAACTATTGGACTTAGAGATTTACAGGGACCACACCACTCTGCCCAAAAATCTAAAAGAACAGGTATATCTGATTTAAGAACCTCTTCTTCAAAAGAAGCATCTGTTATTTCTATAACATTGCTCATTAAAAAATTTCCTCCAAGTATTTACGAATTTTTTTTCAAAATGAAAATGAAACTGTTGAAATGATATGGATACAATTATAAGTAATTTTTAGAATATATCAAGCTTTTTAGATAAGACTCATGCTCAATACGCCTTCCATTTTTTCAGCCATTTCTGACTTCCCTGTTCTGCTATCACCAATGGTAGCTATTGTTATATCAACTTCTTTTGCTTTACCATTATTCATTCTTTTTCTCTTTTCTACAGCTGCTGACTTTATTAAATCTATCATGTCATGAGCTGCTCGTTCTGGGCCATGATGTTCAACCATTTCTCTCTCAGAAAAACCGCCTTTTTTAAGAACATCATCACTGCTTTCTTTATAAACACCTGCCATTAACATGCTATGTGCAACTCCTATTTTCATTTTACCATCGGATACACGTTGTTTAAAATTATCAAAAAATCTTTTTTCAATTTTTTCAAATTTTTCACACATTTCAGCATGTTCAGGCAAAACCTTCCATTCTTTGTCCTTCAATAAAGGGAAAGGATTAGCCCAATAACTTATTTCAACCTCTCCTCTATGTGTCTGAGTACTACCTGCAGCAACACGGGCGCCACTTCTAAAATGCTCAAGCGCATCACCCGGTTTCATATCAGCTTTCATGCAGGATTCACCTTGAGGGATGATATCGTAATTATTTAGATATAATAAAATGTCTAATTCCGATCCAGTTGAAATTTCAGAATATTCTGTTACTGGAACAATTTGTCTAGCATTCGTACCAGAATGTTTATTGTATCCAATTTCTCTACCTTCCATTTGCATTTTGGCATATTCACTAAATCCATCTAAACACGCGAAGGCCCCTGTTTCAGTACCATAGAAATATGGAACCTCTTCACCTGATCCATTTTCCTTTAATATAGCTCTACCCATATCATCTGCTTTGATTAACGAGTCAAAAATGTACGGTTCATTCGTTTTTTCATCAAACCTAACTACATACCTTGTTGCGCCACAATGTAATGGTAAATCCCCTTTAATTATACAAAGCACATTATGTAAAGTTAGCATTGGTTTTTTTCCATACCCAAAATATTGACAATCATCCAGTCCAGGTATTAATCCAACTAAAAGATCATTTTCTTTGTCGTGGTAGTAACCTAAGTCTTTCATATCTGAATTAGGGCAACCTAAAACAAATATTCCATCAGGTTGTTTTTTTGTTACATTTTCAATTTTTGCGAATGGAAATAGGTTTAACAAACCTGCTTCAATCTCAATGTAGCCACGAGTTTTATGGATGTAACACAATATATTCCATGCTCCAATTTCAAATGGTATCGCTACATATTCTTCTGGTTTAAATAAATCATTTTTAATCGGATTATGATCTAGTGCAAAAAAAGGATATGCTCTTTTGTTCGCGTGTGTTGTATAGTAAACACCAGTACGCATATCTGAACAACTAGTCATAGGTACCTGATTTAGGTTTGAATAATCACCAGGCAATTTAATGTAATGCCCAGAAATCTCCCCTACTGCGACATTTGGTCTGCAATCAAGGCCTTTTGTTCTTCTGACCCCTTCTCCAAGCCCAACTTTTATAAGCAGTATTCTTCTAGTTTCAATAATTAGGTTAGAAAGTTTTTCAGCTTTAATCGAAACTTTATCTTTAATTTCTTCGCTATTTAAAGATTGATCTAATAATTCATTATGTAATCTTACAAGACGAGAATAGGATTTGGTTCTATAGTGGTGAAATGCCCCATCTAGGAACTGTACTGCATCGCGGAAGTCTCTTAAATCATCTCCAGAAAATGGAGTTGATCCTTCTAGTATAGAAATATATATCTTAGGCTCTATACTCTTAATATATTCAAGTTTGTGTGAAACCTCTTCACTTAGGCTTGAATCATCTCTTTTTTCAAGATCTTTTATAAACTGTTTTTTATAAATCTCTAAATATTGAGCAAATGCCTTACTTTTTAATAATTGAGTAGGTGTTGTACACCCGTCTCTGATTTCTAAAACTTCTTCCATATAGTTCACCTTTTATATATTTTCCTTGATAAAAATACTGGATTTTACAGTATATTCCCGACTTGATATATCTCTTTGATATATAAGTTTTGTGAATTATAATATTACTTTTTTAGTTCATCAATTAAAATATAGTTAAAATTTTATGGATTTTTCATGCAAAATTTGATAGAGCCTCATGGATCGAAAGAGCTATTGCCCCTATATGTCAATAATGATGGGGAAAGACAGGATTTACTCAAAGAATCAAAGGATTTAAAAAAGGTTGTTCTTAACTCGTCAGCAGCATCATGCGCAGTTATGTTGGGGGCAGGATATTTTACCCCATTATCAGGATTCATGAATAAAAATGACTCAATTAGTATTGCAAAATCAATGAAGATGATGGATGGGTTGTTTTGGCCCATTCCAATTATGAATTTGAATAATTCTATAGATGGAATTGAGGTTGGTGAAAGAATTGCCTTATTGGACCCTAATATTGATGGTAATCCACCTCTTGCAATTCAGTCTGTTCAATCAATAGAAGAATTAGGTGAAAATGAAATTAATGAAATAGCAAAAAATGTCTTTGGAACTAATGATTCCAACCACCCTGGAGTTAAAAATTTTTTATCATCTGGTAGATTTTTAATCGCGGGAGAAATAAAAGTTTTAAATTATAGTTACTTTCCTGAGGAGTTTCCAAATACATTTGCAACAGCTTCTGAAATAAGACAAAAACTTCAAAGTTCTGGATGGTTAAAAACCGTTGCTTTCCAAACAAGAAACCCTATGCATAGGGCGCATGAAGAGTTATGTAAAATGGCATTAGATAGAATAAATGCTGATGGAGTTCTTATTCATATGACATTAGGTAAACTAAAAGAGGGTGATATACCTGGAGATGTTCGAGATAAAGCTATTAGAAAAATGGTTGAATTATACTTTGCTCCAAATACAGCAATTATTTCAGGTTTCGGTTTTGACATGCTTTATGCTGGACCTAGAGAGGCATTGCTCCATGCAACTTTCAGGCAAAATTGCGGATGTTCCCATTTAATTATTGGGAGAGATCATGCGGGGGTAGGCGATTATTATGGCGCTTTTGATGCTCAAGAAATATTCGAAAATCCTATTGTAAAAGAATCATTAAAAATTGAGATTTTTGCTGCAGACCATACAGCATATTCAAAAAAACTAAATAAAGTTGTAATGATGAGGGATGTAAAAGACCATAATAAAGACGACTTTGTCCTTCTATCAGGTACAAAAGTAAGGGAAATGCTGTCTAATGGAGAGGAATTGCCTCAGGAATTTGCGAGAAAAGAAGTTGCTGAAATATTAATGAATTATTATCAATCAAAATAAAATTTTTCATTTTTTTGTAAATAATTAATTCCTAATATAGGCATAATCTATTATAATCGCATGAGTAAGATATGCTGAATACCTCATAAATTGAGATTATATTAAAAAAGGGAGATCGAAAAAAACTATGCTAACTATCAATCCGTTTTCTATGCTTTCTAGTGTGATGCCATCAATAGCAATGCAGATATTTGTAATTTTAATGATTATTTTAGTAATCGGCGGAACTATCCTTGATATGATTCATAAAAAAAATGTTAAATATTTCTTTGAAAATGCTAAAAAAGCGAAAGAATCGGCAACAAGGACTGTTAGCACGGGAGAAAAAGCATCTATCATACTAAAAACAGTTGCGTCTGATATCTTAACATCATCTGAATTTTGCACTTTCCAACGTAGAACTGCACATCTACTAGGAATGTATGGAACTATAATTTTTTGGGTAACTTCTTTTATTATGATCTTCTACTATTCCACTCCATCGTCAATTACACCTCCATTACTTCCAATGCTCTGGCATATTGGTGCGATAATGACGTGTGTGGGAGGTTTTTGGTTTTGGTTTGCTATAAGAGTTAATGTTTCTGCAGAAGGCCATCCATGGTATCACGTAATTTTTGCTGACTTATTTGTTTTATCGCTTCTAGCAACACAATCAACAGCACTGCTATGGTCATATACACAAACAATAGGCGCATCAGGATTAGCTAGTTTATTTTTAATTTTATTTATACTTTCAAATATAGTTTTATTTGGTGGTGTTTATTGGTCAAAATTTGCTCATATGTTTTATAAACCTGGTGCAGCAATACAAAAACATTTAGCAGAAGCAGATGGCTCAAGAAGTAATCTGCCAGAACCTGCAGATAAGCCTAAACAATTTGGTTTAGGTATAAGAAGAGAACAACCAAAGAATTATTAATGAATTATATGATTAGAAAATTAAGGAGAGAGTAATTATGTCAACTTTTGTATACATGACAAGATGTGATGGGTGTGGAATGTGTGTTGATATTTGTCCGTCAGACATTATGCACATTGACAAGACTTTAAGACGTGCAGTTAATATAGAACCTAATATGTGTTGGGAATGCTATTCATGTGTAAAAGCTTGTGATCAAAATGCAATAGATGCTAGGGGTTATGCTGACTTTGCACCTTTAGGGCATAGTGTCCGTGTACTTCGAGAAGAAGAAAAAGGTACTATCTCTTGGAAGATTAAATTTAGAAATGGTACGGAAAAAAACTTTTGCTCACCTATAACAACAAAACCATGGGGTGAATGTATTCCAGAACTTGCAAAAGAAAATAATCCTACTCAAGAAATGTATGAATCAGAATTGCTTTATAACGAACCAAAATATCTTAAAACTGGAGAGGTTGAAACTGCTGATGATGGTTTACCAGAAATGGATAAAGTTGGTAAATTAAAACAAGGAGTATATTACTAATGGCTATTAAAACTGTTCGTGAAGATTGTGACATTCTTATAGTTGGAGGTGGTATGGCAGGTACTGGCGCCACTTTCGAATCTAGATACTGGGGTAAAGACCTTAAAATTATCTGTGCTGAAAAAGCTAATATAGATAGAAGTGGTGCTGTGGCTCAAGGTTTATATGCAATTAATTGTTATATGGGTATGCAATGGGGTGAAAATCAACCCGAGGACCACGTTCGTTATGCAAGAAATGATTTGATGGGAATGGTTCGTGAAGATCTAGCTTACGATATGGCACGTCATGTAGACTCTGCAGTTCATATGTTTGAAGAATGGGGACTGCCATTGATGCGTAACAAGGAAACTGGAAGATATCAGCGTGAAGGAAAATGGCAAATTATGATCCATGGTGAAAGTTACAAACCGATTGTAGCTGAAGCTGCCAAAAAGTCAGCTGATAAAATTTATAACAGGGTCATGATTACTCATCTTTTGATGGATGAGACACAAGAAAACAGGATTGGAGGAGCTTGTGGCTTTAATATGCGTACTGGTGACTTCCATGTATTTCGTGCAAAAGCAGTAATTTGTGCTGCTGGCGGTGCCTCACATATCTTTAAACCAAGAGCAGTAGGTGAAGGTATGGGACGTACTTGGTATGCGCCATGGAGCAATGGTTCTGCATACGCATTACCTATAGCTGTTGGAGCAAAGATGACACAGATGGAAAACCGAATTGTGTTAACAAGATTTAAAGATGGTTATGGGCCAGTTGGAGCGTATTTTTTACATCTTAAAACATATACTCAAAATGCTGCTGGCGAAAACTATGAGAAAAAATGGTATGACAATACAAAAGCAATGGTTGGTGAATATATTGATCATCATCCAGTGCCAACATGTTTAAGAAACCATGCTTTCATTCAAGAAACAATTGCTGGAGGCGGTCCAATCCATATGGTTACCATGGAAGCTTTTCAAGATCCTCACTTAGAAGAAGTAGGATGGGAAAACTTTTTAGGTATGACAGTTGGACAGGCTGTTGTTTGGGCGTCACAAGACATTGATCCTAAATATCAAAACCCTGAACTAACTACCTCTGAACCTTATGTTATGGGGTCTCATGCTACCTGTTCTGGCGCTTGGTGTAGTGGACCAGAAGATCTTTCGCCACCAGAATATTTTTGGGGTTACAACAGGATGATGACGATAGATGGATTGTTTGCTGCTGGCGATGCTGCTGGTGGTACAGCACATGCTTTCTCATCCGGGTCTTTCACTGAAGGTAGATTATGCGCTAAAGCAGCCGTTAAATATATAAACGACAAAAAAGCGGAAAATATTAAAGTTACTGAAACCCAATGTGAAAAGTTCAAAAAAGAAGTATATCAACCTATGGAAAACTATACTGTTGGTAGAAATGAAATTACAGGTGGCACAGTATCTCCAAGTTATTTATTACCAATACAAGGTTTACAAAGACTACAAAAAATTATGGATGACTACTGTGGAGGAATCGGTACTCATTATATGACCAATGGTAAAATGTTAAAGAGAGGTCTAGAGTTATTAGATACTTTAACAGAAGATCTTGAGCATATAGGAGCTGAAGATTATCACCAGCTCATGAGAGCTTGGGAATTAAAACACCGTGTGCTAGTTTCTCAATGTGTTGCGGAACACACAATGTTCCGTGAGGAAACTCGTTGGCCTGGTTATTATTATCGCGGTGATTTTCTTAAATTGGATGATGATAATTGGCACTGTTTAACAGTTTCACGCAGAGATCCAAAAACTGGTAAGTTTGAACTCGAAAAAGCGCCTGTATATCATTTGGTTGACGAAGAAAAAGAAGAAAAAAAAGAAGAAGCTTCTTGAGAAAATAAATGAAGCTTCTTGAACTAACAGATCAAGAAATCTTAAAGATTGCAGACCCTCTCTGGGATAATCTAGTAGAAACTTCTAACAACAAAGACTATGGAGGTTTTACTAAGAATTTTTCAAAAAAATTACTTATGGGAACTGATGAAGTTACGCTTGGTAAACAATGGGCAGGTAGTGAGCTTTTAACTAGTTTAACAAAAGAAAGAGAATTTTTAGGATGTTTGAGAAGGAATGAGTATGTAACAGTCCTCTACAAACAAAAAAGTGAAACAGTAGATGGAGATTTCTTAGGCCGATTGGTGCTAGGAATTGAAGATGATGCGATTAAGATTTTTGGCGCAACTATTTTCTAAAGATTAAAATGAAAAACCAACAAAGAACTATAAGTGATAAGGAAATATCATTCATTGTAATTTCAGATACACATTCTGATTTACATCCAGAAATAAGTAATTTAATAAATAAAAATTCTTACGTTATACATGCTGGAGATGTAGGCGATATTAATATAATTAATAAT